>JAUWZV010000084.1 GCA_030615105.1 Desulfobacteraceae bacterium
AACACAGCGCCAACAGTCTATTCCAGATTGTGTCGCGCCTCCCGATCCCGTACCGGTCTCGGGATGGGGAGGGCGGGCCGAAATCCGAAACAAATTCGAATATCAAATGACAAAATGACCAAAACTAAGACGGTGAAAGCACGGTGTTTTTGTCATTGAGAAATTCGCATTTTGGTCATTGTTTCGTATTTTGTGCTTCGTGCTTCGAATTTCTGACCGGTAAACAGGGTTTAAGTCATACACATTCACCTCAAGTGACATTCTTCCGGGAAGTGAATGGGTAGCTCAGGCATTACAGGGACCATAGGCTCTACATGCCATCTCAATCATATTGAGAATCTCATCAGGGACCTCGCCTTTGTGTATAAGCGATTTAGCTGCTTTTTCAACAGACATACAAATGGCGGCTGAATTATTTTGCATAGGTGCAATCAAATTGACCCCTGTGAGAATCCCTCTCTCATCGGTTTCAAAGTGATGGAAAAGGGTTCCTCCGGGTGCTTCTACCACTCCCATCCCTTCTGTTGGAATTTCGGTAGGTATATTTATTACCTCAGGGGAGGTAAGCTCAGGGTCACCGACAAGCTCCAGCATCCGCTCAGAGATATAAAGTATCTCAATGAGCCGGGCCCAGTGGAAAGCAAGGGTGTTGTGTGCCGGTTTCCCACCCAATACATCATACATTTTTTCATAGTATTCTTGAGCCAGTGGCGTTGCCATTCCATCGGCCGCATTCAGCCGGGCCAGTGGCCCTACTCTGAAAACACCGCTCTCTTCACCGTTAACAAATCCCTTCCAGCCTACATTCTTGAGGTAAGAGAACTTCACATAGGTCCATGTCTCAACATGTTCCCTGATATGATCAAGATATTCCTGAGCCTTAAACCTGGCAAACTCTTTACCATCTGGGTCAACCACCCTTATATGGCCATCGTAGAAGTTTACTTTATTATCCTCGTCCACCAGCCCCATATAATATGTCCTGTGCTTATAAACATCTCCTGTGATAAGATCGACATATTCCTTGTTTTTAAGCACCATATTATCCCAAAGGTCAAGTGCAACAAATACAGAAAATTCCACCAGGTATTCAGCCGCCCTTATAAAGCTCTTTCTTTCCTCCTCAGTTACAGGTTTTGATATTCCTCCGGGCAAGCCATAAACAGGGTGAATCACCTTCCCCCCTATTGCTTCAATAACTCCTCTCAGCCTTTTCCTTACCTCTATGAGTTTCCCTCTGACTTCCATCCCAGCCTTGGCAATAACTCCCATGATATTCCTTTCTCTGGTGGGTTTTCCTGGACCAACAATAAAGTCGGGGCCACCAAGGAAAAAGAAATGCAATATATGGTGTTCCGCAATGAAGGCATTGTACATCAACTCTCGTATCTTCTTTGCCGCTGAGGTCGGCTCAACCTTGAAGAGGTCATCAAGGGCCTTGGTAGATGCCATGTGGTGAGCTGTTGAACATCCGCCACAGATCCTTGGAGTTATTCTCGGCATCTCCTCGGCTGGTCTTCCCTCACAGAACTTCTCGAACCCGCGAAGCTCGGGGATTTGAAAATAGGCTTTTTCAACCTCCCCTTCCTCATCAAGGAATATCTCTATCTTCCCATGCCCTTCGAGTCTGGTTATCGGGTCTATGGTTATCTTTCTCATTCTGCTCTCCTATTTCGTTCTACTTCTTGTAAGGAGAGAAGCGGGCAGGCTAAATCTGTAAAATGTCCCTGCCGGGTCTACAATGCCATCGACTAATTTTTTAACCTCTTCCTCTGTCATCCCCTCTTCTTCTTCGAGTCCCAATATGGATGCAATCATTGAAAAGGCTTTTGTTCCTTGGTCTATAGTCCCTTTTACAGGACCCATGCAACCCCTACATGGCATATTAGCCTTAATGCATCTTTCTCCACACCCTGAGCGGGTAGCTGGACCAAGGCAGATTATCCCTTGCTCAAGGAAACACTTCCAAGGGCTTATTTTGATTTCGTGTGGTCTTTTTATTTCCTTTATTGATATTCCCTCGCGTCTTTCCTCCGCCATGGGGCAAGTATCACATAAGGCTTTATTAGGAGCAAGCACTGCCCCCTTTTCCGGTAATTCTCCCTCAAGAATGGCATTTACCGCATTCATTATTAAATCGGGCGGCGGTGGACATCCGGGAAGGTAGTAATCCACCGGGATAACCTGGTCCAAGGTCTTTACCGTATCATAAAACTCCGGTAGAGTGAGCTCACCAATATCAAGGGTTGTCCGCTCCTGTGGAGTAATTCCTTCTGTATTCTCCACAGTCGGGACTTCCTTATAAACCCTTTGGAAAATCGTATCCCTTGTATAGAGGTTTCCCAGCCCGGATATCCCTCCCATATGAGCACAAGAGCCAAAGGCGACTACGAGCTGAGACCTTTGCCTTAAGAGCTTTACCATTTCCTCCTGATCACCCAGCCTTACTGCCCCATTGATGAAGCTCACCGCTATCTCACCATCTTCTAAAGCCTCAATAGCCTTCCTCTTGAAGTCCAAGACCACAGGCCATAGGACAATATCTACAGCATCCGCCAGTTTCAGCAAATCTTCATCAAGGTCAATGACTGCTTTCTCACACCCGCCACACGAAGCGCACCAATAAAAAGCGATCTTTGGTTTAGCCATTTCTATCTCCTTCCTTTGTTAGGCACATATTTTGGCACCCTTATAACATATTTCTCCACCTAACAAAGGTTTTTCCTAATATAGTATTTCACAAAAATCAAGATATAGGATGTACTCTTTCTCACACTCTCATCCCCCAGGGCTATGTCATTCAAAGAGGTAACTTGATAGTATAGGAAATCCCATTATTTGACAGGATAGACAGGATAGTCAGGATAAATAAAAAAATCATGTAAATCCAGTTAATCCGCCATACTTCTGGCGGATTAATCCTGTCGAAAAAAAGCTCCGCCGTAGGCGGCTAAGTTCTTAATTCCCTATAGCTTGCTACAGGGTCATACCTTTTTTCCCTCTCCCTGGGGAGAGGGTTAGGGTGAGGGGATAAAATAATACAAAATCAGCTATGATACCCTGCAGCTTGCTACAGGGAGATTCATTAACGATCAGGCAATAAAGGGGGCTAAAAGATGTCTCCAGTGCGATTTAGAGCTACGTTTGGCACAAGACCGGCAAGTTAGTGAAACGTAGAGTTCCGTATCACAGTTGAAAAAGATAACACAGAAAGATTGCGTTGTAGTTTCTTGCGGAGTTTGGTCTGAAAATTAAACGATAAAATAATAATCCACTTACGGGCGCTCGATTTGACTAGTCCGTCACTTTCAAACAGGTAAACTCACATAGGATTAGGCTTTGATATTCCTATCATACCCAATGTTTTATAGAAGTGCATATATTGGCAAGATATCACAGGTCTAAACAGAAGAACTTGTATACAATATCTTGTAGTTGAACTCAAAGGAATAATTGAAACAGAATTATTAGCTTTTCCATTAGAGGGAACAAATTTGCAGAAATGAAAACTTTTAACATTACGCTTCAGCGGCGCCGTTGTTTGGCGTCCGACTGAAAGCGTCTTGTTATAGGTTTTAAAATTTAAACATCATTAAAATAAAGACAGAATTTTTCAACGATTTCTTCAATAGTTATAAAATCTGTAATAATTTGAGCGTGTAAAAGCATGAGTTGCCCATCTTCATTATAAGAATGAGCAAAGAAGTAACAAGGCTTGCCTAATTGACTCTGCTTTTCACGAATTATATCATGCTCTCCAATATTCTCTAGGCTACTAAAATCCCAAAGACTTCTTTCAAGCGATAAATATTCTTCTGCTTCCTCGTTGTTTAAAGCTGCAGGTGGGACATACAGTGGCACTCTATGTGCTAATGCATCACGATAATTTTTAGAATAATTTTTATACCAATCTTGCGTATTGCTTGAAGTAAGATACGCATTCAATCTATGATTTAAATGTTTTTGCGTTTTTTCATTAAAGAGCCCAACACCATGTTTACTAACTTTTCCCTCTTTGGGTTTCCCCAAAAGATTATTTTCATAAATAAATACCCATCCTAAATTATCTAAAATTCCCGAGATGTTAACAAAAAAAGCATGAAGGTTTATGGCTAAGTCTGTTAATTCGTTTTTTGACAAGAGATCGGTTTTCTCCAAAGGAAAAATTTTAAAAACATTATCAATACATCTTGATAATATTACTATCCGTCTGCCTGCCCCCTGCATTAAATACTCTTGTGCTTTATTACTCTTAAGTTTTGTGTTCAAATCTGAAAGCTTGAGTATTAAAATTTTATAACTATCTTTTATCTCAGCGTATTTTCCTTTAGTTTTTAAAATTCCAGCTTTGTCGTAAACCATAATATTATTTATTTTCCTATAACGCCGCTCTTCAGCCACAGCGCCTAGCTGTCGGCTGCAAGAGCCATGTTAGGCCTATTTCACTTTTTTTGCATGTCCTTTTGAGTTTCGATAAATTGCCTCTATCCTTGCAGACTGGTCCTGACCCGGAACTACCCGGATTATAGCCATAAAATCGGGAATAGAAAAAAATCCAGACCGGTAGGCCCAAGGATGGATCAGCGAAACTAAGGTCTTCCACTTATGGGCCAGAAACCAAGAGGAACCACTCGTGCCCCATTCCCCAAGGCCCGCACAGACAATCCATGAGTGCTGCGGAAATTCTGGAGGAGTAATGCGAAGAATAAATCCATGATCCTCGTCTTCAGTGCATGAGTATGGTAAATCCTGACCCGACGGCAGAGAAAAATTAGTGTGAGCCATGCGAATAAACATGTTTGCGGGGGAGGCGAGAATATCCGCTGTCTTGTAATTCGACCCTGGGCCGCCTAGCGATATAAAAGTGCTGTCTAGCAAGGAGCTTGCATCAACATCTGATACTAGAAGAGGCCGCAATTTACCTGGTGAACCAAGTAGTGATGCAAGGTAGGTGGAAGCGCGTACCTCACACTCACTCACTGGATGTTCCATGGAAAATGAACCCTTCAACGGTGTCGCGCCACCCCGTCTAGGCGGCTTAATGTAAGGATGAGTTATTGGCTGGCTGGAGGCGTTTTGTAGTGGTGGTAGCAACAGCTGTCCATATGATATGCGAATCTCAACCTTGGGACGGAACTGAAACCCAAGAAGACGCTGCAAGTGATAGGATCGAATCCTATGGCGGAGGTAGATATATATAGCGGTAAGAACTGATACAATTATACCGCCTAAGACATTATAGATTAGATTCTTGATCTCTGGATCCATGATATCCATGGCCTAACGTCCTGGCGATGACTCATTGGCGTAGCCAATCGAGTCAATCGGCGTGTTAGACTCCAGCTTTCGGATTGATCTTGTTCTCCAATCCAATCGCCACCTGATCGAGGATTCTCGCCATCCATCCGGATAGGTTGGCAAGATCCTCCGAAGCCTGTGTATAGCTTGGGCCGCGCTCCTCGCTGAACCACGCTCCGGCACGACTGCTACCTGCCTCGAATCCCTCGAAATGAAGAGCCCAAGTGTCTACTGACGCATGAGAAGCAGGATGCTGCACTTGGTTGCGATACTCCCGAAGATTCTGGACAACCTTGTCGCTGAGGCCAAGGTTCTGCGTACAAATGCGCAGAAAGGCAGGATAGATATCCCTCGCCTTCAGCGGGGGATCAGTCACGATTGTCTTGCACCCCTGCTTCTTGACTGTTGGCCGGTACAGTTCTGATACCGCCCGACCAGGGTTCTCATCAATGACCCTCTTGAGTCCATACTTGCTTGGTAAACTCTGCAAGACCTGAATCGGCACGGCGACCAAGACCGCGAGTGCCACCAATTCCTCTGCGACCCGTCCCTGGCGACGGGATGCGGGAACATTGGCAAGTCGTAGCACATTCCAAGCGGTTTCCAGCTCACTAGCAGCGCTGACAAGGAGTAGAGTCACCTCCGACGCAACAGACTTAGGGAGGTGGTTGTTAATGGTGCCAGCCTTCGCTTCAGCGTGTTCTAGAATTCTCGATGTTGAGACCGTGAATAGGGTCAATGTCTCTTCGGCGATGTACGCATCAACTTTCCCCATCCGGATGGGGGCAGTCTCAAGGTTATTCCGGACTCTACTCGGAGGGTTCAAGGATTCGGTCATTATGGAACATCCCTGGCATTCATTGGAGGTCTAAAATTATTTATTAAATAGAAATCTTCTTTTTGTCACGATCTTACTTAAATCACTTAATACACCAACTTCCCCTTCAGTACAACAAAATCCAATTATCTTTAGAATAATTAGGCGGTTATAGCGGAAATCTGCAAAATTCTAATATCTGCTATCCTGGCCAGGTTTTTATCACGCTAATTTCAGGTGATATCTAAACCATATCGGCAAAAAGACTGTAATTTCAATGGGATTAGGTCCTGGCAAGATATCTGAGATCCTCATACAATGGTTGCTCACGATCTAAGGTGAGAAACCAGTCACTATTTAGTGGTAAGATTTAAGAGAGGTATAAAAGGCCTTGAGGACTGTATGAGACGGATTTAAGACACAAATGATTTCAAATATCAGGTGATAATAAAGAGACTTCAGTTATCATAAGCCATCTTATATTATAGTATCTCCAATCCGCAATCTGCCAAATTGCTCAATGATGGAATAAAGAACTCTTTCTGCCCATATCACCAATTCATTCCATTCATTTCCTATTTGAGATTGCCAGCAAGCAGGATGCTCTTTAGCGTTTTGCCAACCGCTCATTCCTAGATGCATACCAGAGATATCGATATCTTGAAGTCCTCCAATAGTAACTATTTCTTCTAAACCATTTTGATCACTTTGGACAGGAAGCTCTTCAAGTTCTACCGGTGTTTCATCTATGTCGTAAGTCGTAATACGATTAATAAGTAATGGTATCGTAAGTTCACTATCGACATGCCAATGGGGCTGTGGTGCAATTCCACCCCTTCTTTCAATCTGATCCCATTCTGCTCGAAGAATTTGAGCTTTTTGCTCTTGTCCTTCTATACCCCAAAAAAAGGTCCAACTAGCTGCAATCAGACCAAATTCACCACCGGATTCACTCACCCATTCTTCATTCCATCCCGCCCACACTCCTCTATTTTGATCGGTAAATTGCTTTACCATGAATACAGGACATCTTCCCCCACGATCACGTAATACGAAATCCTGTTTTCCAATATCATCAGTCACAACAATATAAAAACGAATAATGGTATGGGATGCAGCACGCTCCCAGTTTGTTAGCTTTCCTGCGGGTATAATCTGAATACGATGTCCAAGGATATTTCGTATTCTTTTGGTTATGCGACGATGGAGATATTTTATTTCCCTTGCAACTGGCATCTATCATCCGTATTTAAAATAACAAGAAGGTTGCAACAATTAATGTGCCTTTATCCGATATACTTTTTCGACAACCTCGTCTATTACATCTACTTCTGGCATATATCCTTTATGAATCTTCTTGCCTACCTCGACAAGTTGTCTAAGAATATGGGCGGGTATGTTTAAATCATCAGATAGGTCTGGAAGAAAGACATTTTTTACAAATCTTGGTGATAAATTAAACTGGCCTCCTTGGACACGAGGACAGAAGCTCTGCAAGAGTTTTTCGAAAATACCACTATTCAAAATAGCCAAATAAGCCCAAGGGAGAGAGGTTTCGTAGAATTCGGTATCCGATTCACCATCTTTTTTATTTTGCTTCCATAACCAGCCATGGCCTTGAACAACAGCAAAATCACCTGTCTCATCGAATGCGAAGCTTCCTCGTAAACCAAAATAGGTGGATACGAGTTTAGGTTTTTGTGTCATTTGCCAAGCTCTGTATTCCGAAAGCAACCACCATCCCTTTTTATCGAACCTTGCACGTGATGAGAGCTCATTTTTATTTGGTTCTAACCACTTTTCGTAATATTTCGGTACAAATTTTTGTAGATCATTTTCTGTCAATAACTCTGGCAAGTGACTCCCGTAAGGGTAAAAAACATATTCAAGATCTCTAAGTGTACCATCTCGAATTGTTGAATTGCTTGCAATAGGTCTAAAAAACCGTCTTTCTTTGGATGTAAGGCTATTTATTGAGTTTATATTTAGTATGAAAGCCTTATTACAACCAGTCCTTATTCCCTGATGCACATCAAATAGATCAGCAACGGTTGTCATGCCTATGGCAGATAGATCTTCGGAAAGTTTCATGTATTTACTGGAACGAGGTAGCCAACTAGTTGGAGATATCGAATCTGGTGTAATAGAAAAGATCTCCCAGTGATCAGTTATAGGGGCATGAAATGTCTCTTGTCTTAAGGCTCTTAAGGCAGCGTCTTCATATCCTTCTTCAGCCAAAACAACTTTAATGTCATTTTGTTTGGCTTTTGTATTCTTTTCTCTCCCTTCAGCTAAAATAAAACCCGGTTCAACCATAGCACCCCGAAAGAAACCATAACCCTCGAAACGGCCCAATAGAACTAAATTAGAAGCTGATGAGAGTGCTTCGCGCCATTTTTGTCCTGATTGAGTCTCATAAAGAGGCGTAGGAACGACAGAGGCAAGGATAGAATCTGGTTTCAAACACTGGATGGCCTTCCATATGAAGGCCATAGCCATGTCTATTCGACCTCTGCCCAATTCTCCAAGCACATCTTGTACATTACATCTTTCTTCATCAACCATCCGGTTCCATGGTATAAATGGAGGGTTCATCATTATAAAATTAGGATGTCCCCAGTCTATTAGGAGTGAGTCACATTTCTGAATATCTATTTTTACTTTTGGTCCTTTATTTGGGACATCTTGTTTTGCCCTACCTAAGCAAAAAGAGGCTATAGCACAGGATATAGTTGATAGATCGAAACCTCTAAGAGTAACATGACCTGTAAATTTACGTTCTATTAATTCCCTTAATGCCTCCTCAAGAAAAATACCAGAACCACATGCAGGATCAAGGATTTCTATAGACGTCATCTTTTCTATATGAGTTTCATGAGCCTTAAAAGCCTGTTGTACAAGGGATCTCGCCAGCATAGGTGGTGTAAATCTTACGTCTCTTTTGAGTAGCCCACGAGGGACATCCTCACTAGCTAGCCCAGGTAAAGATAGCTGCCTTATCTCACGTTCAAGTGTAATATGGGCCTCTTGATATAGCTGCCCTGCTGCATGTCGAAGCAATAGACTAGGTTCAAGGTGAATATTAGAAATTGAACTTGAAAGAAAATAGCTACAAAGTCCACCAATGCCTAAATCAGCTGGAGGAAGAGTAATATTGTCGACACCGGCCAAACGTTTCTGGTCTGAATTTAGTATTTCCAGCACCTCTTTAACAGTGCGACATTTTAACCAATCCTGCTTTGTAATTTCATGTAAACGTACTGATTCTGTACCTAGCAAAAATGAATTCAATAAATAAAGTGCATTTAAGCTGTCATCGGATGGCAAAGAATTACGTATTTGTCTAAATGCTCGAAGAACGTAAAGGATCACGTCTTCCACTCGAGGTGGTCTGCCCTTTTGGATAATTTCAAAAAGTTCTATAGCTGCATGCGGGCTTTTTGGCGCCTTGAATCGTCTGAAAGTATCAAGGGGGGTATCCCAGCGCCGAAGGTACATTTCCATACGATTTTGATCTATTATTACCGCATGCCGAAGGTTTGCTGACCAACTCCATGAAAGAGGGCTACTTTTGAAGGGAAAATCAGGATCGTCCGTCACGGAAATAGAAAAGCTAACAGCATTTCCATCTAATAGGACGGAGTGTACATCTTTGGAGGTACTCAGAATATGAGACGTAAGTGCACCGAACATGGGAACATGAACAAGCCCAAGCACTTTCGACCATGCTTTTGGTGATGTCGGATTCCATTCTTGAATTGAATTTATCATATTAAGATGCCTCCATGATGGAAAAAATAGGAATCCCGACTTACATTTTCCTAATGTTGGTTACACAATTCTTCGAGATCAGATTAGTGAATCCTAATGTATTTGACTATAATGAAAAATATATTTGTGTGTCAAGATAAAAAAACTACTAGATATTGTGGTTTGAGAGAGAATAAATCTGCTACTTAGATAGAAATGAATTTTTGGTCCAGCATTGTCTACTCCATTATTCTGCCTTTTTGATACCTGCTATATATCTGAAATCCGCAAGCCTCCCAAGATATTGTGATATCCTTTTCATATCCTCACTTCTATCGTTCACTATTCTTCTCCTTAATTCACCACATCTTAGCCTGTTTCTTCTTTCGGTGCATTCTGTTTGAAACAAGATGAAATATGCAAACATTCGTGGTCAATTATTTTGTTTATATGTGATTCAACTATTTCCCGCGGAGAAAGGGTGGATTTTTTGTCTGGCCCATGCGTGTTCCAATCGGCATTCGAGAAAATCAGCAAGGTGGGGGGAGCATGATTCAGAATCACTCAGGGAACGTATGGATCTACAACAAAACTTCGAATTTAGATTAAAAACTAATTTCTATAAATTATGGTTACGTCTTGCTGATTTGATGCTTTATTATAGCAACACAATAAGTTGCCACCATCATAGCCAGTGCTCCTATCATGAAAGCCATAAAATAGTTTTCAGTGACATCAAATAT
>JAUWZV010000163.1 GCA_030615105.1 Desulfobacteraceae bacterium
TGACACCGGCGCTACGCTTCGGGGTTATTCATGGAAATAACTTTATATCTTAAAAAACAATTTTCCAATTTAGCCCCATATGTTGTAATTAAAGTTTCACTATGTCCCAATATACATTAAGTTACTTAGGAGGGTGAACACAGATTCACCCTGTTGAATCGCCCAAAGGGCGTCCCGCAAAGCGGGAATTCAACAGGGTAAACACAGATAGGTTGAAAAAATATCAGCGTAAACCTGCCCGCCATCTGGCAGGCGGGTCTGTGGCTGAGTAGTTAAAAATGAAGATACTAATCTGTATAAAGCAGGTTCCGGAAATTACGGAGGTAAAAATAAATCCTGAAACAGGGACCCTTATTAGAGAAGGAGTGGACTCAATTCTCAATCCATTCTGCGAATATGCTGTAGAATTGGGCTTAGACCTCAAAAGACATCATAGTGATATTGAGATAGTAGTTATTTCGATGGGGCCTCCACAGGCAAGGGCTGCGTTAATGAGGTGCCTTGAGATGGGAGCTGACAGGGCCCTTCTACTGGCAGATATGAAATTTGCCGGATCTGACACATGGGCTACAGCCTTAACCCTGGCCGAGGCTATAAGGACCATGGAAGGTGACTTTGACCTGATTCTTATTGGAAAACAGGCAATAGATGGTGACACGGCCCAGGTAGGCCCCGAGCTTTCAGAGATTCTTGGTATCCCCCAGATAATGTATGCAGTAGGCGTTGAACTAACCCATAATAAAAAGAAGATAAGGATAAAGAGAGAGATAGAAATAGGTAGTGAAATCGTAGAGATAAAACTTCCTGGCTTAGCCTCTATTAGTAAAGGACCCATGATAAGGAGTGTGTCTTCTTTTAAAGAAATTCTTGATGCACAGAAAAAGGAGCTCCGGGTTATTACTGCTTCTGACCTTAATATAGATGAGAATGAACTTGGTCTGAAAGGCTCATTTACTCAGGTTATAAAGATCTTTCCTCCCAGGGTGAAAAAAACGGGAGAGCTTATCGACGGCAGTGAACCACAGGGAGCGGTAGAGAAAATAATTGAGTTCCTTAGAGAAAGGAACTTTATTTAAGGGTAACTGTTCAAGTAGCCACAAAGGCACTAAGACACAAAGGGTATTAAATGGTAAATGAAAAATTATCAATTATCAATTTTAAATTGCAAATTATCTAAATCTTAGTGGCTTGGTGTCTTGTATGTTTAAGGAATATAATGCTTAAAATCGATATCGAAAAATGTACCGGGTGCAAGATCTGTGAGAAAATGTGCCCTTTTGGTGCTATTGTTGTTGTTGATAATTTAGCCCAGATGCAAGATAATTGTACCCTTTGCGGGGCATGTGTAAATAGCTGCCCGGAAATGGCTCTTTCGATCGAGCGAAGACGAGTCTCAGAAAAGGAACTGAGGCTATTTTCAGGCATTTTTATCTGGGGAGAATATGAGGAGAAGGGTGAAGGGCTTGTACCGAAAAAAGTGGTTAAGGAGCTCCTTTCTCAGGGACGAAAACTTGCAGACAAACTTGACCAAGATCTAACAGTAGTAGTATTAGGTGATGGAAGGCTAACAGGGCTTGAGACACTGATTGCTAACGGCGCAGACAGGGTAATTATGTGTAAACATAAGCTCCTCGGTCGCTATACAGCCGACAGCTTCACCCATGTAATATCTGCTATTATCTCTAAGGAGAAACCTTCTATCTTTCTCTTTGGCGCAACACCAAATGGAAGGGAACTAGCCCCAAGGATTGCTGCAAGACTACACCTTGGACTTACTGCAGATTGTACTGGTCTGGACATAAATGAAAAAGGACAGATGATCCAGACAAGGCCTGCATTCGGTGGAAACATCATGGCATCAATAATTTCCCCTTGCACAAGGCCCCAGATGGCAACTGTCAGACCAAATGTTTTCTCTTTTGGCGAGCCTGATTACTCAAGAAAGGGGGAAATTCAAGACTTTGATATAGTACTTTCACCAGCTTCAATCAGGACAAAGGTAGTAGCTATTAAAAGGCTCAGGGATGAAAGGGAAGTTAGCATTGAGGATGCTGAGATCATTGTCTCAGCAGGCATGGGATGCCAGAAAAAGGAAAATCTAAAACTCATCCAGGAGTTGGCAGAAGAGCTTGGGGGTGTTATGGCCGGATCAAGGGCCATTGTTGAACTCGATTGGATACCCCACACAAGGCAGGTAGGACAATCAGGGCTAACTGTAGGCCCTCAAATCTACATAGCTGTCGGAATTAGCGGGGCTATTCAGCACCTCGTTGGAATGAGTTCATCAAAGACCATCATTGCAATCAACAAAGACCCGGATGCACCCATATTCAAGGTTGCAGACCTTGGTATTGTTGGTGATGCAATGGAGATTCTGCCAATCCTAATCAGGAAGCTAAAAAAAAAGATTCTGCAATCCAGACACTATTTTTTGAGTAAGTCAGGTTAATTGTCCGTCCTTATCTATCACGGAAATTCAGCCCACCGGTAAGTTTTACAAAAAATAATTAAGAGTTTTTATTTTATAAGATTTTTTTCTTGTAATTCTTGCATGGATATATTATATATACATGCATGAAAGATAAGAAGTCAAGAGAAAAATTAAGCCGTATTAGACAAAAGATATACCAGCTCAGGAAAAGAAGAGAGGTTTACATTGAGAGATTACTTCATCCAAGGCCGATGATCATAGGCTCTCTTTATGAGGTTTATAAAACATGCAGTAAAGAAAATTGCTGTTGTAAGAAAGGCAAAAGGCATGGTCCATTTTTTGCCCTTTCTATATCTGTAGAGGCTAAGCGGAGCGTAAAGATAGTAAGAAAGAATGATCTAACGGCTGTCAGAGAGAAGGCTTTAGCCTATCAATCCTTCCAGAAGGGATTGGCAAAAATACGCAAGACAGACAAGGAGATCGTTATCTTACTCGAACAGATAAAAAAGGAGTTTTTGGAGCAATACAGGTGAGTGAAAATATAATTCCAATCATTTATGAAGAGAGCAAGGTTAAGGTGTTAAATGGTCTAAAGCAGGGATATCTGGATTATCTTGATCTTGCCGATTGGACTTTGTGTCCCCATTCTATTGAAAAAAAGATGTAAAAAGTCAGTCATACTGTATCTTTTAAGGCGATGAAAATTCTTCATGAAAACCCCCATGTTAAAGGCATTCAATAGGATTTTTCAATAAAGCGGGGACATTACCCGATTGGACATTTCAGGATAAATTTTTTGCGTTTTTATTAGGGATAAGGTTTTTTGAGATTTGCGCTGCAAGCTATCCAACTCCCAGGGCCAAAGAAGAGGTGCCATTATGGTTTCTATTGGCCTGTAAGGTTCAGATGAAATTACATACCACATCTTCCTTTGACAAGTTGCCTGGGATATTGCGCAGTGGTGCAATATTGTCCCGGGTAAAATTTAATGAGCCTTAGGCTCATTAATGTAGGTGAACTAAATGGTGGTTTTAACAATAAGAATAGAAGAGAGAGGATCTCCCCCATACATCATGATACTGCAAGAAAGTTCTTCAAAGATACCGATCCTAAAGAGCTAAGAGATTGGCACAATAAGGATGTGCAACAGTTTATAAGGAGAAATAGAGGTTTTGATAAACATGGCATATTTTTACTGGACCAGACCCATGTAGTGGTACCTGAAAATGAAAATTACAAGGGTGCAGTAAAGATGCCTGTAGATGAACATGGGCAGTTAATTGATATGAGTAATATGACAGAGGAGCAAAAGAAGGGGGTAAAATATCGTCCTTGTTATGCATTAAGCGAGCTTATGCATATTGGCAAAGAAGATCAATCCTTTATGAGCCTGAGGCTCATTTATCTTTGCTGGTTATCAATGGGGGGCTGGCAATGTAGATGAACTGGTACAGGGGAAACCATTGGTCAGGGATTTTGTGAATGCAGTAGGCAAAGGGGTAATGAAACTTTTGATAGTTGATAGAGGTTATATTGATGGGAAGTTTATCTCAATGGTTAAGCTTGAACTATATGTTTTAGTTCCACTCCGCTGCAACATGGATGCCTTAGAAGATGCAATAAAGATAGCTGAATCGTATAATTATAGATGGAGCAAATACAACGAATACACAAAGTACTCCATAAAATATATTGAAGAGGTAACAGTTGTAGAGGATGTTGAGATGTGGGATGAATGTGAAGTGCCTCTTCATATATCTATTATGCGAGTTACAGGTTCAGATGGTTCAGTTAAGTATTGGGGGCTAGCGACTACCTTCAGGCCAACGAATTCCAAGGAGGCATTTGAGCTTTATGAATTAAGGAGTCAGGTTGAGGAACGCCATCGTCAAATCAAGAATTTTTGGTATATTAATAAATTTACCTCTCCCCATGAATCATTGATTGAGTCGCATATCATGTTTAGCTTATTGACCTACAGTCTTATTCAGCTTTACCTAAATAAGGCTCACCTAAATAGGTTAGCCAATAAGACCATTGCCTCATTAAAAACCGAGGAGAAGATGGGGATAAACAGTGTAATAGTTTATTCAGGCAAATATTTTGCGGTATTTGACTTAGACGACTACACAGAAATAATAGTCGACCTAAAAGAAGAAGCCAGGTTAAGGTTGCAAAAAT
>JAUWZV010000087.1 GCA_030615105.1 Desulfobacteraceae bacterium
TACAAAGCCAAGCTCGCAGGCCTTTCGCCAGATATCCAGATCAAAGGTCTCATCCCTGTCAAATTCTTGTGCCCTTTCAGGAAACTCACCAAGGGCAAATTCTCTGGCTGCCCTCTGAATGTCTCTCTGTTCTTTGGTGAGAGTGAAGTCCATAGTTTATCCTCCCTTTTTTACCTCCAGTATCTTATCTTTTAAAACAGGTACGATCTTGAATAGGTCACCAACAATACCATAATCGGCAGTCCTGAAAATAGGGGCCTTTGGATCTTTATTGATAGCAATGACAGTACCTGCCCCACTAATGCCAGCCAGATGCTGGAAGGCCCCACTTATTCCAACTGCTATATAGACCTTGGGGGTGACTGATTTGCCGGAGGTCCCAACCTGTAAATACTTGGGCAACCAGTTCTTATCCACAATAGGCCTGGAACAGGAAAGAATTCCATTGAGGGCCTCAGCTAATTCTTTAACGATAGTAATGTTATCTTCCTCTCCGATACCTCTTCCAACAGAAATAAGAAGTTCTGCCTGGGTTATATCCACATCCCCAGCAGCGGTTTCAACAAATTCGATAAAGTTCTTTTTCACTGTTATATCTTTCAGGGGAAAGTCTTTCTGTACTATTTGGGCTTGCCTGTCACCAATTCTATCTGTTGGGAATATACCTGATCTTATTGTAAGAATGTATCCATCAGATTCTGCAAAGGACACATTGGCAAAGATCTTCCCACTATACATCTGCCTCTGGGCAATAAGGTTGCCATTTTTAGAGATGATATCGATACAGTCGGTAGCCAAGGGGAGGCCAGCCCTTATAGAAAGACAGGGAGCCAGTTCCATTCCCCATGATGTATTACCAATAAGGGTAAGGGTTGGTTTTGACTCCTCAATTAATCTACTTATAATCTCTTTATATATATCTGCATTAAAATTTTTCAGCCCCTCATCATCAAAGATAATTATCTTATCAGCCCTGTCAGAGATCTTTTCAGCAATGGAGTTCACTTCATGACCAATAAGGATGGCCGTAAGGTTGGATGAGAGCGTTTCAGCGAGCTCACCAGCCTTCCACAGCATCTCAAAGGTTATATCCCTTATCTCACCAAGTCTATGTTCAACAATAACGAATAATTCGCTCATCTATTCCATCACTCCTTTCTTTTTTAGAATCTCAATTAAGTCAGAAGAGATCTTGTCCGGATCTCCGGCCAATATCTCCGCTCCTTCGGTTTCTGGCGGTAGAAAAGCCTCTTCAATGATGGTCCTGGGAGATAGCTCCTCATCAGATATGCCCAGATCTGGAAGCTCTATGGTCTTTAGTTCTTTTTTAGCGGCCTTTCTGATACCCAGGATGGAGACGTATCTCGGCTCATTGATACCTGTCTGGATAGTTAATAAGGCAGGCAGTTCAATGAGTGAAACCTCACCAAGGCCACCTTCAAGTTCAGATGTAGTCCGGGCTTTTCCATCCTCTATTTCAAGGGCAGTAATCATATTGGCATGGTTAATGTTTAACTCCTCTGCCATCATCATGCCAACCATTCCGTAGTAGTCGTCCTCTGCCAGGACTCCAGTAAATATGAGGTCAAATTGTAGATCCTTTACCACCCTTGAAAGAATCTTTGATATTACAAAGCTATCAAACCTGCTGATATCATCTGCCTCAATCCTGATAGCCCTGTCTGCACCCATGGCCAGACATCTTCTTAAGACCTCCTCATCATCCTCATTACCTACTGTAATGGCTGTAACTGTTCCACCGTACTTCTCCTTAAGCAGAACAGCCTCTTCAATTGCATAGTTATCCCAATCGTTGATACCAAAGACCAGATCCTCTTTGTCAATGTCTGTTCCCTTGTCGCTGATATTGAGATCGGCCTCGGCCACATCGGGCACATTTTTTGCGCATACAATTATGTCCATTTAAATACCCCTTTCAATTTTCAATTTTCAATAATCCCTAAATCCCATCTATTCTTCATCATCGCCAAGTCCCAATGCCTCTGTCAGTAGCTCATTCAGGTCCATAACCCTGAGCCTGTCTTCAAGGTCTGCGGTCTTCAGGGCATCTTCCAGCATAATCAGACAGTAAGGACAGGCAGTAACCATAACACTGGCACCTGTATCTGCCGCCTCTCTGATGCGTACCTCTGAGAGCTTTTGCTCATCCTCAAGTTCCTCCCACATCCTTCCACCGCCACCACCGCAGCATAGGCTATCTGGACCAAAATGAGCCATCTCCACAAGTTCTAATCCGGGAATAGACCTAATTATCCTCCTGGGCCCTTCATAGATGTGGTTATACCTGCCTAAGTAGCAAGGATCATGATATGTAACTTTAAGGTCTAATGATTTGACTGGCTTAATTAGGCCCCTGTCCATTAATTCCTCTAAGAGCTGCGTATAATGTCTGACTCTGAAGGTTAACCTTTCTTCTGGTGTTTTGAGATCTTGATATCCTGGATAATCATTTCCAAAGGCATTAAAACAGTGGGGAGACGAGGTGACTACCTCTATAATGCCATGTTTAGCAAAGAGATCCAATGTCTTTTCCATCTGTTCCTCAAAAAGCCCGTCTTCGCCCACTCTTCTTGCAATGTCTCCACAGCATGTCTCTTTTTGACCCAAAGTACCGAAATTGATACCTGCATGGGTCATGATTTTAACAAAGGCTCTGGCCAGATCCTGGGCCCTTGTATCAATAGAGGTAGTGCAACCTACAAAATAACAGAGATTCGCCTGAGCACCTTTGGTTAGATCAGGAACATCTAAGACACCAGGCCATTCACCTCTTTTCTTTTTAGAACTCTCCCATGGGTTATTGTATTTATATAGTGTTTCAAGGGACTGGATAAGAAGAGACGGCACGCGGCTGCCTTCTTCAATCTCGGCTATCCTGACTCGCCTGATGGGCTCAAAGGCTCCTATATAAACTGGGCAAACCTCTAAACATGCCCTGCATGTGGTACAGTACCAAATTTGCTCTGGAGAAATTTTGGGCTCCTCTGAAATTGCCTTTATTAATCTTTCGCGAAACCACTTTATCCTGTTTAGCGGGTTGAATTTGAGTTTTGTGTACTCGTTAGCCTGGGCAATAAATTCGCGGGGAGAAAATGGTTCCATGGCAGATGTTGAAGGACAGACCTCATTACACCTGCCACAGTTTGTGCAGGCAGAGAAATCAATCATATCCCTAAAGGGAAACTCTAATTCCTCTGATAACCTGTCCTCAGTTGATATAACCGGGGCTGGCTGAGGTGCCAAATATATATTGAAAGGAGCAGCTAACGAGTGGAATAACTTGCTAAATGGAAAGTAGGCGACAAGTCCGAGGCTGATCAGGGCATGGAGCCACCACATAAAGGGGTAAAGGGTCGTGGCTTGATCCTTAGAAGATAGCAGAGAAGAAAAGATCAGACCGGCAAAGGAATAACCTCCCCACTCCGGCCTTTGGACAGCTAAGCGTATGCCCTCTACTAGAAAACCGGTCAGTACAGAGGCCAAAAGCAGGATCAGAATCCAGAGATCCTGGGATGTATTGTTGAGTCTGGAGACTTTCGCAATATAGCGCCTGATCAATGCCATAAATAACCCGACAATCAGCATAAGACCCAGAATTTCCAGGCAAAAAGAAAAGATAAGATAGATATCACCAGACAGGAAATGAATCAGCCAGTAATCTGTAGTTGAAAGAACAGTTCCTACAAAAAGCCCGATAAAGCCCCACATAATAAAAATATGCATCAACCCGGCGGTAAGATCTCCCTTGAATATCCTCTTGCCCAAAAGGCCATCTTTTAATAGATTAATAACTCCGGCTGTAGAAAAATTAAATTTATCCCTTTTTAGTCCTGCTAACCAGATGGAGGCGTGGAAAAAAAGGCCGATGAGAAAAATAACCACGGTCAAGCCTGCAAGGACATAAAAAAGCCATACAGTATTTATCTCCCAAAAATGAATACGAGC
Organism: Desulfobacteraceae bacterium; assembly: GCA_030615105.1. Lineage (GTDB taxonomy): Bacteria > Desulfobacterota > DSM-4660 > Desulfatiglandales > B25-G16 > JAUWNK01. The sequence goes on from JAUWZV010000087.1 coordinate 3,967, forward strand.
AATTTCCATAATCTCTATTGAAAAAAATTGGTTTGAATCTAAAGTGACGAAATCCGCTCCCCAGGCAGGTTTCGCCTTGACCTATGAATTACGATTCATTTAATATCATAAGCTTCCATAGGGGTCAAGGCATTTTACTCTGTAAAAAAGCATTGTTTATTAAAAAAACTTGGTAATACAGGGTTGAAGAGATAGAAAAATTTTTTCTTTTACCAATCCTTCTAATTAAGTTATGATATATAAAAGATGATCGTAAAAAATTGTTCCCTATTAGGCCCCAAGAAATATAAAATCGATAAAAGATATGATGAAAGAGATAGATAACGATATATATCGCAGGGAATTATCTGCCCTTCTAAAATCAAGTGCCCTTATAAATTCATCGCTCCAAATCTCCGATGTACTTGATTTTGCCATGAAGGCAGCAGAGGAATTTATGGAGGCCGAGGCCAGCTCAGTCTTTGAGCTTGATGCAGAAAAAAGGGAGATCTTTGTCAGGCTGGCAAGGGGGGAAAAGGGTGGATTTATTAAGGCCAGGTCATTGAAGCCCGGCGAGGGAATTGCAGGCTGGGTTATACAGAACGGAGAGCCTGTGGTTGTGGAAGATGTGCAAAAGGAAAGTAGATTTAGCGATCGGTTTGACAGGGAAACAGGTTTTAGGACAAGGTCACTCATCTGTGTTCCACTTATTATAAGAAAGAAGACGATAGGTGCCCTTCAGGTCATAAACAAAAAGACCGGGGGCCCTTTTACAGACAAAGACGCTGAACTTTTAACAGCCCTTGCTCAGCATATTGCTGTTGCCCTTGACAATGCAAAGCTTTACCAGAGGTTAGAGGAGAACTTTAAGTTAACTGCTGAGGAACTCAAAATCACTCAGCAAAAATTGATCAGATCGGAGCGCTTAGCAGCCATGGCCAATCTTGTCCAGGGAGTGGCCCATGAGGTGAGAAATCCTATTATGTCCATAGGCGGCTTTGCAGCAAGGATGAAGACTGGCTTAAGGAAGGATCATAAATTCCACAAATATCTTGATATCATTCTTAACGAGACCTCCAGGCTCGAAAAATTAGTTCAAGATGTAAAAGAGCTTGCTGAAATGCAGAATGTTTATCTACAGCCAGACAACATTAACAATCTCTTGTCTAAGGTTATAGATGACTTTTCTCCGATTATATACCAGCAATCTATCCATCTGGAAGAAGATATTGAAGACAGTTTGCCTACGATCACTCTGGACAGGGCACAGATATCAAGGGCATTGAAGAATATTATCCAAAATAGTATTGAAGCTATGCCTAAGGGTGGCACTATTAAGCTTAAGGCACGGGCAGCAGATTCTTATATCCAGATCGTAGTCGAAGATTCTGGTATGGGCATAGATGAGGATAAAATTGACTCCATCCATGATCCCTTTGTCACTTCCAAGACGACTGGGGCGGGTTTGGGGTTGACTATGGTTTATCAGATTTTAATGAATCACCAGGCTGAAATTCACATCAAAAGCAGGGGTGGCAAGGGAACTATAGTAACCCTTGATTTACCTTTAAACCCTGTTAGATGATTTGGAAGGGGCTTTAAACCCATGACAAACTTATTGGTTCTTTCACCCCACTTTAAATGGCGAGGCCTTCCATCTAACAGGGTAAATCTTCAACCTGAGATGGAGGGATAAGAAATGAGAAGGAACAAGGGGTTATTGCTCCTGGTTATTGCCCTTATTGCAGGTGGCTTGATGGCCTTATACTTCGGTTATTATGGCAAGAAAGTTGAAAAACAACCAGCCTTTCGGGAAGCGGAAGATCTTAAGGAAAGAGCTAAAGAGGCAGAGGGTGTAGTAATTGAATCTCCAATAATCCAGGCGCCCCGGGAAAAGCTCGAAGAGGTTTTAGGAGAAGAGGTTGGGAAGAGAGAAATAATTAAAGTTGAAGATGAATGCCAGAAGATGGAGAGAGACCTTAAGGAGTTTTTTGCATACCTTGATAAAAAAGACTATATCAGGGAATTGAGGATAGGGGAGGACACATTCACCCATTTTAAAAAGATCGTTCGTGTCTTATCCTTAAACCCTCCTGTTCCAGCAGGAGAAGGTCTTAGTTATGATACGATTATCCAAAATATCTACCATTTTTACAGGGTCTTAGGTTTTAAGGATCTAAGGCTTATAAAACTGATCTTGAAGAATGAGGCAGATACCATGGAGATTAATCTTGCATTATTTTACAGATGGCTTATGTCAGGTGATAAATGCAATCAAAAGGAAGGGCTGCCACCAACCATAGATACACTATGTAGATATGCAGGTTTTTTGATAAATTCTATTGGGGGAAGGGCCTATCTCTTTCGGAGAGAAACAAGACTTAGTTTACTTATAAACTATTACTGTATCCTGATTATCCATGAAGCTGATAAAAAATTAATGAACAGTTTCGGGATCAATATCACTCCCTTTCTGGAGCCATTGGCTGAAGATATTGAGAATTATCAATTACTTTATTTCCGGAAGGAATATACTGGCAAATTGATCGATATTAAGAACTATTATCTAAAAAAGAGGAAGGTCTCCTGAAATCTTACTAACCCTTATCAAGGTATGAAAGGGTTGATTCCCAGAATTTTATATCATGCTTCAGTCTCTGGTAAAATTTTGTATTGGTAATGGCAATGCCGCCAATTTCTGCTGAGGCCAGAATAAACTCTATCTCTTCCTTATCATATTCCCTTTCCTCTGCTGAATAAAGCCTTAGCTCTCCAATAACATAATCCTTAACAAAGATAGGGACAGATAATATAGATACGATACCCTCTCTTATGGCCTCATCTCGATACTGTATATTTTTATTGGTAGCAACATCCTTTATATAAACTGTCTTTCCTTTTAATACACCTGGCATGCTCTTATTCGCCTCAAGGGGTCCTTTTTCAAGATATTCATTGCTCAATCCTCCTGATGCAACCATATCCAGCCCGCCAGCTGTATCATTTAAAAGATATATGCAACATCCCTTTATATGCATAATCTGGATAGCCTTCTCCACCATAGAAGCCAGGACCTCTCTTGAGTTCAGATCATAGAGTAGATCTCGGGTGACCTCATGTAAAATCTTAAAAAATTCGGTGGATCTTTTGATGTCAAAGGTTTCCCCTTCTACAGTTTTGATCCCATATTTTTTAATTCTCTCTTTATGGACAGGCTCTATGCCAGCTTTTTTAAAAAGTTTGGCCAGCTTTTCCTTCTCTTTTTCGTACATCCTGGCATTTATTATAGCCAGTCCAGCCATTTCGCCCAGGGCGGATACAAATTCGATCTCCTCCTCAGTAAAGGATCTTGGAGAGGAGGTATAAAGTCTTAGCATGCCAATTACTTTATTGTGAATCTGAACAGGCACGCTTAAAATGGAGGCAATCCCTTCTTCAGCCTTTTCTTTTGGATACTGAATCCTTGGATCGTTTTGGGCATCATGGATCAAGACCGGTCTGCCATCCAATACCTCTGGCACACTCTTGTCTGCATTAAGTGGCCCTTTTCTTAGATACTTTTTACTTAGGAAACGGGATGCAACTAATTCTAAATCATTCGTCTCTTCATTCAGGAGTCTAAGGCTGGCCGCCTTTAATTTCATAGCAGGAACGATCCTTCTTACAATAAGGCGTAGCACCTCTTTTGAATCGAGCACAGAAAGAATAGCCCTGGATACCTCGTGGAAGACCCTAAAATATGCAATCTCTCTTCTTGCCATTTTTTCTCAGGATAAAATTATAGGCATTAGGAATATACAGTAATAACTCTTAGTGGTCAAGGAAATATAAGGATTTTAATGTCCTGCAATCATGATCAAGACCAGTTGCTAAGTCCTTCGATTCATAAGTTCGATTACGAACTTATTTACTCAGGACTAAGTGCTGAGTGAGCAATTGCTCCAAGCTAACTCGTTAAAATACGTCACTGTATTTACGAATCGAAGCACTAAGGTTAATTGCCAGATGGCTTGACACAGATGGCTTGAACACTGCATAGGCGTTAAGGTAATTGAATTATAATCTTTTCATTTAATTCTATTTGTGTCTATTTAATTTCTGAAAAATTTTCCCAAGATATTATTGCCTTTTATCTGTATTGGATGTATCTCTTTTTAAAGATTGTAATAATACAATCTTAATGGCAGGAGATTGAGTGACTTCATCTATTAAGACGATTTCCCTGATTGGTGCTGGGGCAGTAGGCGCTGTCTACGCTAGTAAATTTTATACTATGGACAAAAATTGTATATCCCTTGTTGCCAAAGGGGAACGCTATGACAGGCTAAGAGAAAAAGGACTGTTTGTTAACAAAAGGCACTACCTTATGAATGTAATCAGATCGGAAGAAAATACAGCACCATCTGATCTCATTATAGTAGCTGTAAAACATCACCATCTCGAAGAGGCAATCAGGGACATCTCGAACAGGGTGGGTGATGACACCCTGATCTTATCCGTCATGAATGGAATTGAGAGTGAGGAACAGATTGGTGCTGCCTATGGGAGAGAAAAGGTGCTGTTTGCTGTTGCAGTTGGTATTGATGCAGTAAGGCAAGATAATTGCATCACCTTTTCCCAATTGGGAAAGGTATTTTTCGGAGAGGCCAAGAATCCCAATCTTACCGAGCGGGTCAAGAGGGTTAGATGTCTTTTAGATCAGGCCGGGATTAGCTACGAGATCCCTGATGACATGATTCGAATCCTCTGGTGGAAATTCATGATTAATGTGGGGCTCAATCAGGTCTCAGCCATATTAGGTGCCCCCTATTCGGTTTTTCAGAACTCTCAGGAGGCAAGGGAGCTTCTGGAATCGGCAATGAGGGAAGTAATAAACATCGCCAAACCAGCCGGAGTCCATTTATCTGTAGAAGACATCCAAGACTTCTATTCATTTCTACCCAGCCTATCCCCAGATGGAAAAACCTCTATGCTCCAGGACGTTGAGGCTAAAAGGAAGACAGAGGTAGAAATGTTTGCAGGAAAAGTGATTGAGCTCGGGAAAAAGTATGGAATCCCAACACCGGTAAATAAGACTCTTTATAGACTCATAAAGGTCATAGAAGGAGACATAATTGCCCCCGATTAAAGGCAAGGATCCCGGTGATCTGCCCATTGGTCAGCACTGGATTAAAAAATGGCCTGTTAGGACGGCAGAGACGCCGCCTGATGTGGATCCCGAATCCTGGACCTTAAAGATCAGTGGTCTGGTTGAAAAACCCTTGACCCTTAACTTCCAGGAGATTCGGAAACTTGATGTGGTTGAGATTGTCAGAGACTTTCACTGCGTAGAGTCGTGGAGTGTTCCTGATAATAAGTGGAAAGGGGTCGCTGTTTACCGGATCCTGGAATTGGCCAATCCCTTGCCCGAGGCCCGCTATGCCATAGTGCGCAGTCCAGGTGGGTACGAGACTAATCTTCTGCTCGAAGTTCTGCTATGCCCGGATACCCTTCTTGTATGGGAGCACAATGGGAAGCCCCTCAGTTGGGATCATGGGTATCCCCTCAGGCTTATAGTGCCAGATCTCTATGCATATAAGAGTGTTAAATGGGTCTCAGAGATCAGTCTCTTGGATGAGGATCGCCCTGGGTTCTGGGAGAAGCAGGGTTATCATAGAGGTGCCAATGTCTGGTCAGGTGATCGATTTGAGAAGGACTTGCCTTAAGATGAGGAAAATAAATGGAAAAGAAAAATTATAAAAATAGGGTGAAGCGGATAATCGAGATCCTGGAAGAAGAATATTCTGATGCCAGAACTGCCCTTACGTTCAGGAGTCCATTGGAGCTTTTGGTGTCCACGGTCCTTTCAGCACAGTGCACTGATGAAAGGGTCAACAAGGTAGCCAGGGATCTATTCAGGAAATACAGGTCCGCCAAAGACTATGCTCAGGCAGATATGGCTGAACTGGAAGAGGATGTCAGGCCTACTGGATTTTTTCGAAATAAGGCCAAATCAATCAAGGCCTTCTGTGCTACCCTGGTAGAGAGATTCAACGGGGAAGTGCCGGCCAGCCTTGAGGACCTGTTATCTCTACCCGGAATTGGAAGAAAGACGGCCAATCTCGTACTTTCAGAGGCATTCGGTATTCCAGGGGTAGTAGTAGACACCCATGTCCTTAGGTTGACTAAACTCATAGGGCTGAGTAAAAATACCGATCCCACCAAGGTGGAATTTGATCTCATGGAGATTGTCTCAAAGGAAAAATGGAGACTGTTTTCAAACCTCCTTATCCTCCATGGCAGGGCCATCTGTATCGCCAGAAGACCGAGGCATCAGGACTGTAAGATCGTTGATCTATGTGAAGAGGGGATCCAGTGGAAAAAAGCTAATAGTTCACCGCAAAGACGCAGAGATCACTGAGGCTTAGTCCTAACTTGATAGTATAGGAAATCCTATTTTTTGACAGGATAGACAGGATAGTCAGGATAAATAA
>JAUWZV010000094.1 GCA_030615105.1 Desulfobacteraceae bacterium
ATATTTATCATCGTAATCCCTCATGTGTTCAGAGAAACCATCTAATATGGCACCCATCTCAACCTTGACACCTGTCTTTGGTATATCCTTGCAGAATATAGTTGTGCAGTTTGGCAGTTGAAATATAGCCTCAGAGACATCCTTCCCCACCTTTCTTTTGTCTATGTCAAAGGCAGCTACTATTTCGATATCATAGGGTTTGTAGGCCCCAATCTCCCAGTGCATCAATCCAATGGCATCTTTGCTATCCTTCCTTTTATAATACTCAATACCTTGAAGCAGTGAGCTTGCGCAGTTACCAATACCCACAATAGCGATTTTGATTTTATCCATTTATAACCTCCTTAATCAAGTAGCCTTGTTTGAGAAGATGGATAATAAAAACTCAGATCTGGGCTCTGGAAATCCTATATAAAACTAAGCTTTTACTATTTCACTAAGGTGGTTCACCCTTTGCTAAACGGTTTTTTTCATATATTAACAAGTAAATGATCATGTTTTAGCTAACGTTTTTAAAGGAAGGAAAAAAATTTAACATCTATATTTAACTAAAAAGTTTATTCTTTGCAAGAGTTTTATTAACTTAAAGCTTGGGGCAGGAAGTCTATCTAATCGTTTGACATTACATTTTCGAAAAATTAAATTGAGCTGAATTTTGAGCATCTACGAGGGAGATATGGATATTGCGATTGTATTTATATATTTTTTAGGTCTTATTTTTGTTGGCAGTAGATCCTTTAAGATTGTGAAAGGCATAAACAGTTTTTTTGTTGCAGACAGAAGGGCTCCTTTCCTTTTTGTCGTTGGATCCCTTTTTGCCACAATAATTGGGGGATCCTCCACCATTGGAATGGCAGGTTTAGGGTACAAACAAGGTCTTGTAGGAGCCTGGTGGCTCTTGGTAGGAGCTATCGGACTTTTTTTTCTGGGCCTTTTTCTGGCAGAAAAGGTTCGGGGGTATTCTCTTTATACCTTACCAGAAATACTTGAGGTCCAGTATGGGCCTGAAGCGAAATTCTTTGCCTCAGGGTTGATAATTATTGCCTGGACAGGTATCATCGCAGGCCAGATAGTAGCAGCAGGAAAGATTTTAGAGACCATCTTGAGAGCTCCTCCATCTCTTTTAATGATTATAACTGCTTTTGTCTTTATCATATATACCATGCTCGGAGGGCAATATTCAGTTGTTCGCACGGATTCAATCCAAAGTTTGATCATTATTATTGCAATTCTTGTCTCGATTCCCCTTTGCCTTGGCAAGGTAGGAGGGGTTTTTTTAATGAGGGAGGCCCTTGGTGGAGGCTACTTTTCCTTTCCAGTAAGCCAGCATTTTACATGGAAGACATTAGCTACATATCTATTTTTAGTTGGTTCCACCTATTTGGTAGGACCTGATATATACTCAAGGCTCTTCTGTGCCAGGAATGAAAAGATTGCCAAGGGTGCTACCATAACAGTAGCCCTAACATTAGTACCATTTGCCTTTATTATAACTATAATAGGTATGTCGGCCAGGATATTATTTCCACAGATTAGCCCTGAGGCCTCCTTTCCTACAATGATTAACCATCTTTTCCCCATAGGATTGAATGGGCTTGTTATTGCCGCACTCCTTTCTGCGATGATGTCCTCTGCAGATACATGCCTCTTGACAACCAGTACGATTCTATCAGTTGATATAGTAAGGCCCCTTATAAGGCCAGACATAGAAGAGGAAAAATTGCTTTTGCTTTCCCGTATCTTTATTGTGTTGATAGGCATTTTTTCTCTCATCATTGCGTTAATGTTGAAGGGGGTTATTTCATCTCTCCTTCTTGGCTATACGGTTTATACCTCTGGGCTCGTTTTCCCTATCCTTCTCGGTTTTTTTAGGCACAAGCTTAATCTAAACAGGGGAGGTGCGATCTTAGCCATGGTGGCTGGAGGCGGATTGGCATTGATTGGGAAACTTCTGGGATTGAGTGATTCTGGCCTCTATGGCTTTTTTCTCTCTGGCCTTATTCTGATAGCAGGAAGCAGATTTTTTCAATTTATGAAGGTTAAATAATGGGTATTTATTAGATTTATCTATTATAGATCATCAGGAAAGAGATGTCTTTGTTTTTGCTGTTTGCTATTTATTTCTTCACTTTTATGGTTCACGCGAGCAGAAGAGTCCCCCTTAAAAAAGTAGCGCTGGAATAGATTATTAAAGACTGTCCATGACCCCTCCTGTTTGTCATCCTTCAGGAGCCTGCTCAATCCGTTAATCTTGGCATCCATGTCGTCTATGAGATGTAGGGCAAAGGCCTCTAAAAATTTTGGCCTTTTTGGAGATCCAAAGTCAAATTCACCATGATGGCTCAGGATAAGGTGCCTGAGGAGAAGAGCAAGTTCAGATGGGAAATCTTTTAGGATCTTCAATTTTTCCTCAACCATCAATACACCTAAGACGATATGCCCCAAAAGCCTCCCTTTATCTGAGTATTCTATGTTCAGTTCAAAGTTAAGCTCATCAATCTTGCCTATGTCGTGAAGTATGGCCCCTGATAAAAGAAGATCACCATCCAGATCAGGATAGTGTTCAGCCACTATTATTGCCATCTGAGACACAGAGAGGGTATGCTCAAGGAGTCCCCCAAGATAACTATGGTGGAAATTTTTTGCTGCCGGTACTTTCTTAAATTGTGAGATAAATTGATGATCTGCCATAAAGGACTCAATTAGGATCCTTAGATGCCTGTTTTTTATCCGGTTAGCCAGTTTTTTTAGCTCGGAAAGCATTTGTATTATATCTTTGGAGGTAGATTCCTGAAAAATGGCTGGATCAACAGGGAATTTATTCTGTTTTAGTTCATTTATCTGGATTTGAATCTGGTTTCTATATGTGCTTGCCTGTCCAGTTATAGTAACGATATCACCCTCTTTGAATTGAGTTGATATCTCCTCAACCCTATCCCAGACCCTGGCCTCAACTGTCCCTGTCCTATCACCTAAGGTAAGGGTGAGAAATGAATTTCCCTGCCTTGTTTGAGCAATTACCTTGCTTTTAACCAGATAATTTCCTTTAACCTTAACATTTTCCCCTATATCTTTAATCCAGATATGTTGCATTCCCTTACCTTTTTCCTTGATATCCATTTTAGTAACCGTTCACAGGTTCAGAGTTCACCGTTCAGGGTTGCCTTTCTTTTTTATGAAAGTCCTCACTTCGTCATACCCGCGAACGCGGGTATCCACTCGATTTTATAATAGATTCCCGCGTACGCGGGAATGACAGACTTTCATCCTTCGTTGTGGCCGAAAGGCCATGTGTGTTCATTGACCTTGCAAGTTAACTCCCAGGCTAACTGCCATACCTCAATATCCTCAAATCGTCCTGTTCTCATACGTTCTCCCTTCAGAGCTCACGAATCAAAGGTTCAGATTTTTGGTGAACCCTGAACCTCTGAACCGTTACTGATTTTATTTGATAGTTTTTTATGAGATGAACCCTGTAATCTGATGAATTGCCCTAAGTTTATAGTACAGGAATTTCCTTTTTAAGTACTTGTAGGGGCGGCCCGCCTGCCTCGCAAGCTTGGCGAGCGGGCAGGCATTTATGACGTCCCGCAAAGCGGGATTCGACCTGCCCGCCATCTGGCAGGCGGGTAAATCGAACCCCTACAGGTCCGAACCGAAGGTGCGATATGTTTTCTAAATAGCAGAGAGATTTATATTTGTCCAGGCCCCCTTTCCCCTAACTCATCATGCCTTTGACATAAAAAGGGGTATACCGAAGGGCATTAGTAATCTTTGGGCCGCTCTTTCACATCATATGGGATATCAAAGGCTTCTTTCAGGGCGTTGATAGTGGTCTCCAGATGCTGACCTTCCACCACACAGGACACACTGGAAAGAGAGGTGCTGATGGATAGAGAACTGATTCCCACTGAGGCTATAGAGGAGAACATCATACCATGTATGCGGGGTTTTTCACGTAAGTGAGGTGCGAAAACTGTAATAACGGCCACATCCGGGGTGTAGGAGATGGCTTTGGCATCGATTGTAGGTTTCAACTCCTCCAGTACTTCCAGGGCATGATCCAGGTCCTTCTGGTCGATGACCACGGCGAAATTGCCACAGTCGTCAAGGTCATAACTCTCTACCAGAAGTTCTATGTTGATGCCATTTTCTCCCATGGCTCTAAATACGGTGCCTGCAACACTGGCATGATCAGGCACTGACATGATTTTAATCAGAGCGCGCCCATCGCTCTGCATAATTCCACCGATTTTGTTATCCTCCATGGATCCTACTCCCAGTGTTTAATAAGGTTAATCCCAGGTTCTTCTGTCTTCAATCTTTTTATGGAGATCAGGGATGGTTCCTCTGGGGACAATCTGAACAACACCCTTTATGGTCAATATATCCTTTATATCCCGTTCGATTCGGCCGCGAAGAATATCTGAACGGGAGGTTTCCTCCTTGAATTCCACCAGAAAGGTCATGACATCTTTGTAGTTTTCCCGGGTAATTACCACTTGATACTTAAAGACCTCCGGATACTGGGAAATGACTTCATCTGCCTGCCAGGGATGGATAAATGTACCCCTCACCTTGGCGGCCTGATCAATTCTCCCGAGAATTTTCTTTAACATCAGCCCGGTTCGGCCGCAGGGACAGGATTCTTGGGTAAACATGGAAAGATCCCCGGTGGCCATGCGAATCATGGGATATGAAGGGTTGAAATTAGTGGCCACGATTTCGCCTGTGCTCCCAGGTTCTACCTGTTTGCCGGTGTGGGGATCCACCACTTCCACCAGAATATTATCTGGCACATGTAGGCCGGTCATATACTGGCATTCATACCCGATGCAGCCCAAAAGCACGGTGCCGTATCCCTGCCGTACAGTCATTTCAAGCTTATCCTCAATGCGGGAACGCAGGGATTCAGGGAGCATTTCTGCGCCTACCAGGGCAGTTTCAAGACAAATATCCTTCTTCAGATCCAGGCCCATTGCTTCAGCTCGTTGAGTCAGTGTCATGATAAAACTGGGGGTGCCTATGAATCCATTGACCTTCAGCATCTGCATGATCTTGACCTGCATCAGTGTATTGCCTACACCCGTTGGGATCACTGTTGCACCAACCATCTTCACTGACTCATCCAGCATAAAGGCAAGAGGCCACATGTGGTAATTGAAGGTGTTGATGATGCGATCTCCCTCTTTAAAGCCTACACCACAGAGGCCTTCCGCCCATGAAGTATCTTGGTAATCCCATTCTCCAGGTTGCCAGATGAGTCCAGGGTTGACGTAGATTCGTCTGATCCTGCCAGGATAAACAGTGTCGAATCCCCCGAAAGGCAAATCCCTTTTCTGCCGTTCTACCAGATCGTTCATACGAAGGATGGGTAGCTTTTCCAGATCTTCCAGGCCCTGGATGTCAGACAGCTCTATTCCAGCAGAACTGAAGATTTCCTTATATGCCTTTGAGTGCTGAAAGGCATGCTGAAAGGTTTTCAGAAACCTCCTGTCAAGGTCTACCTTTCGTTTTTCCCAATCCATAGTTTCACGCTCTTGGTTAAAAAAATGATTCTCCTTTACCGGGTCCCCCATATCTTCTCCTGTGTTTAAGGGTTGTGAATGATAAGAACTTGGGTTTTTCAAGAGTATAAGGGAAAAATAGTTGTGGGTCAAGAATGAGAAAAATTTATGCTCACCGGAATCCTGGGAAATATTCAACTTGCTGACAATTCTTAGATGTAGTAGGAATTTATAGAATTATTAATCGTGTCATAAAATAGTTTACATTTTTGATTTTATTTATTGAAGTCAAAATACTAAAAAATGTAGGGGTTCGATTTATCGAACCCGCTTTCGGGCTTGATGAATCGTTCGACCTTGAGGCTCTCGACAGGTCAAGCCCCTACGTTTGATTAATATCTGGGTTATAAAGCACAATGAAAAATGTAAACAATATTATTCTCTCATTAATAAGAGATCGGAACAGGGGAAAGTTGGAGAAAAAGGGATAGTAAGGTAAAGATATTCCGGGTACCAATATACATGGGAGATTATTTAACATTCGAGCAATACTGCGCCTTTGATTGCAGTCGGAATATGGTTATTACTGCTGGCCCTGGTGCAGGCAAAACAAGGGTCTTAACTGAAAGATTCTGCCATATAATCCTCACCAATGATGATGTTAGCATAGGAGAGATTTTGGCATTGACCTTTACTGAAAAGGCAGCTGAAGAAATGAAAGCTCGTATCTATATACAGCTTTCCCATATATTGAATGATCTTAGGCGAAAAGAAGATAGCGATAGCAAAATTGTCAGAAGGTTAAAAGAGACATTAGATAATTTTTCAAAAAACAGGATTGGCACTATCCATTCATTTTGTGCCTATCTTCTACGGCAGTATCCAGTTGAGTCAGGTATTGATCCGGGATTTGTTATAATCCAGGGATTAACCCAAAGAGAGATGATTCTAAAGGCCATTACCTCAGCAATATCCGCTTTATCAAAAGAGAAAAACAATGATTTGACTGAACTCATACGGATCTTTGGGAATAGTGGGTATCTCATTGAAGCAATAAAAAATGTTATTGAACACCCTGTGACCTTTAAAAGGATACTAACAACAAGAGATCATCTATTTAAAAAAAAGAACTGGAAGGATCAGGTATTCACCGAGTACTGCCGCTATATAAAGGATTACCTTTTGATCCCTTACTATAATGGGCTGAAGGAGATTAAAGATGGGAAAGGGCAATTTGACCAGGTAATGGGCCTTTTTATAGACTGGTACAAAAAAAAGGACTCTTGCCCGGATGACTTTGCTATCCCATCTCTTTTAACTCAATTAAGGGTCCTTTCCAAGGAAAGGCCAGCCAAAAGCCCAAGACTGTCTGTAAAGAGGGGTAGTAGAGAAATATCCTATCTTGATATTGTAGATGAATTTTATCCGGATTTATTTACTATTTTCAACCCTGACCATATCTTTGAGCGAGAGCTGAATATCTTTTTGGAGCTGGCCAGGGCATCTTTGGATAGCTACCAGGTAGAGAAGGGGAGGGTTAATTCCCTTGATTTTGCAGACTTAGAAACAAGGACTGTTGAATTCTTAAAGGCCCTCTTTTCTGAAGAGAATCCATCCCTTATCAAACGGATTCAGGAGAGATTCAAATATATCATGGTGGATGAATTTCAAGACACCAATCGAGTCCAATGGGAAATAATAAGTCTGCTCGTTTTAGATAAAGATAAAAAAGGTAGTCCTGTTTTAAGGGGAGATAAGCTTTTTGTTGTTGGTGATAAAAGACAGGCTATATATAGGTTTAGGGGGGCAGATGTAACTGTTTTTAGTAAAGTTACTCGGCAAATAAAGGAATCAAATTTATCTAATAAAAGACCTTTTCTCTGGCAAGATGATCAGATAATCAAAGAAATTCTCTACATAGACCAGGGACTCGGAAGAAAACTTATTGAGCAGGCCACCCTTTTTAAAAACATGGCACAGTCAGAACAGGAAAAGATACAGAGAGGAGACATACACCTTAGTTCAAATTTTAGATCTGATTCAGAGCTCATAAAGTTCTTTAACAACACCTTTAACCATATCTTCGGCAAAAAAAGTTCCGGTGATATTGAGGAATACGAAAGTGAATACTTACCCATAAAAAAGGCACAATCTTCTGATAATAAAGAAGAAGGGTCGGTTGCCTTCTACCTTATTCCCCCACGAAGAGGGAGCTCACCTAAGACCGAAAGATACAGCAAGGCAGAGATGGAGGCCTCTCTTATTGCAGATATTATTAACGCCATATTGGGCAGACAAGGAAAAGAGGTGCCTGAATACCAACTCTATCAATCAATAAGGGAAAGAATAGAGAAGGGGAAGATAGCAATTGGTATCCTTTTCTTTGCCTATACCCATATAAAGACATTCGAGGCAATATTCCGGGAGGCTGGACTACCTTTTATCGTTAATAAGGGAAAAGGGTTTTATAGGTGTGAAGAGGTTATGGAGATGGTCCAGCTTTTAGCATATCTCTTAGATCAAAGACAAAGGATTTCCCTTTTAACTGCCCTTAGAGGATCAATTTTTGCCTTAACAGATCCGGAGATATTTGATTTCTTTACTGATGAGAGGCCCCCTTATGAAACATTTCTTAACTCCCCTAAGGAATACCTTAGAAGAATAGGAAATCAGCTCCATACCTGGCAGCTATTGACAGGTCACCTACCAATACCCGAGTTGATTAGAACCATTATAAGGGACAGAGGGTTGATGGCCGCATTATCCACCCATCCGAATAGAATCCAGAGGATGGCTAATATGGAGAAATTGATAGAGATAGCCAGGCAGTTTGAATCAGAAGGGAATGGAACATTGCCTGATTTTGTTTCCTATTGCTTGAGACAAACTGAGGAAGCGGATGATGAAGGGGAGGCTTTGGTAGAACTGACTGAGGGGGTTTCCATCCATCTTATGACAATACATGCTGCCAAAGGCCTTGAATTTCCCATGGTAATTATTCCTGAATTAGATAGGACAATCCTGAGGGAAGAAAAGCCAGGAAAACCCTTAAGGCTTTACCCTGCCAATAGTTCAAGACCAGGCGCCTGGAATGACCAGGAAGGCCTTCTTCCTATATTCAGTGTTGAATTTCCTTTTGCAGATTTTAGGAAGGTCCTTAGCCCCCTCTCTTTCATGCTCAAAAGGAGAGATAAATTGGAAGATGTGGCTGAAAACCGGAGGGTCTTTTATGTTGCATGCACCAGGGCCATGCATCATCTTATCCTGACTGGTCATTATTCCCTAACCCCCATTGACTATAAAGAAGGGGCTCCCATTATGGACCTCTTGGATGATATATGGGGAATCAGGAACCGATTCAAGGAAGATATGATAGATAGATATCCCCAAAAAAATGAGTTTCCTTTGGTTGTATGGGCTAACCCAATCCCTAAAGGATTTGCCGGAGTCAGTTCCTGCCTGTCTGCCGTGCTTCCGGCACAGGTAGATGAGACAAAATTATCATTGAATGATTTCGGAAAGATAGATGATAGTATAAAAAAAATCGATTTTACTAACAAATTAGCCACCCCTTCCTATTATCAGCTAAGCCCAACAAGCCTTGCAATATTTAAGAGATGCCCCTTGAAATTTTACTATAGATATCGGTTAAATATACCAGAGGACTCCTTTTCTCTCCTGGGAGATGACTATATAGAGGATCTATTAGAAGATAAGAGCGAAGGCGAGGCAATTGAGCCGAGGATTGTTGGCACCATTGTGCACAACTATCTGGAAAGACATCTGTTTGGATCAGATCTTGATCAGGATTTATTAGATGCCTTATTTGCAACTTTTTTAGGCCAGAAGAAAGAAACCATGCTTCTTGAGAGTTCCGTCCTTGAAAGGATAAAGACCAAGGTAAAGGAATTGATTTTAACAGCTATTACAGATAGGGCCCTGTTAGAGCTCCTCACCGGGGTCAGCCAGCATTCTGAGTTCCCTTTTGTGCTAAATAATAATGGATACACCTTAAAAGGAAGAATAGATAAGTTTTTTAAAGATAAGATAAGTGATGAGTGGGCCATAATAGACTGGAAGACAGGGGAGGTGCAGGATAAAGATCCTGTTATCTTTGCCAGGGAACATTATTTTGACTTACAGTTAGCGTGCTACAGGTTTGTAGTAGAAAAACTGAAAAATGTAAGAGTCAGAGGGATGTATCTATATTATATCTCTTTGGGAAGGCTTGTAGAGATAGACTATAAAGGCGATTTAGATAGGGAGATAAATGATCTGATAGGGTTTATTGAAGGATATAAAGAGAATCCAGAGAAGATCGGGGGAAGTATTAAGGGGATAAAAAGAAAAAAGGGAGAATGTCTTAAGTGTGGTTATTTTAATCTTGAAGTTTGTTGACCCTCGTAACTTATTCAGCTTATTCTTGCCTTTTCTCCTTGTCAGCCACGCATCTTATACCGAAGGAATTTTCCCAGATTTGGCAGCTATTATCCATCATCTGAGTTAAGAGCTATTAATTCTAACATACCTCAACGTAATTGCTCAATATCCTGTGGACTTATTGTATGTTATAAAGCCTGAACCAACATACAAATGTAGGGTGGCATTTTATAAGCCTTAGGCTTATTAATATGCCACCTGTTTAAGGTCGGGTCTGCCCGCCATTGCTCTCGCTCAGGCC
The DNA here is from genome assembly GCA_030615105.1 of Desulfobacteraceae bacterium. GTDB lineage: Bacteria > Desulfobacterota > DSM-4660 > Desulfatiglandales > B25-G16 > JAUWNK01. The sequence continues at coordinate 10,189 of JAUWZV010000094.1, forward strand.
CTGCCCGACGGACGGCAGGCGGGGAGTCGGGCGGGTATAAAATCAAA
>JAUWZV010000119.1 GCA_030615105.1 Desulfobacteraceae bacterium
TACTGAGTAACGTTTATGGGTTACGGTTACGATGCCCGTTTCGTTTTTCGGTAACGTCATTCGTCTTTTTATTTCCACGTTGCCTTAACCGTTACCGATACGGGCTTCGTTACCCTAACCGTTACCCAAATAAACCAGCAAGAACTTGACATTAATCCGCCTCAGGCTGATAAATGTTAAGATCTTGGTTTATATAGACACCTAATGCCTTTCAAACAGCTTTTTTTGCTCGGCCCATTTCTTATCTTCCTTCTATTATTTTATAGTTTCTCTTCGCCAGATAATCTCCCAATAATATTGAAGTCACAATCACTAATGGCAAAGAAACCAATAGTCTAATCATTGTGAACTTTATCCCCAAAAAAGATGCCTCAAATATCACCATAGGCATTCTACAGATAGCTGAAGCACCTATGTATGTAAAGATAACACTAAGTCTCGCTCCCTTACTATATAGGGAGTAAGCAATTGGAAAGGCCACATACAAACCACCTACTGTGGTTCCACCAAGCAGCATCGCCCATATATATCCTCTGATGCCAGACTCCTCACCGAAATGTCTTTCAACCGTCTCTCTCTTTACCCATACCTCAAACAGGCCTATTAAAATGAAAGCGCAGGGCAATAACTTAAGCATATCTACCGAAAAGGAGATAAAATTATAACCAATTTCTTCCCCGGGATTGAACCCAAATATAAAAGATACAACTAAGAAAAGAACATAACATGATATGCCGACTATTTTGATAATATCACCGCGCTTCATTAAAAAATCTCCCCAAAGAAAATACCAGTCATTACGGCCACAATGAGAGCAATAAAGAAACTAACTATATTTCTTATTATGGTCACTCTTATCCCGAAGTACTCCTTTTCTATCGGATATGTTAGAATCCCTACCATCATTAAAGTTGTTGAAAAAGCCGATAAAACCATATATAGCACCCCCTTTTTCAATAAAATGCCACATAATGGAAAGGCAATAAAACCAGGCATCAATGTTATGGAGCCAAAGAGGGAGGCAAAGAAAACTCCAATGAATATATTGTTACTTCCAAGATAACTTGAGATGATCTTATCCGGGACGAGGAAAAGGATGATCGAGACAAGAATAAGCATAATCAAAAAGGCTGGTAAAATATTTACAAATCTCTTAAGTGCTATCTTAAACGCCTTGAGCGTTTTCTCTCGGTTTGCACTGAAAGAAATTAATACTGCTAATCCTGTTGCTATATATAAGTAATACATCCTGCGTCACATGCAGAGTCCACAATATGACCCGCAGCACCTGATAAGATCCCTTGCTTCATTATTTTTCATTCTTTACTTCCTTATCAATCCGATTGAATATAACGCTTTTTTCTACCCTTTAAATATAACGCCTTTGTTTTATCTCCTACAATTTGAACTTCCTCTACTTTAAAATCTACATTTTCTACAGTAGATACCCACGGGCTCACGCCCATGGCACTCAAAAGGCACTAACTTAATTTAAGGCATTCACCCCCGGGCTCACGCCCGGGGTCCTCTGCAAATTTTGATAGAACATGGGGTGAAGGCACAAAATACCTCACCCCTGCCAATGATAGTTTTCAGGCACGAAAAGTATAGATTACCACAATACTTAAATTTTTTGGGCTTTCAATTGTTTCCAATAGTATGCATAAGTTTTTGGTTCAACGGTCCATACACAATATATGGACATTTTCAGCAAAAAGGCAGGGCCCTATCCTTCTCTTCAGGGCTCGCTTGCTTCAGATTTAAAACCGTTGGATACCATCTTTTTTCCTTGTAGGTTCTATTAAGTTGCTTAGCAATGGGAGCAGAAGGCATCCTCCCATCTATAATATAGGTCAAAGGCTCTGTGGGTAACATTTCGATTATGCCCTCATCTAATAACTCAATTATTGCCTCCGCTGCATCTTTCGACATATGGAACCAGAAAACGATGTTTTTCTGATGCCAACCTAGAGCATACCAACCATAAAACCCCTCAATGTGGCTTCTCAGCTCTGCAAAAGAGACACCTTTTGGATCTTTTTTTATATAATTCAAGATTTCTTTTTTCATCAGGCTTTACACCTAGTCTAAATAAAAAAATAAATCTTATAATATATAGAATAGATAAGAAGAAGGAAGGGGATATATAAATATTGAATATCATCTTTATCCCCTTATCCCAGTTTTCTAGGTATAATCTGAGTTAAGCTAGGATAAGAATCATGCCTTTACATAAATACCCTTGCCCTCACTTTTAATTTTGCCCTGCTTCTTGAGCCTGTAAATAATATCCCTTATCTTCCTGCCCTCAAAGCCTGTCTTCTTTCTCAAAGCAATGGTGTCAATACCCTTCCTGCTCCTTTTAATAATGGCCAAGACAGTATCACTTGCGGACACCCTTGTTGGCTTTTTGGCGACTGCTTTTTTTATGACTTTGGCCTTAGGCTTCTTTGCTGCCTGGGCTTTTTCAAGCTTTTCAAGGCGCTTTATCATCTTGTTTGTGTTCTGAGTTAGTCTCTTAAGATCCTTTGCTACAGCCTTCAGGTCTTTTTTCAGTTGCTTCATCATTTCCTCCTTTGGTTATTATTTATAGGTATCCACCATCTCTTTCAGCTCTTTGCCGCATTTGAAAAAGGGCAGTTTCTTGGGCTTGACCTTGATAGGTTTGCCTGTCTTAGGGTTGTGCCCGGTATATCCATCATAGTCTTTGACCTTGAAACTCCCAAGGCCCCTGATTTCCACCCTGTCACCTTTTGTAAGGGCAGTTGCCATGCTATTGAAGACCGTTTTGACGACTTCCTCAGCCTTTCTTATTGGAAACCCTGTATCTTTGCTTAATGCCTCTATCAGTTCTGTTTTGGTCATAGTCTGCCTCCTGAGTGCTCATTGAATCATATCCATAGGCGATTTCATGGAGATTGTCAAGAATCTTGGCAACTTACCCCTAAAATGGTTGCACAGGGATAGAAACAGGCTTTATTTAAGAGAGAACCAGATTGAGATGAAATGATGTCGAAATGGTATTTTGGAAAAGTCAGTGACATGGAAGCTGTGAGGTGGGTAGAGAATCTTTACGGTTGATCAAAGAGGGAATGGGGTGAAGGCACAAAATACCTCACCCCTGCCAATGATAGTTTTCAGGCACGAAAAGTACAGACTTGTATCAGTATAGGAAAGTTTTTTGGCCTTTCATTTTTACACAATCATAGCAGTAACCTGCACTCCTTCTCCTAGCGAAGATTAACGGCGATATCTCCCACTCCGAGTCGTTTCTCTGACGATACCATGTGTCTCTATAAATCGCTCCGTGACGCGTCGTGCAATCAACGGAGCATTACCTCCTGCCCTGCACCGTTTTATGATACTTCAAGTAACTGATTCCAGTTTGTCGTATAAGATCGTGAGCGGTGATTAAATACGGTTTGCCACTTCTTTTTGCCACTTAAACCAACAGCAGCATATTTTAAAGTGCTGGACCCCATCTTTTCGTTAATATTATCAAGAGCCTTCATAAGCCTATTTGAATGGATGCGATCTATGGAATCGAGAAAATTTGTCTGAACCTGGGTCTCAGGTGCCAGATCTGTAAACATGACTCCTGCCTTTTTATATAGATAACCTTTCTTGTAAATCTCTGTTAGGCCTCGATGAGCATACTGGATCAGTTCTGAAGTATCACTTGTTGGAACGGGAAGTCGAATTGTTGTCATGTTATAATAATAACGTTCCTTCTTGAAACGATTCGTCATTAGAAAAACTATGAGCGCCCCTGCAACAGAGTGCTCTTTTCTAAGCTTCTTGGTCCCTATTGAAACATACCCCGCAACTGCCTCAAGCAGCTCAGCCAAGGCCCCAATCGTTTGCTTAAAGGACCTTGATACAGTAATCCCTCTCTTGGGAGACGGGCATCGTTCAAGGGGATAACGGGAAATACCTCTAAGTTCATGAAGCAATCTGGTTCCTACAATCCCCATCCTCTTCTTGATAAACCAGTCATTGGCGTCACGGAGCTGCAAAGCATTCTTTATACCGTTTTCCTTAAGGAATCTGGAATAACTACGCCCTATACCCCACACATCTTCAACATCTATTAGCTCAAGGGCTTTATCCTGATAAGGTGATGCAGTCAAGTCTAATACGCCATTTGGTTTTTTTGACTTTTTAGCGATCCGGTTTGCAATTTTAGCAAGTGTCTTTGTCTCTGCTATCCCTATAGAAACAGGGATTCCAGTCCATTTCTCTACCGTATATTTTATCTTACGTCCATATTCAGTCCGGTTGTGGCTACTAAAACCTGACAAATCCAGAAACGATTCGTCTATAGAATATATTTCAATATTTGGTGAAAACTGGGTTAGGGCTTGAATTACCCTTTGAGACATGTCCCCATAAAGGGCATAGTTGGATGAGTAAACATGGACTTTATGTGCCTTTATTATATTTAGAATCTGAAATACAGGCACACCCATTTTAATGCCGAGAGCCTTAGCTTCGTCTGATCTGGCAATGGCACAGCCATCATTGTTAGAAAGTACGATTACAGGCTTCCCCAAAAGCTTCGAGTTAAAAACTCTCTCACATGACACGTAAAAATTGTTACAATCAACCAGCGCAAATACAGGAAGCATCAAAACATTACCTTAGTATAGTTAGTTAAAGGGGATGAATTACATTTGTGACCACACCCCAAATCCCAAAGTTCATTTCCTCTTTAATCTCCAGAGGATCATAATCCTCGTTTTCGGGCATTAAAAATACTTTCCCCTTTATTATTCGAATCCTCTTTAATGTTAATTCCCCGTCAATTACAGCAACTACTACTTTTTTATCATCTGGTTCGATGGCACGATCCACGATCAATATATCTCCAGGATGTATCCCGGCATTGATCATAGAATCTCCCGTAACCCTTACAAAAAATGTTGCAGAAGGATGTTTAATAAGGTGTTTGTTGAGGTCAAGCTTGCCTTCTATATAATCTTCAGCAGGAGATGGGAACCCCGCTGAGAGGGGAACCACAAAAAAAGGACATTCGCACTCTGTTGATTGATCCGGATAAAATATGACGTCAATTTCGGTAACCATTAAAGTTCTAACCCCGTCTCTTTATGCTAAGTACAAGTAAAGCGCATCAGGTTGTTGATATGCACTACACATTCAAATATTTTAACACATAGAATTACATAAATCATCAGTTTCAATAATGATACAACAAAAGCAGTAGTTGAAACCTCAGAATTAGCGTGGACATAACCTGCCTTTATAGAGCATCGGCGGAATAGAGGTCAGGTGGAGCGATTTGTTATGTCTTAAATATTCCATTTTCCTTTGAAATACGTCTCTTTAACACTTTTTACCTTCGTTTGTGCCCAGGCTTCTAACCCCATTTTCTTTATCATAACCCACGATCAGCAAAATTTCATTACAGACTTCATATTGTAATCATAAGTTTTCTACTAAACCTATACCTCTCCGTGTTTATCGAACCAAGGTCGGGCTTTTTCCAATTGAGCCGCTAATCGGAATAGTGTGGCTTCATCTCCAAAAGGAGCCATAAAATGAACGCCACAGGGTAAACCATCAGAGGTCCAGTGGAGGGGAACCGACATGGCAGGCTGACCAGTTAAGTTAGCCAGTTGAGTGAAGGGCATTTTTGATAAACTTGTTTCCGCCAACTGATCCGGAAGCCCTGCCGCTTTCAGTAAATAACCCAAGCCGAATGCATTAACCACTTTCATAATAATACGCTCATAAGGTTTAGGTTGAAGCTCTCCGATTTTTACCGGTGGATGGGCTAAAGTTGGGGTAAGATACAGGTCATATTTCTGGTGAAAACGACCCATTGCTCTGGCGGCAATATCCCACTCACGCTTGGCCTTAACAAATTCACCCGCAGAGAACGTACGACCCAATAGCCCAAGGGTCCAAGTTAAGGCCTCTACATCTGAAGGTTTGGGTTTCCTGCCCAGCATTGATCTCAGTTCTTCAATATCAGCCGCTACCTCACCAAAATACATATTAAGATAGCCCTTTGCGATGGCTTTACCGTCAATATCAGGTTGCGCCTCTTCAACCTTATGTCCAAGACTTTCCAATAGTCGGGCAGTCTCTTCCACAGCCTTTACACATTCTGGGTGAACTTGGCTACCAATAGGGGAGGTGGTATTAAAAGCGATTTTTAGGGATCCAGGATCGCTTTCAATTTCTTGCAAATAGGGCCTTTCTGGTGATGGAATAATATATGGTGCACCAGGATCCGGGCCTTGGGTGGCATCCAACATTGTGGCACTGTCCCTGACAGATCTTGTGATCACATGTGACACGGCGGCACCTTGCCATATCTCACCCACTTCAGGACCAGTCGGATTTCGGCCTCGCGTAGGTTTTAGACCAAATAAACCACAACAGGATGCTGGCATGCGGATAGAACCTCCGCCGTCATTTCCCGAGGCCATGGGTACCATACCACTGGCCACAGCAGCTGCAGAACCTCCACTGGAGCCTCCAGGGGTGTGCTCAGTGTTCCAAGGATTGCGGGTCGGTCCATGTAATTCTGGTTCGGTAAAACCCATTAATCCAAACTCCGGGGTATTAGTCTTTCCCAAGATCACCACACCGCTCTTTTTAAAACGTATGACCATTTCGCTGTCCTGGGTAGGGACGTAGTTCTTATAAGCCTTGCTACCCTTGGTAAGCGGAACCCCAGCGAATTCCTCCCCTAAATCCTTCAGTAAGAAGGGTACGCCCGTGAATGGAGCTTCAGGCAAAGGTTCCTGAATAGTTTTCCGAGCCAGATCGTACATTGGGGTAATAACCGCATTGAGCTTAGGATTTACCCGTTCAATCCGGCTAATGGCTTCCTCGCATAGCTCGGCAGGAGAAACCTTCTTCTTTCGAACCAACTCTGCCAATCCAACTCCGTCGTATTGGTCGAATTCCTTAAAATCGCTCATGTAAACCTCCTCCTGGTTTTCTGTTGTGCTCTTATCTCGTTATTGCTCTATCCTGTAGGCTGCAGATTTGCAGTCTATTTCTTTTGTCATTATTATGATTTATTTGGGAAAGGCTGCAACCCGTTTTTCCGCTCATCAAAGCATTATTCAAAAACCACTAAATATTGAATCAGATCCCCCATCGAAAAATTTAACATTACGTGCCATAATATAGATCCACAATCCACAGAATATTATTGAAGATTTCATACCGTAATCATAATGAATTTCCGATTTACAATATGCCGACATTTCAACCCACATGAGCGACGGCATGCTTTCGAGGGAGGCACACCAGGGCTTTCTAGCAGGGTGCGCTAAACAACTGCTCAGGGCAGAGCAGCAATGATCTTTCGGTATTCATCCTCTGTAAAGGCGCGAAGGGTCTCCGTCCGGATGGCACCCTCCGAACCCATAGAGAGAGCTAACTTAGCTACTGTTTCATCGTCCGGCACTTCAGAGACGACGACCATGTCGTACTGGCCCATCACCAGGTAAAACTCCTTCAACTCCGCGCCCATGGCCTTATACGCTTTTTTAACCGCATCGAGCCGGGCGGGACTCTCCTTGACGTTCTCTATGCCCTTTTGCGTCCAACGGATCAGCGTGATATAAGTTGCCATTCTACCACCTCCTTTCATATCTGCCCCTAGGCACCCCCCTCAAAGCGCCACATCATTGATTCAAAGGCCAGGCGAACTTCGGTTAACTATAGTTATGATGGAACGATAAAAAGTTTCTCAAGTCAAGAAAAATAGACCTTCAGAATCGCTCCAGAATCGACGATTTTGCCCTGACGAAATTAGGGTAAGCCAACAAGATATTGTGTTAGCACTCTATAGCCGTGATTGATAGACTTCGTGCCATAATCGATCGTACAGCCAAATTAAATTTTATTCAAGGTTTCGTTTGGTAGTGTGTTAGCTTAATGAAAATGTCCCCTCTAACTGCTGTGTTAAAATGTCCCCATTATGAGAAAGGACATTATAGCAATGAGTCAGAAAGAGAGGCAGAGGTACCATCTGTTAAAGATGGTAATAGGTGGTAAGATTACC
>JAUWZV010000065.1 GCA_030615105.1 Desulfobacteraceae bacterium
CCAGATTCTTCTTGGATAAACAGAGGGTCATTGCCGCTGTTAATGTCGTCTTACCATGATCTATATGACCGATGGTGCCGACATTTATATGTGGCTTTGTCCTCTTAAACTTTTCTTTGGCCATTGTATATACCTCCTTAAATATTTGTCATTAGTCAATAGTCATTTGTCATTTGCAAGCAACACTAATAGTCAGGGGATTCTATATTTAACCAATGACAAATGACATTCATATTACCAACGATAATGGGCAAAGGCCTTGTTTGCCTCTGCCATCCTATGTGTGTCCTCTTTTTTCTTAAAAGCACCACCCCTTCCCTTAGAGGCGTCAATCAACTCCCCTGCTAATTTTGCTGCCATTCCTTTCTCGCCCCTTTGTTTAGCGTGTGTAAGTATCCATCTTATACTCAGCGTAGTCCTCCGTGAAAATCTAACCTCAGTAGGAATTTGATAGGTAGAGCCGCCGACCCTCCTTGATCTTACTTCAACTACAGGCTTAACATCTTCAATAGCTTTCTGAAAAATAGATAATGGATCTTCCTTGGTCTTTTGATGGATAATATCAAATGCCTCATAGAGTATAAATTGAGCTAAATTCCTTTTCCCTTTCTGCATAACTCTGTTAATGAATTTAGCAACTAATTCACTTTTATATTTTGGATCAGGCAAGATCTCCCTTTTTATGATCTCCCCTTTTCTTGTCATTTGACTGCCTCCAAAAAACTCAAATAATGTCCATTGTCCGTAGAAAAATTTCTCAATTTCTCAATTCCTTTATTCACAACCCCTAATCCCTAAATGCCCTTGGGCCTCTTAGCCCCATATTTAGAGCGACCTCTCCTGCGATCTTCAACGCCTGAGCTATCTAAGGTACCCCGAATTATATGATACCTGATTCCTGGTAAATCCTTAACTCTCCCACCCCTTATCAGAACAACAGAATGTTCCTGCAGGTTATGTCCAATCCCCGGTATATAGGAGGTGACCTCTATTCCATTTGTCAACCTTACCCTTGCAACCTTACGTAAGGCCGAGTTAGGTTTTTTAGGAGTAGATGTGTAAACCCTGATACATACACCCCTCTTTTGGGGGCACCCTTTTAAGGCTGGCGTCTTGATCTTCTTTTTTACACTCTGACGCCCTTTTTTAATTAGTTGATTAATTGTTGGCATTTATTTTCCTTCCAAAAAAGATATCCTGCTAAGTTTCCTCGATGTCTTTATTCTATTAAACTGTTCCAATATATTTAAAAGATTATTGTTCCATTTCTATATCTAATCCTCTGTGCCTACTCAAACCAGTACCTGCTGGTATAAGCCTGCCCATAATAACATTCTCTTTAAGACCTCTAAGATAATCTATCCTGCTCTCAACACTTGCATCTGCCAAGACCTTTGTGGTTTCCTGAAAAGATGCAGCTGATATAAAGCTATCTGTATTAATTGATGCCTTTGTAACTCCCAACAAAAGGGGCTCCCCTATAGCTGGTTTACCTCCACTTGCAATAATTTCCTGATTCTTTTCCTCAAAACGCCACCTGTCTATCTCCTCTCCGAATATTAAATCTGAATCTCCAACTTCCTTAACTACTACCCTTCTCAACATCTGTCTGACAATCACCTCTATGTGCTTGTCGTCTATCTTGACACCCTGGAGGCGATAGACCTTCTGTACCTCATTAACAAGGTATTTTGATAATTCTTTAGTTCCTTTTATTCTCAAAATATCATGCGGATTAGCCGAACCTTCCATTAAGGCTTCCCCAGCCCTAACATAATCTCCATCAAAAACGCTCACATGTTTACCTCTGGGGATAATATATTCAACAGGTTTACCAACTTCAGGTGTGATAATCACCCTCCTTTTGCCTGATAAATATTTTCCAAATGATATCGTTCCATCAATCTCACTTAAAAGGGTTTGGTCTTTTGGCTTCCTGACCTCAAATAATTCTGCAACCCTTGGCAAACCTCCGGTAATATCTTTGGTCTTTGCGGTTTCTCTCGGTATCTTGGCCAAAGCATCACCAGCATGAACCTCATCTCCTTGTGAAACCATAATAATAGCACCTGTAGGAAGGAAATACCTGGCCACTGCCTGGGAATCATCAGATATCTGGATTGTCTTGCGTTTTGAATCTTTTATAGAGATTCTTGGTCTCACGTCTGGATCACCGGATGCAACAATAACTTTACTTGATTTACCAGTTACAGGATCCAGCTTTTCCTGCATTGTTTTACCACTATAAATATCGCCAAATTTTAACCTACCAGAAACCTCTGTCAAAATCGGTATAGTAAAGGGATCCCATTCTACCAAGAGCTCACCAGTATTTATCTCCTTTCCATCATCAACCTTAATTATAGCCCCATATATAATAGGGTAGCGTTCCAATTCTCTTCCACTTCCATCAACCACTCCAATATCCCCATTCCTATTCATTACCACATGGTCCCCTTTGACATTTATTACGGTTTTGAGATTATAAAATTTAACCTTTCCACTATTCCTGGCCTGAATTGTAGACTGCTCTACCTTTCTACTTACTGTACCCCCAATGTGAAATGTCCGCATAGTTAGCTGTGTGCCTGGCTCGCCAATAGACTGGGCAGCAACTATACCTATTGGCTCACCTATGTCAACTTCTCTGCCATGGGCCAAGTCCCGACCATAACACTTTTTACAGACACCTCTCTTTGCCCTGCAGGTTAATACTGATCTAATTTTTAGCTTTTCAATCCAAGATCTCTCTATTCTTTCGACTGCAGACTCATCTATTTCTTCATTATACTTAAGCAGAAGTTCCCCAGTTATTGGGTCGTTAATATCTTCAGCTGCTGTTCTGCCCAGAATTCTCTCAGAGACAGCTTGAATCACCTCACCACCCTCAGTTAACGACTCTACCCAGATCCCATCCGTTGTGCCGCAATCTTCCTCTTTAATACAGGCATCCTGGGATACATCTATCAATCTGCGAGTCAGATATCCTGAATTAGCAGTTTTAAGGGCTGTATCAGCCAATCCCTTTCTTGCACCATGGGTAGAGATAAAATACTGCAAAACTGTCAAGCCCTCGCGGAAATTTGCAGTAATGGGTGTCTCAATAATCTCTCCAGAGGGTTTTGCCATTAATCCCCTAATACCTGCCAGCTGCCTCATCTGATCCTTGCTCCCCCTAGCACCTGAGTCAGACATCATATAAATTGGATTAAAGCTATCAGTCTTTTTTCTAGCTCCATCCTGATCCACCACTTCCTCTACAGCCATTTCATCCATCATTTCAGAGGAAATTAACTCTGTGGCCTTTGTCCAGATATCAACTACCTTGTTGTATTTTTCACCGTCGGTAATCAAACCGTCATTGTATTGCTTTTCAATCTTTTTTACCTCACTTTCGGCTTCTTCAATAATTTCATGTTTTTTTCTTGGGGTTACCATGTCCTTACTTGAGATAGAAATACCGGAAATGGTAGCATACTTATATCCTATATCTTTAAGCCTATCCGCTAAAATAACTGTCGCCTTAGTACCTAAAGAACGATAACATTCATTAATAATATCCTTAAGCTCCTTCTTGGTTATTACTCTATTTACCATTTCAAAATGTAAATCTTTGGGGAAAATCTCGTAAAGGATTACCCTCCCAGTAGCTGTCATAATAATCTGGCCATTAATTCTAACCTTGATCGCAGCATGTAAATCTAACTCGCCAGCGTCGTAGGCCATCCTAACCTCTTCCATATTAGCAAAAATCCTATTTTCACCTCTGCAAAATGGCCTCTCTTTAGTCATATAATAGATACCTAATACGATATCCTGGGTTGGAACAATTATAGGATCACCATTTGCTGGTGAGAGGATATTGTTTGTAGATAACATTAATACCCTGGCTTCAATCTGGGCCTCAATAGAAAGAGGAACATGAACAGCCATCTGGTCACCATCAAAATCAGCATTAAAGGCAGTGCAAACTAATGGGTGAAGTTGAATAGCTTTACCTTCAATAAGAACAGGTTCAAATGCTTGCATACCGAGCCTGTGAAGAGTAGGAGCCCTATTGAGCAAAACACAGTGTTCCTTAACTACTTCATCCAAGCAGTCCCATACCTCAGGGGTTTCCTGTTCAACCAATTTTTTAGCCTTCTTCAGCGTGCCTGCCAGACCTTTTTCCTCTAACTTATTGTATATAAATGGCTTAAAGAGCTCCAATGCCATCTTTTTTGGAAGTCCACATTGGTGCAACCTTAAATCGGGACCAACTACAATTACTGATCTCCCTGAATAATCCACCCTCTTTCCGAGTAAATTTTGTCTGAATCTACCCTGCTTACCCTTAAGCATATCACTTAAGGATTTTAATGGCCTCTTATTTGCACCAGTAATAGTCTTACCCCTTCTGCCGTTATCAAACAAAACATCCACAGCCTCCTGTAGCATCCTTTTTTCATTTCTAATTATAATATCAGGCGCATTTAGCTCTAAAAGCCGTTTCAGTCTATTGTTCCTATTTACAACCCTGCGGTAAAGATCATTGAGATCTGAGGTAGCAAATCTCCCCCCATCTAAAGGCACTAAGGGCCTTAGGTCTGGCGGTAAAATGGGGATAACATCCATTATCATCCACTCTGGTTTATTCTTGGAGGATCTGAAGGCATCGATTATCCGGAGGCGTTTTGAAAGTTTTTTCCTTTTGGCCTCTGATTTGGTGCTAAGCATATCAACCTTTAACGTGGAAGCAAGCTTATCTAAATCTATCTCGTTGAGAAGTCTTCGAACAGCTTCAGCTCCCATTCCGGCCTCAAATCTATCTCCATAATCCTCTTTAGCCTTTAAATACTGCTCCTCTGCCAACAAGGCACCCTTGGTTAAAGGAGTATTTTTTGGATCTATAACCACATAATTCTCAAAGTAAAGTATCTTTTCTAACACCTTTAGAGTCATATCCAAAAGCAAACCTATCTTGGAGGGAATACATTTCAAAAACCAGATGTGTGCCACAGGCGTTGCTAATTCAATATGACCCATTCTCTGCCTTCGCACCTTAGAATGTGTGACCTCTACACCACATTTCTCGCATACCACTCCCCTGTGCTTCATCCTTTTATATTTTCCACAAAGGCACTCGTAATCCCTTACGGGACCAAAGATCTTTGCACAAAATAATCCATCCCTTTCAGGTTTAAAGGTTCGATAATTAATAGTCTCAGGTTTTTTAACCTCTCCGCAAGACCACTCTCTTATCTTATCAGGTGAAGCAATAGAGATCTGCATCGAATTAAAACTTAAGGGATCCTTTGGTCTTGTAAAAAAACCATATAAATCTTCCAAGGCTTTCTCCTTTTTTAGCTCTTTTTATTATAATCTAAAAAAACCTCAGAGTTTCCATCCTCGTTTAACTCTACTTCTAAACCGAGACTCTGAAGCTCTTTTACCAAAACATTGAAGGACTCTGGCAGCCCTGCTTCTAAAAGATTATTACCCTTAACAATCTTTTCATACATCCATGTACGACCAGGTACATCATCTGATTTGACTGTCAAAAACTCTTGTAAGGAATATGCCGCTCCATAAGACTCCATTGCCCAGACCTCCATCTCACCTAATCGCTGACCTCCAAACTGGGCCTTACCACCAAGAGGCTGCTGAGTAACTAAAGAATATGGACCAATAGAGCGAGCATGGATCTTATCAGCAACCAAGTGATGGAGCTTCATCATATACATCATACCAACAGTTACCGGGTGATCAAAAGGCTCCCCTGTTTTACCATCATATAAAATCGTTTGGCCGCTAATAGGTAAACCTGCCTTATTTAAACACTCCGCTATTTCCTCTTCTTTTGCCCCATCAAAAACAGGTATAGCCATATGTACACCATCCTGCATGTTAATAGCATTTATTTTAATTTTTTCATCAGAAACTCCAGCGAACATCTGATCGTATTCCTTGGAATAGATCTCTCTCAACTTATTCCTTAATAAACCACTCTCTTTTACGTTATCTATCAGTTCTCTTATCTGCTTGCCAAGTTCATGGGCCGCCCAACCAAGATGGGTCTCTAAAATCTGTCCCACATTCATCCTGGAAGGAACACCAAGTGGATTCAAAACTATATCTACCGGTCTGCCATCAGCAAAATATGGCATATCCTCTACAGGGAGTATTATAGAAATCACGCCCTTATTTCCATGGCGGCCAGCCATCTTGTCACCAACAGACAGTTTTCGCTTGACAGCTACAAATACCTTTACCATTTTAATTACTCCGGGAGACAGTTCATCACCCGCATCTAATCTCTTTATCTTTTGCTGAAAAAGCTCATCTAATTTTTCAACCTGCTGGCGATACTTTAAGACTATTGATTCCATCCTCTCAATCACTTCCATTTCGGCGTCAATATTCGCTCCCTGCCAATAATCTACAGGAATCCTCTTCAAACATTCATGATCAATAAGCTGACCCCTATTTAGCAAAATCTCACCTGTCTCCATATCCTTAAGATCTGATTTAAGGCGTTTTCCATCCAATATGACTACCAACTTCTCCCGAGCATTTCTCCCTATAACCCCGATCTCATCCTCCTTATCCTTTGATAACTGACTGATCTCAGTAGCTTGAATTGCCCTTGTCCTCTCATCTTTCTCTACGCCTTTACGAGAAAATACCTGTGCATCAATAACTATACCCTCAACACCAGGGGGAACCCTAAGGGAAGTGTCCTTAACATCTCCTGCTTTTTCACCAAAGATAGCACGCAGGAGTTTCTCTTCAGGTGACAATTGAGTCTCACCCTTGGGAGTAATTTTTCCAACCAAAACGTCACCAGACCTTACTTCAGCACCTAAACGTATAATACCGCTTTCATCAAGTTCCCTTAAGGCCTCTTCTCCGGCATTGGGTATATCTCGAGTAATCTCCTCTTGTCCGAGTTTCGTGTCTCTTGCCATAACATTGAACTCTTCTATATGTATAGAAGTAAAAACATCTTCCCGTACTAACCTTTCACTTACTAAGATTGCATCTTCGAAATTATACCCACCCCATGAAAGAAAGGCTACTATTATATTCCTACCTAAGGCAAGCTCGCCTTTATCCATAGCAGGGCCGTCTGCAATAATTTGACCCTTTTTGACACTATCCCCTTTTTTCACTATCGGTCTCTGATTGTAACAGGTACTCTGGTTGGAACGTCTGAATTTTAATAACTTGTAAATCTCAACACCTTCTTCCTCCCTCTTTGATCGAATAACTATACGATAGGCGTCAACGCTTTCAACAATCCCGTCTCTCCTGGCTATAACAGCTATACCTGAGTGCCTTGCTACAACTTTCTCAATTCCAGTTCCAATAAGCGGAGATTTAGCTTGCAAAAGAGGTACAGCCTGTCTCTGCATATTTGAACCCATTAGAGCCCTGTTAGCATCATCGTGCTCTAAAAAAGGAATTAATGATGCAGCGATACTTACCAACTGGTTTGGAGAAACATCCATATATTTAATCTCCTTAGCTGAGACTAAACATGCCTCACCCCCCCTTCTGGCACCTACAACATCCCCAGCAAAATGACCATCAGAATCAAGCGGTTCATTGGCTTGCGCGATTGCGTATTCCCCCTCATCCATGGCTGTTAAATATTCTATGTTATTCGTAACGACACCATCTTCAACTTTCCTATAAGGTGTTTCTATAAAACCAAAATCATTTACCCGTGAATAGGTGCTTAGAGAAACAATCAAACCAATATTTGGCCCTTCAGGCGTTTCAATAGGGCATATTCGACCATAGTGGCTGGGATGTACGTCTCTGACCTCAAATCCGGCCCTCTCCCTGGTTAATCCTCCTGGACCAAGTGCACTCAAGCGCCTTTTGTGAGTTATCTCTGACAATGGATTGGTTTGGTCCATAAACTGGGATAGCTGGCTTGATCCAAAAAATTCGTTGATTACAGCGGAAACAGGCTTAGAGTTAATTAGTTCACGAGGCATTAAGGCATCAACATCTTGTAGGCTCATTCTCTCTTTAATAGCCCTCTGCATCCTGATCAGTCCAACCCTATATCCTTCTTCTAATAACTCTCCTACTGATCTAACCCTGCGATTTCCCAGATGATCGATATCGTCAACTGTGCCCTCTTTAACATTCAACCTTACCAGTTCTTTAACTGTCTCTATTATATCCTCTTTTCTTAGTGTGCATATCTCAAGGGGAACATCTTGATTGAGCCTGTAGTTCATCTTTAAGCGGCCTACCTGGGAAAGATCATATGTAGAAGGATTAAAAAAGAGTCCTTTAAAATAGGTCTCGGCCATCTCCTGTGTAGGTGGGCTGGTTGGCCTTAGCTTTCTGTAAATATCAAGAACAGCATCATCAGTTGTAATGACTTTGTCTAAAAGCATAGTATCTCTAATAGATGTGCTAACCTCTGCTGAGTCTAAAACTAATAATTCAATCTCTCTAATATCTTTCTCCTGTATAAGCTTTAAATTCTCCAGTTCAAAAGCCTGATTGGTTCTTACTAAAACCTCTCCTGTCTGGGGATCAACTATATCATGTGCAGCGATCCTTCCCTGGAGATAATCCGAATTCACAGGTATATCTTGCAGACCGATATCAATAAGCTTTTTGTATAACTTTTTACTAAATCTCTCACCTTTTCTCCCTATAATTTGTCCTCCTTTTGGGTCAATTATATCTTCAGTTATCTTTTGGCCCTGGAGGCTATTTAGATCCAAGACACACCTAAAAGAACCTTTATCAACTAAAATCTTCTCTATATTATAAAAATTGCGCAAGATTTCTTCTTCACTATAGCCAAAGGCCTTGAGAAGAATGGTCGCTGGAAACTTTCTCCTCCTATCAATTCTAACGAAAAGGATATCCTTGGAATCAAACTCAAGGTCAATCCAGGAACCCCGCAAGGGGATGATTCTGGCGGAATAAAGAGGTTTCCCACCTGGGTGTGTCTTTCCCTTATCATTATCAAAAAAAGCACCTGGAGACCTGTGAAGCTGACTAACAACCACCCTCTCTACACCATTAATGATAAAGGTTCCTCTCTCGGTCATCATTGGTAAGGTGCTAAAATATATTTCCTGTTCCTTAATATCCCGGATACTTTTAGTGCCAGTAACCTCATCAAAATCAAACACCAGGAGTTGAACAACTATCTTAATTGGTACTTCATAGGTCATCCCCTTCTTGAGGCATTCCTCTTCATCGTACTTTACATCTTCAAAAAAATACCTAATAAATTCCAGTGAAGATGTCTTATTTAGATCATGAATCGGAAAAACACTTTTGAATGCTCCCTGAAGTCCAATGTCTTTGCGCTCTTCAGCAGGAACATCCTTCTGCAAAAAACGCTCATAGGAATCTCGCTGCACATCTATAAGATCTGGTATATCAAGGATAGATTTTATTCTCCCAAAGTTTTTTCTTGGATAATAGCTTAAATCATCTGTTTTTTTCACACTAAGATCTCCTTTTAGATCTCATTAAAACTGATATTTATGAATGTATATCAAACATAAAATTAGCAAAAAAATTTTATAATTATTATCTATTTTATATCTACCGTAGCCCCGGCCTCCTCAAGCTGTTTCTTAATATTCCCTGCATCTTCTTTTGAAACACCCTCTTTTACTTTATTAGGTACATTATCAACTAGCTCCTTGGCCTCTTTTAATCCTAAATTTGTTACGGAGCGAACAACCTTAATCACCTGAATCTTTTTATCCCCAATTCCTGTTAATACAACATCAAACTCTGTTTTTTCCGCCTCTTCTACCTGTTCACCTTTTTCAGGGGCAGTAGCAGGTGATACCGCTACCGGGACAGCAGCTGAGACACCAAATTTCTTTTCAAGCTCTTCCACTAATTCAGACAATTCTAAAACCGTCATATTTGAAATAAACTCAATTACATCTTTTTTACTTATTTTGGTTGCCATATCTATCTAAAATCCTCCATGTTAAAATTTTGTAATGTCAGTAGTCCGTTGTCAGTAGTCAATTATATTTGTATTTCCAAACAGTTATATGAAATCTAACGCTTGCCAGCATCTTTGTTGCTATATAGCTGAATTAATTGATTTATCTATTCTTTTCAACAGACTACGGACAACTATCAACAGACACTCCCAATTTATGCCTTCTGTGTTTTTATGGCCTCTAAAACATTAACCAATCTCCTTAGCATTTCAGATAATATTCTAACAAAGGAAGTTGGTACGTAAGAAATAGAAAAAAGAACTTGCGAAAGAAGAACCTCTCTTGAAGGAAGCTGTGCTAATCTTTTAATAGCAGGTAATTCAACAACCTTACCGTTTATCTGACCAATCTTTATCTCTAATGCCTCATAATCCTGAATAAACTTTGTCAAAACCTTAGCGGGCATAGCCACATCATCATAAGTTATGGCTAGGGCACAAGGCCCAGCAAAATAATCTTTTAAAACAGCTACATCTGTGTCTCTTGATGCGATCGACAGCAGCCTATTCTTTACAACCTGAAACTCAACATTGGCTTCTCTAAAGTCTCGTCTTAATTTTGTAAGCGCCTCTACATTCAATCCCTGGTAATCAACCAGAAAGGTTCCACAGGCCCTTCCAAGCCTTTCCTTTAGGCCGGCTATAATTTTTTCCTTTTCCTTCCTGTCCAAAGATTAAATCACCTCCCTGCTTTTCAGTATGCAGTAGGCAGTAAACAGTAAGCAGTTTTCTAAACTCCCTACTGCTTACTCCCTACTTTACCCTATGAGATCTCGAACAAGGCCTGTATCTATCTTAATACCTGGTCCCATACTGGTTGATATTACTATACTTCTCAGATATGTCCCCTTACTAGAGGATGGTTTTAACCGTAATATAGTATCGAGAAAGAAGGCAGTATTTTGCAGGAGCTTATCAATTCCGAAAGATACCCTCCCTATCGAGGTATGGATTATTCCTGCTTTGTCCACCCTGAAATCAATTTTTCCTGCCTTTAGTTCGGTGACGGCCTTGGCCACATCAAAGGTTACAGTACCAAGTTTTGCGTTAGGCATCATCCCTCTTGGGCCCAAAATACGACCTAACTTACCCACTATGCCCATCAAATCTGGAGTAGCAACGGCCTTGTCAAATTCAAGCCACCCGTGCTCAATCTTCTCTGAGAGATCGTCAGATCCAACAAAATCTGCCCCAGCTTCCGACGCCTCTTTTTCTTTTTCCCCCTTTGCAAAAACAACTACCCTAACTGTTTTGCCGATGCCATGGGGAAGGGAAACTGTCCCTCTTACCATCTGATCGGCATGGCGAGGATCAACATTTAACCGGACAGATATATCTACTGAGGCATCAAATTTCACATAGGAATTATCTGTGGCTAATTCAATGGCCTCCTTAAATGTGTATTTTTTCAACCTGTCTATTTTTTTACTGGACTCGATATATTTTTTTCCTCTCTTAGGCATATCATTTTCTCGTTACTTGTTTCTCGTTTTCTTAACGAACAACAAGCAACCAAAGACCAAAATCACTGACCTTCGCCGTTTTCAACAGTGATTCCCATACTTCGTGCCGTACCCTCAATAATCTTTAAGGCCCCTGGCAAATCAACAGCGCTAAGATCCTCAAGCTTTAACTTGGCTATTTCCTCTATCTTACTTCTATTCACGGTCCCGACTTTCTCTCTCTTTGGATCAGCAGAACCTTTAGCTATATTTGCTGCCTGCTTTAGTAGAACAGAGGCAGGAGGAGTTTTGGTTATAAAAGAGAATGATTTATTTGCATAAACAGTTATTATTACTGGAATAATCATACCCTCCTGATTCTGTGTCCTCGCGTTAAAGGCCTTACAAAATTCCATTATATTAACGCCATGTTGTCCCAATGCTGGCCCAACGGGTGGCGAAGGGTTCGCTTGTCCGGCCTTTACTTGCAATTTGATCGTTGCGATAACCTTTTTTACCATATATCTTCCCCTTTATATTTTTGTAACCTGAACAAAATCAAGTTCAACTGGGGTTGAACGCCCGAATATACTTATCAAAACTTTTAACTTGGCCTTATCTGGCTTTACTTCCTCCACCATTCCATTAAAATTATTAAATGGACCATCAATCACCCTCACCTCGTCGCCTTCTTCAAAAAGGAACTTTGGTTTTGGCCTTTCCCGCCCATCCTCCATTCTAGTGAGAATTCTTTGTGCCTCCTCTTCTGAAATTGGAACAGGTTTCATCTTTCCACCTAAAAACCCTGTTACCTTGTCTGTATCTTGTACTATGTGCCACGTTTCATCAGTCAATGCCATTTGAACCATAATATAGCCAGGATAGAATTTCCGTGAAGATGTTTTTTTCTTCCCCTTAACTAACTCTACAACTTGCTCAGTAGGCACTATTATCTGGCTAAAAAACTCCTCTTTCCCCAAGGATTTGATTTTTTCTTGTAAGGTTAACCTTACCCTGTTTTCGAATCCAGAGTAGGTGTGGACTATATACCACTTTAGCTCCACATGCACACCCGAGTTTTACCCTGTCAGAAAGAAAGCCTTGCAATTTATACGCAAGTTCACCTTGTTCCCCCCTTCGCTTCGCTCCGGGGGGAATGCGGCAGTTGAGCAGTAAACTCCTGATTTCCCCTACGCTCCGCTGCGGGGAGAACCAGGAGTTCGAGACAGATGCCCTTCGGGCACTGCTCAACTGCCGCATTAAATGACTTTGTTTGAAAGTTTGAAATCTTTGTAATATCCATATTTAGCAGAGTGAAAAAACCACTAATTTTTAGCGGGGTTTAAATCCTCATTTAAACTTTCTAACAGGGTTTACCAATAATTATCCAATTACATTCTTTATAATCTTTACCAAGCCTAAATCAACTATACCCAGAAAAAAGGCAATTAAAAGAACCAATATTAGGACTACTGCTGTAGTGGATAAAAGTTCCTTTCTTGTAGGCCAGGTTACCTTTTTAAGCTCCACTTTGGCATCGGCCAAAAACTGTCGGGCCACGATAAAATATCTTTTGGGTGCGAATACTTCATTCTCTGCTCTCTTGAAAACGTCTTTTTTCAACGGCGTTGGCCGAAAATCTTCTTTCTCCTGAATGACTTCTCTGCCAGATTTTTTTTGCTTAGAAATGTCGACTGTTGGCATTAAATTTGATTTCTTACTAATGCCTTTTCTTCTGTGGGCCTTCTTCTTTTTCATAATCCAGTAGATACCCACGGGCTCACGCCCATGGCACTCAAAAGGCACTAACTTAATTTAAGGCATTCACCCCCGGGCTCACGCCCGGGGTCCTCTGCAAATTTTGATAGATACCTTAAGGGGATAATTTTATATCCAAAATTAAAAATATACATCAATTAAATAGCTAAATTCCGCCAAAAATGGCAGGCCAGGAGGGATTCGAACCCCCATCACCCGGATTTGGAGTCCGGTGCTCTAACCGTTAGAGCTACTGGCCTGCATAGAAACAGTTTCTATTTGGTTTCCTTATGAAGGGTATGCGTACGGCAAAATGGGCAGTACTTTTTCAACTGCAACTTATCCGGAGTTCTTCTTTTATTCTTTGTGGTTGAGTAATTTCTATGTTTACATTCTGAACAAGCTAAGGCAATAATATCCCTCATATGTATAACTCTACTCTATTATATCACTTATTACCCCAGCACCAACCGTCTTACCACCTTCCCGGATAGCAAAGCGGAGCTCCTTTTCCATGGCTATTGGGGTTATCAAATTTATCTCCAGAGAGACATTATCACCAGGCATAACCATC
>JAUWZV010000033.1 GCA_030615105.1 Desulfobacteraceae bacterium
CCCTTTATATTTCAGCAACTTAACCTCAAATCTAAATATTGAACAGCAGTATTGAACAGCAGAAAATCATTCTTAGCAGGAAAAATCAGCCCTGCACGTAATATCTAATGGGGCTGAATATCAATTATTGAACAGGCTCTAATAGAGCGATTGCAAAATACGCTTGAAAAAATGGTATTGCGAGAGCGAATATTATTATTTAGTCATTGCGAGGAGGCCAGAGGCCGACGAAGCAATCTTGTATGTTCCGCAATCTTAAAAAGTTATAAATGAGGAGACAGTATTATGTCTATATATTGACCAACAAACATAATACCGTTCTCTACACAGGTATAACAAACGATCTGAAAAGAAGAGTTTACGAACATAAAGAAAAACTGGCTGATGGGTTTACGAAAAAATACAACATTACAAAACTGGTATACTATGAAGTTTTTGAAGACCCTGAGGATGCCATATTGAGAGAGAAACAGATAAAGGCTGGTTCAAGGTAAAAGAAAATTGACCTGATTAACAGCATAAATAGAGAATGGATGAATTTGTATGAGGAAATATGAGATTGCTTCGCTTCGCTCGCAATGACGAAGTGTCACTGTCATTGCGAGCGAATTTAAGAAACGTTTTAATAGCAATGACTTTTTATTTTTTATCATGTATACTTGATTCATTCATAAAAAGTCATGAACCGGGGTCATTGCGAGGAGCATAGCGACGAAGCAATCTAATAAATACAATAAGTTATGCTATATGAGATTGCTTCGCTTCGCTCGCAATGACATGCTTTTTGACTTTTTACGAAATTATCATAATTATACAACAGTTGAAAGGAGGTGAATGTTCAAGATATAAAATACTATTGTTAGGGGAGTTTGAAAAAGTTTATATTTTAAAAAGGGGGAAGCTATGAAGATGAAAAAGATTTTAATCCTTTTATGCGCCTTTGTATTTTTGTTTGGCCTATCATCTATGGCCTTGGCCAAGGTGATAAAGGTAGGTGGTATTAAGGATACCACAGGTGCCACATCTGATGTGGGAAAAGACGCAGCCCTCGGTCAAGCAGAGTTCTGGTCACATTATGTGAAAGATCATGGTGGTATAAATGGAAAGCCAGTAAAATATATCTGGTTTGACTATGGATACCGAATCCCTGAGGCACTGACCAAATACAAGCTCCTTAAAAGGATGGGGGTTTTAGCTATCATGGGATGGGGAACAGGCGATACCGAGGCCCTTTCACCAACGATTAATAAGGATAAGATTCCATATGTCTCAGATTCTTACTCTGCCCATCTCACAAGGCCAACGGACTGGGTAGATAAGGAGGGAAGAAAACATATAGGTACTGCCTATAACCTCTTCTTTTCCTCTGACTACTCTACAAACGCCAGGGCATGTCTAACAGCCTGGTATGACAAGAAGTGGCCAAAGCATGCAGATTATGGGAAAAGGAAACCTCGTCTGTCCTGTTCTTTCCATTTTGGCCATCCTTATTGCAGTGCACCAATAAAGGCCATCAAAAACCACGCCAAGGTTTTAGGAATTGAAATAGTTCCTGACATCGACGTAACATTATTTGCCTTGGATACAAAGAGCCAGATTATGTCACTTCAGAAAGTTAAGCCGGATATTATCTGGCACGGAAACACAACCATGTCGGTTTCTGCCACTATCAGGGATGCATATGCCTTAGGGTTAAAGGCGGATCATATAGTTAACAACTGGGGTTATGATGAAAATCTCCCACGCCTTGCTGGAGAAGCCATGAATGACCCGGATGCCCTTTGTGTAATGGGCGCCACCCCGTGTAAATTTTTTGGCCAGGCATCCGATATGATGGATGAAGTGGTAAAGTATGCCAAGAAAATCAATCCTGGGGTACCCCTGGAAAGACGCCTGATTAGAACGGTTCAGGGTTGGTCCAATGGTCTTGTCCTCTGGGAGGCTATGAAACGTGCAGATAAGGCAGGCGATCTGACTGGTCCAGGAATTATGAAAAAGGGCTTTGAGACCATGAGAAACTTCCACATTGGTTTAGGCACTGGTAATGTTACTTACACCTCTGTGGACCATAGGCCAACAGGTGGTTGCCTGGTCCAGGAATGGAAAGATGGCAAGTTCCGAGAGGTGGAATTTGTTGATGTGAAGGGCCGGTGGCCAAAACAATGGGCCGAAGAATGGCATGGATGGTAAGCAAGGAGGTTTCCAATTGGAAGCAGCAGAAAAAATATTAATGATAAGAAATATTGAGGTCAAATACCATGAGGTAATCCTCGTGCTAAAAGGTGTCTCTATTGAGGTGCCGAAAGGTGGTATAGTGGCCCTTTTGGGTGCCAACGGGGCAGGTAAAAGCACCACCCTGAAGTCCGTCTCCGGTCTCCTTAAGGTGGAGGTCGGAGAGGTTACTGATGGGGCCATTGAGTTTGAAGGTGTGAGGATAGACAAAAAAACCGCAGTGGAGATTGCCAAGATGGGTATTATCCAGGTAATCGAGGGCCGCAGGGTATTTGAGCACCTGACAACAGAGGAGAATCTAAAGGTGGGTGCCCATTTGAGAGCAGGGTCAGTCAAGGATGGATTAGAGCTGGTCTACCATTATTTTCCCAGGCTAAGGGAAAAGAGGAGTGAAGTCGCAGGATTTATAAGTGGTGGAGAGCAGCAGATGTGTGTAGTCGGCAGGGCCCTGATGACAGAGCCCAAGCTGGTACTTTTAGATGAGCCATCCATGGGCCTTGCCCCTATGTTGATACATGAGATATTTAATATCTTAATAAGGCTCAACAAGGAGGAAAATATATCTATCCTTCTGGTGGAGCAGAATGTGAAGCTGGCCCTGAATGTGGCCCCCTATGCATATGTAATGGAAACCGGGCGCATTGTCATGGATGATACGTCCGAGAAATTAAAGGAAAATGAAGACATCAAGGACTTTTATCTCGGGCTCTCGGAGAAAGGAAAGACGAAGAGTTTCGCAGAGGTAAAACATTACAAGAGAAGAAAGAGATGGTTAACGTAGCCCTAACATTTAAGTAGGGAGGTTTAATTATGATTAAGAAATCCAATGTAGTATTAATCGCTTTTATATTCGCTATTGGGGTGATATTTGCCTCTTGTGCTGCTGTTCAGGTGAAACCAACTGCGGCCAACTTTAAGGCACCGAAAATAGCGATTGAATTAGTTGAGATACCCCAGTATGACGGGTACTGGTATTATAGTGGGAAGATAAAGCCCACTAAAGGTAAGGCGGGGAATCATAGTGCGCCGCTACCTCTGGCTGTTACCTTTAATATCACGAATCCAAATCCGTATCCGATTTTACTGGATGGCTATAAATTCACTATCGGATTTGAAGAATTTGATTTCGTTACCGTTATTGGTTATGATACCCAGTGGATTCCAGCCGGTAAGACAAATCAACTAAGGGCCTCTACCATGATTACAGTTCGTTCAGCCTTATTGAGCCTCTTGGTAACAGGAGGTTATAAATTAAAGGCCAAGAAGACTAATGCCTGGGCTGCCTTAGAAAAATGGTGGACCACGATTCCTGATATGGCCTTTCCTATTAACATTCATGAAGGGGCATTCACATTTGTGGCCGATGGTGTCTCCAAGACACTTCCATTTAAGGAGACTTATCCTAAATAATAGGGTATAATTTCTAAAGCTGGACCGCCAAAGATGCTAACTTTGGCGGTCTTTTTACTTATTGATTTTTAACCATTCACCGCAGAGACGCAGAGGTCGCAGAGATGAATAATTTTCCCTTTGCCGTTGAGTGGACGGCAAAGGGAAACCCTTCCGCAGCTTCGCTGCACAGATTTAGATGACTTTTGCCCTGATGGGTTGATCGTAATGAATGGCTGATGTTGTAAGATTTTTAGTCCACACAGGGGCTTCTGTCTTTTTGCTTTCCGCGCTCTCTGTGTATCTGCGGTGATATTACATTGACTTTAAAGAGGGACGATATGGGACTTTATGATTTTACCGTTTATGATGTTATAGACCGGAATGCCAGGTGTTTTAAACAGAGGCCAGCATGGTTAGAGGTATCTGATGGCCGGGAAATAACATTCGGTGAGTTAAAGGATATGGTTGATCACCTGGCCAAAGGTTTACAGGATGTTGGTTTAAAGAAAGGTGATCGAATAGGAATACTTGGAAAGAACAGCCTTGAATATTTTCTTCTTTATGGGGCTGCCTCTGCCTTAGGGCTGATTGTACTTCCTATAAACTGGCGTTTGTCCGGGGATGAGGTGGAAAGTAACCTAGCAGATGGTACGCCAAGATTGGTCTTTGCTGATCCTGAGTTCCAGGAATTGATTAGCGGGCTAAAGGAACAATTGGGTTCAGTTGAGGGCTATTATAATTTAGGTGGTAAAGAAGGTTCTTTCTCGCATTTCAGCCAGTTGCTTGATAATAATGCTGATTTTAAACCGGAAGATGTAGCTACGGATGATGGCACTGTTATAATACATACAGCCGCAGTAGAAGGTAAACCCAGGGGTGCCCTTGTAACCCATGGTAATATCCTCTTTGCAACCACACAGTTTAGTCATGTATTCAAGATATATAAAGAGGATGTTCATCTCAACCTCCTTCCACTCTTCCATGTGGGTGGCCTTTTTGTCGCCATGACCGCATTTCATGCAGGAGCCCTGAATATTAATGTGAATAGGTTTGATGCAGACCAGGCAGTAGATCTTATTCAGGAGAAAAAGATTACCATGTTATTTGATTTTGCCCCGATACTGGCCTCAATCCTTGACAGCCAAGAAAAGAGTGGGAAAGATATCAGCTCCTTAAAAGTGGTGGCTGGTCTTGACAGTCCTGAGACCATAGAAAGGTATCAAAAGGTAGTAACAGGCGGCGAGTTTTTTGTGGTTTATGGCCAGACAGAGGTTTCTGCATTGGTAACTATTTCACCATACAATGAGAGACCTGGCTCTGCAGGTAGGCCTCTGCCCCTTGCTGATGTACGGCTTTTTGATGAATATGATAAAGAAGTAGAGACTGGCCAGGTAGGTGAGATTGTGGTTAGGGGCCCAATGGTTTTTAAGGGCTACTGGAATCTACATGAGGTGACAGAGTATACGTTCAGAGAAGGCTTTCACCATACAGGAGATACGGCCCGTTTTGATGAAGACGGCTTTCTCATGTATGCCGGACGCAAGGCAGAGAAGGATCTTATCAAGCCGGGAGGAGAAAATGTATATCCCGCTGAAGTGGAAAAGGTGATCCTTCAAAATCCGGCAGTTGAAAAAACCGTTGTTTTCGGCGTGCCTGATCCCAAGTGGAAAGAGGGGATAAAGGCAGTCTGCCAGTTGAAAGAAGGGCAGAGTCTTGAGGCCCAGGAGCTTATAGATTTTGTTGGTGAGCGCATTGCCAGATTCAAGAAACCTCAATACGTGGAATTTGTCACGGATCTTCCTCTTCTTGAGGATGGCTCACCAGACAGGGCCAAGGTTAAGGAACTGTATGGTCAAGAATAGCTGATTTATTAAAATTGATTGATTAAGGCCCTGCTTCAAAATGAGCAGGGCTTTTTTCTAAGTGATCACAGGATTCTTTTTGTATCTCACAGAGCTCACAGAGGACACGGAGGCTTGATCTGGATTGCTGAGAGGGCAATCCAGATCAAAGTGCCATCCTGCTACCGCAGGAAAGAATTCTGCCGAAGGCTGATTGTTTGGCCTGATTTTTTCCTCTCAAAAAATCAGGCCAAATTCAAGAATTATCTCTGTGATCCCTGCCCGACGGACGGCAGGCGGGTCTGTGAGCTCAAGCGACTGAAGGGAGCGGGTGAGAGAATCTCGTAATCCTGCACTTTTTTAATCATAAGCTGGGTATAGGAATCGTGGAGTCAAAAAAAACAGAGGCAATTATTCTAAGGACTAAAGATTTTGGTGAGTCTGACCTTATTGTGACCGTTTTTTCCTCTCTTTACGGGACCCTAAAGGGAGTGGCCAAAGGGGCTCGCAGGAGTTCTAAACGGTTTGTTAACTCCCTTTCTATTTTTTCCCTGGTGAATCTTGAATTTACAGAGAGAAGGGGTGGTGATCTTGTATGGCTTGATTCATGCGAGTTAATTGAAGGTTTTCCGGCAATCCGATCAGATTACAATCTTTTATTAAAGGCCAGCTACATGGTTGAATTGACAGAGATACTTTTTCCACTCAATGTGCAAGGCCCTGAGATGTTTGATTTATTGAGATTTTCATTGGATTCTATATCAAATAAGCAAAATACCGAAGAGACAATGATTATTTTCCAGTCACGGGCAATGAAGATAGGCGGATTTGGTATAAATGTATCAAAATGCAGCCATTGTGGCAGGCCGTATAAAGGAGAGGGAAGGGCATTATTCCATCCACAAAGTGGTTCAATAGTATGCCTGTCTTGCGATAAGGAGTCGGTTTTAACCCCTGGAATGGACCCTAAAACAGTCCATGTTCTTGAGCAAATTCAGTCTCTTGAGTTATCATTATCTAATACCTTAAAATTTAATGAGGATATACTCAAAGAGCTGAGAGCGGTTTTAATGACACATGTTGAGCATAGGTTAGGAAAGATGTTAAAATCTGCTAAATATTTCCAGCATGAGGCATAAGGATATCGCTTAAACACTTTCGTGTGTAAGGGAGACTTTGTTAGTGATAAAATTTAATATTTTATTTGACATTTTAGTAGCTTATGTAATACGCTAATACCGATTCGTTATTGGCGAACCGGAGAAAGTTTTTTATGGAAAACCCCTTTAAATACGGAGGACTCGTACGTGGCCCATATTTTGCGGACCGGTCAGAGGAATTGGCTGAACTAGTTCAGGAAATGAACAATCTCAGCAGAGTGTTTCTTGTCTCCCCCAGACGTTTTGGGAAAACATGCCTTTTGTTCAATCTCATGGATAAACTCCATGATCTCGGATTAGCGACTGCTTATCTGGATCTCAACGCCTATCCTGATGTGCGAGGTTTTGCAAGTGCTTTAACTCGCTTGACTTCCAAGGCATTGGAATCGAATACGGATAAATTAATAAAAATCTTTTCTGGATTCCAGAGACTGCGGCCGAAGGTTTCAGTCGGATATGACGGCTCACTGACAGCAACTGTTGAAGTAGCTACCGAAGATAAAGAGGCTCTTCCTGCTCTTCTGGAAGGGATGCGTCATGCTGAAAGACTGGCAAAAAAAAAGGATAAAAAGCTTGTGATTGTTATGGATGAATTTTCTGACATATCAAAGTATGATGGCCAAACCCTTGAAAAGGCTATACGCACTGAAATTCAACAACATGAAAATATTGGGTATATTCTTTCCGGTTCAGAGCAGTCGGTCATGCTCTCTATGATTTGGGACAGGAAAAGGGCCTTTTACAAGTTAGGAAGGATTATGGATCTTGGACCAATTGATAAGGGGTCTTATACAGATTTTATTTATAGCTGGTTGTACAAAGGGGGATACAAGCTTGAAAGAAGTGACCTACAAAAAATATTTGATCTGGGCAGGGATGTACCACACAGCATCCAGAGACTATGCTACAACATGTGGGAATTGGCCCGTGAGAGCCGTGAAATAACCCCTTTTTTGATTGAAAAGCTACCGATGGCTATTGCCCAACAGGATTCACCCCATTTTGAGTTGCTGTGGCAAACTGCATCTCAACAACAAAAGACCCTCCTGATTGCCTTAAGCAAAGAGCCAGATGCTAAACCCTTTTCCAGGGAATTCCAGCTAACTTATAGCATTGGTCCCTCATCTTCTATCAAGGCCTCTCTTGATTCCCTTACGAGAAAGGGAATACTGTCCAGAACCTTGAAAGGCTCCTATATATTTTCTGATACCTTCATGCCATACTGGATCAGTTACCTAAAGCTTAAAGAATAATAAACATAAAAGCTAAAGGATGGAACCCAATTGCTCATGTTCGGATTAAAAATGTCTCCAGGATGAATTTATGCTTCGGGACTTTTTGGTTAGTTACTTTCTTGACATCTATTAGGGCAGGTGATATTTTTCGCAAAAAATTTGAATCTACTCAATAACAAGTGGACATAATGACGTCACCCCCACCCTTACGCTCCCCCTTCAAGGGGGAGGGCTGGGGAGAGGGTGAGATTTCCACGGGTTATTGAGCAATTACAAAAATTTCAATAATATAAATAGAGAATTCGTATGACATTTCAGGAATTGATTATTGCTCTGGAGAGATTCTGGGCAGACAGAGGATGTCTGATCCAGCAGCCTTATGACTTAGAGGTTGGGGCAGGTACCTTTAACCCTGCCACTTTGTTGAGGGCACTGGGTCCTGAACCTTGGTCTGTTGCCTATGTAGAGCCTTCCAGGCGCCCTACTGATGGCAGATACGGAGAGAATCCCAACCGTCTGGGACATTATTACCAGTACCAGGTGATCATTAAGCCTTCTCCCATTGATATTCAGGACATATATCTGGAAAGTTTAAAGGCCCTGGGGATCGATCCCCTGGATCACGATATCCGCTTTGTGGAGGATGACTGGGAATCCCCCACTCTTGGTGCATCAGGGCTTGGATGGGAGGTGTGGCTGGATGGCATGGAGATCACCCAGTTTACCTATTTTCAACTGGCAGGCGGCATCCGCCTTGATCCGATTTCTGTGGAAATAACCTACGGTCTGGAAAGAATCTCAATGTATTTGCAGGAGAAAGACAGTGTTTATGATCTTTTATGGAATGAAAAGGTTACTTATGGGAATGTCCATAAAAAAGGGGAATGGGAAAACTCTGTCTATTGTTTTAAAATTGCTGATGTTGATATGCTTTTAAAGATGTTTGAAATGTGTGAACAGGAATCCCTGAGAATAAGCGAAAAAGGGATTGTCCTGCCAGCATATGATTACTGTCTCAAATGTTCCCACATCTTTAATATCCTTGAAGCGAGAGGGGCCATCAGTGTTACGGAAAGAACATCATTCATTGGCAGGATTAGGGAATTAGCTAATTTAGTAGCAAGAAATTATTTAAAACAGAGAGAAGAACTTGGCTTCCCGATGATGGGAAAGGTTCCAAAAAAGGATAAAAACAAGGAATGAGTGACTTACTTTTAGAAATTGGAACCGAAGAAATCCCTTCAACCTATCTAAATAGGGGTCTCGAAGAATTTGGACACCTTGCAAAAGACTATTTAAGGGAAAACCGGATTGTTGTAGAAGGCAGTATCTCAACATACGGGACTCTAAGGCGACTGGTTTTGGTCGGCAAGGCCATCGCCGATAAACAGGAAGATACAATCCAGGAGATAACAGGGCCTCCGAAAAAGGCCGCCTTTGATAAGCAAGGAAACCCAACAAAGGCGGCCTTTGGTTTTGCTAAAAAGCAGGGAGTATCTGTTGAGGAGCTACAATTGTTAGATACACCCAAAGATGAATATCTCTACGTTAAGCGTAAGATACCCGGGAGACCTACAATAGATCTCCTATCCGAGTTTTTACCCGAATTGATTGCGAATATTCCTTGGCCAAAGTCAATGCGTTGGGGAAGCGGAGAGTTTTCTTTTGTTCGGCCTATTCACTGGATGGTAGCAATTTTTGACGGGAAGGTTATCCCCTTTGAAGTGGCTGGGGTGAGGAGTGGAAATAAAACCAGGGGCCACAGGTTTATGGCGTCCCAGTTTATAGAGGTGGGTAACCTTCAAGATTATCTACGGAAAATGACGAAAAGCTCTGTCATTATAGACCGCAGAGAAAGAGAAGGGAAGGTGGAAGAATCTGTCATCAAGGCAGCTAAAAAAATATCAGGAACACCCATAGAAGACCCTGAGTTGTTGTCTATAGTGACCAATATGGTGGAGTTCCCATCTGCCATTTGCGGTTCTTTTGATAAGTCATTCCTTAATCTCCCTGATCCTGTGCTCATAACTTCCATGAGAGAGCATCAGAGATATTTTTCCATTCGTGACCAAGAAGGCCGATTGATGCCAAATTTTGTGGCCATTAACAATACGATTGCAAGGGATGAATCTATTGTTCGAAAAGGACATGAAAGAGTCCTGCAGGCCAGGTTGGCTGATGCGGATTTCTTTTTTAGAGAGGACAGAAAGAGGCTACTTGAGGATAGACTGGAGGATTTAAAAACAGTTATCTATCAGGCTGAGTTAGGGACCTCCTTTGCCAAGGTACAACGTTTTACCAGATTGGCCGAATACCTGGCCGAACAAATAGTACAAGAAAAACTAAATGATGTCAGGCTTGCAGCAAGACTCTGTAAATGTGATCTGGTTACTGAAATTGTCACGGAGTTCCCATCACTCCAGGGTATAATGGGTGAGATATACGCTAGACTTGACGGCCATCCGGAAGATGTCTGTATTGCTATTTCAGATCATTATTTACCTGTTCAGGCAGAATCTAAGCTTCCTGGATCTCTTATTGGCTCCATTGTGGGCATGGCTGATAGGATGGATACAATTGTAGGGTGTTTTGCGCTGGGTCTCGGTCCTACTGGAACAGCTGATCCCTATGCCCTCAGGCGTCAGGCCCTGGGTATTATTAGGCTTATTAGAGATAAAAAAATTACTGTTTCTCTTCCCGATTTTGTTCGTGAATCAGGATCCATCCTAAGTGAGACCATTTCATTTGACTTAGAAGGGGTGACAGAAAAGGTCCTTAATTTTATAAAGGATCGCTTTAAGAATATTTTGTTATCTGAAGATATTACTCAGGATTTTATTGAGGCAGTAATTATAAATGATTTTAATTTCTTAGATCAGTTAGAGAAAAGAATTGCAGCCTTAAGACGATTTAGAGACATTTCTAAAGATTTTGAACTAATAGCCATAGCCTTTAAAAGGATCATGAATATTGTAAAAGGTTTTGAGGGAACTTATAGGGTAAATCCTGATCTCTTTGAGAATAAGAGCGAAGAAAATTTATGGAAAATATTTCAGTCAGTAAAGGCCGAAGGAAGAAAGGAGATAGACAGAGAAAATTACCTTGAGGCCTTGAATTTAATGGCCAGATTAAGTGGCCCTGTAGATGAATTTTTTTCTCAAGTAATGGTTATGGTAAAAGATAAGAGGGTGCGGGAAAATAGGCTTGTATTATTAAAGGAGCTCAGTAATTTTTTCCTTCAAATAGCTGATTTTTCTAAATTTGCTGTTTAGTATTAAAGTCTATTCAGCAACAAAGACACGAAGTCCCTGGCCCAGATTGCATGTAATGAATGAGTTTTATAGCACCGCCTCTTTAATATTAAAGCATTAATAGCTTATTACAATCATATCGCGCCAGGGCGAGCACCAATCCCAATTGTCAATTTGCAATTGTCAATTTTCAATTGTTTGTGTCTTGGTGCCTTAGTGGCCAAGTAGTTACGATTTTTTAAGAATCTTTTTTTTCACTAAGAAAAACAAATCTCCTTCATGTTTAAGGTGGCCTGCGGCTAACTCCGCATATGGGTCGCTACCCCAAAAAATGTCTGCTCTCCCTGTACCTTTTATAACCCCTCCAGTATCCTGATTTAATAGAAACCGGGAAAAAGGGGTCCATTTAGATATATTTCCATCTTTTCCCATAATAGGCTTCTGACAGCGAATGTATACAAGGGCCCCTTTTGGAAACAACCTATCATCAAGGGCAAGAGAGCGTCCAGGTGTCAAAGGAACACCAATATTTCCGAGTGGCCCGTTATCAAGTAATCGGAAAAAGACGTAAGATGGATTATAATTTAATATCTCCTCTTTAATATCCGGGTGGTCATTTATATAAGATCTTATGGTCTGAAGAGATAAATTATCACTATCAATGTACCCCTTATCTATCATATACCGACCTATGCTTTTATAAGGATGTCCATTTGAGGCACTATAACCAACCCTTATTGTCTTTCCGCTGGGTAATTTGATAATACCTGAACCCTGAATCTGTAATATGGCTATATCAAGAGGATCTTTTAGCCAGGCTATTTCGAGATTTTTACCTTCCAAGACCTTTCCTTCTGCTATATCTTGCCTTGTATGATAAGGGATGATCTTCTGACCATCTATTTTGGCCATAATTCGTTGCCCGTAAAATTTAAGGTGGAAAAGCCCCAAATCAATTTTCAATAGATCATTTGGTGTTCTGTAAATTGGATATCTGTGTAAAGAATCATGCTCAAGATTTCCATTCAAGATTGGCTCAAAATATCCGGTAAAGAGGACCTTTTTGTTTCCCTTATAGCCAGCTATCTTGTATAAGATAAATTTTTTCCTTAACTCTCTGTTCAGTTTCTTAATATCGGAATTTTGCTTGATAATTAGTAAAAAGGCCTTTAAAGAGTTCCGAATATGTTCAACACTAAATTTATCAGGCCCGTAGGTAAAAACTTTATCTTCTTTTAGCGCATTCAAGTATTGCAGGTTTTTTTCAATAGCCAGTGCAAGGGATTCTATGTCCATGTCGTCCTGGAATTTTGGCCAGAAATACGTTACCTTTTTAAGGGCCTTGGCTGGTTCCTTAACCTCTTTTTTGCCTAAAGGATAGCAACTACCAATAATAAAGAGGATTATTAATACTGAAAGATAACGGTAAGACTGAAACATGATCTAAATATTAGATTTAAACATTGTCTAAATACAAGCAAAAAATGGTAATGTCAGTCGTTCGTCGCCATTAGTCAGTTGTTTATATATTTCCCAGCATTTGGATTATGTGTAAGATTCCCGCATTCTTTTTTGCTATCTAAACGAATTCCTTAAATTTTGTCGTTTAGACAACGGACAACAAACAACTATCAACGGACACTACCGAAAAGAGTATATGAGATTGTATAAACCAGACACAAAAGATGTGTTAAATTTAACACATTAATAATATAAAGAAACAGATATTGAAATTCCTGTTAATTTAATAATCATTAGCGATTTCAATTAGTTAACTATTTGAATCGGCCTTTTGAGAATCTTTTAATTTGATGGCACATTATTTGCTGTATAATATTTTATAAGAAATTCATTTTGCCCCTAATGAATTTATTATACAGGGAGTTAATATGGATTTAAGACAGCGGACAGTAGCAGAAGAGATAAGTTGTACAGGAATAGGTCTTCACTCTGGCAAAAAGGTAAAGCTTACAATAAAGCCTTCATCACCGAACAGTGGTATAACCTTTGAGCGCGTTGATATATCACCTGATAGTGCTGTCAAGGCCTCTTTTGATAATGTAGTTAAGACAAATATGGCTACCACTATCGGTTTTAATGGATACAGTGTTTCCACAATAGAGCATATTATGGCTGCCTTTTTTGGTATGGGTATAGATAATGCCTTAGTAAAGGTTGATGGCGAAGAGGTCCCTATTATGGATGGAAGTTCCGCCCCTTTTGTCTTTCTCCTTAAAAATGCCGGTGTTACCATACAGAACAGTTATAAGAGATTTCTCCTTGTAAAAAAGTCAGTCAAAGTTACCGATGGTAATCGATCTGTTCACCTTTATCCCTCCAATGAGTTGAAGATAACTTATAAAATCGATTTTGATCATCCCCTAATAAAAGATCAGGTTTATGAGATATCCTTTTCACAATCTTCGTTCATACAAGAAATTAGCAGGGCACGGACATTTGGTTTTTTAAGGGACGTTCAGACATTAAAGAATAATGGGCTGGCAAAGGGTGGATCGCTGGATAATGTTATTGTTATGGATGAATTTAGGGTTCTAAATGAGGATGGCCTAAGGTATAAGAACGAGTTTGTAAGGCATAAGATCCTTGATTTCATAGGTGATTTAGCTATTATCGGCCATGTAGTCATCGGACATTTTGTGGTAGAAAGATCAGGGCATTCTTTGAACCAAAAATTACTTAAGAAGTTTATGGCACAAGAAAAGTGCTGGGAGGTGGTACGATTTAAGAATAAAGAAGAGTGTAGGAAGATAAAGGTTAAGATACCATCCTTCGGTGCACTTGATTTAGCCCCCGCCTAAGACAGTAAGCAGTAAGTAGTAGGCAGTGAAGAGTTCTTGAATGCTTACTGCTTACTTCATACTTTCTACTATTTCCAATCCCCAAATTCGTAATTCAAAATAAATCCATTTTATTAAATCTTGCAATAATCCCTCCTTTTTTCTATGATACATCAAATATTATTGTTTTAGGGATCGTGAATTGGGAGATTGTCCCTTCCGGGTTATGGGTTGTATTCACTTTAAACTGAAGGCATTTTTAATTGATAACTTTAGGCAATTTAGTTCACTTTAGGCACCTTAGGCACTTAATCTGTGCTTTAGTTATCTTTCTTCTATTCTGTATATCTCCTAAACCTTCCTTGGCAAAAAAAGAGGCTCGCTTATCAGATATAATTGTCACCAATACCAGGGATCATCTACTTGTTTATTTTAATGTAAGAGATTGTTTTACTGAAGAAATGAACAGGGCTATCCTGAATGGGATTCCAACCAGGTTTACTTTTATAGTCAAGTTATATGAGGTTAGGAGCGGATGGTTTGATCCAAAGGTAGTAGATATTAAGTTAACTCATAATATAGAATACAACACCTTGAAAAACGAATTTAACCTTTTTTTGCCAGAACAGAATAATAAAAAGGTAAAAACTAAGGATTTTGATGATGCTAAAAAATTAATGGCAGATGTAGTTGCCTTAAAGGTGTGCAGGCTTGATAGACTTAAAAGAGGACTCCATTATCAGTTACGAATGAAGGCAGAGCTTGCTAAGATTGAATTGCCTTTTTACTTAAACTATGTCCTCTTTTTTCTATCCCTATGGGATTTTGAGACAGACTGGTATTCAGTTGTTTTTAGGTATTGACCCTGCTACGTAGCCTATACAATTTTACATAGGAGGCTGTCCAGAATACGTCTTCATGTCATTTCGACCGAAAGGAGAAATCTAAAACTTACATATTTTCAATGCAATAAGATTTCTCGCTACGCTCGAAATGACAACTTTGGTGAGTTCTCGGACAGGCTCATAGTAGGGTTTGCCAAAGAAAAATCTACTACATTTAGACTCTCTACACTCAAATGATGTTGTGGGTTAAGAGCAATGAAAAAACAGTTAAATGATAAAAGCGAAGATCTAAAGAGGCGTAGACGCGAAATAGTCATCATATGTATTATACTACCCATTATTATCCTTCTTACCTATCTGGGGACCAAGATATTTGATCTTGGTCTTGAGTTACCGATCGCCAACAGCATCCTGATCTTTGCCTTAATAAACATCAATGTAATTCTACTGCTTCTTCTTCTCTATCTGACCATGAGAAATCTGGTCAAGCTGGTCTTTGAGAGAAAAAAGAGGGTTATGGGCTCTGGTCTTAGAGCTAAACTGGTCTTTGCCTTTGTAATCCTTTCTCTCTTGCCAACTATAATCATCTTTTTTGTTTCAGTGCAGTTTATCTCTCTCTCCATTGATTATTGGTTTAATCTTCAGATTGAACAGTCTCTTCAAAAATCTTTGGAGGTAGGTCAGGACTACTATAAAAGAATTGAAGATGAGGCCCTGGCCTTTGGCAATAGCTTGAGTTCCTTAATTACCCATGAAGGGTATATGTTGCTATCCAGGTCAGATAAGCTGCAGGCATTTATAGAGGAAAAAAGGAAGGAATACAATCTTTCCGCTATTCAGATCTTTTCATCAAAATTACTTCCAAGAGCTGCCTCTTATGACAGCAGGGTTGATTTAAAACCTTTTAAAGATCTAAGCATTGAAGTGCTGCGCAAGAGTTTCAAAGATTCAACTGATATTAAGGTCATTCAGGCCTCTCCACATGGAGATTTAGTCAGGGGCATTGTGCCCATATTTTCACGAACTGAGACAAAGGCCCAGGTAGGAGCGATTGTGGTTGCTAAGTTTATCCCAGGGGTGACCTTAAATAGGCTGATAACCATTAACAAAGGTTTGCAAGGCTATAAACAGGTAAAGATGCTCAAGAGACCTATAAAACTGATCCCTTTAACCGCCCTGTCCATTGTTACGCTTTTAGTCATCTTTTCGGCCATTTGGTTTGGTTTTTATCTTTCAAAAGGGATTACAGTCCCGATAGAGGAACTGGCTATAGCTACTGATAGGATTGCATCTGGTGATTATGGCTTTCATATTGATCTGGAATCCAAGGATGAGATGGGTGTTCTTGTAGACTCATTCAACAAGATGACAAAGGATCTCAGGGAAGGTAAAAGCGAGCTTGATGCTGTTAACAGGGACTTGGTCAATAGTAATAAGGAATCAGAACAGAGAAGGCTCTATATGGAAACTATTTTAGAAAATGTGGCCGCTGGAGTTATATCTGCAGATTCTAAGGGGGTAATTTCAATAATAAATAAGTCCGCAGAAAAGATGCTTAATATTTCTGCAACAGAGATAATAGGGAAGAATTACAAGGATATTTTAGGCCCTAAACATCGGTCAATTATCAGTAGATTTATGGCAGATAAAAATCTTTTTAAAAAGGAATTTATCCAAAAAGAGATAAGTATCTCAATAAAGGGGCGTTACTTAAAGTTGCTGGCCTTGTTGAATGTCTTAAGGGATGATCAAGGTAAGTACCTTGGATTAGTTGCAGTATTTGAGGATCTGACTGAATTAGAAAGGGCACAGAGAATGGCCGCATGGAGAGAGGTGGCCAGACGTATCGCCCATGAGGTGAAGAATCCATTGACCCCGATTCAGCTTTCAGCACAGAGGTTGAGAAGAAAGTATGGTGAACGTTTAGCAAAAGAAGATGGAACCGTTTTTGACGAATGTACACGGTTGATAATAGACAGTGTTAAAGAGTTGAAAGGATTAGTGAATGAATTTTCCAATTTTACCCGTATGCCAGCTTCTATTTTAGTGCGAGATAATATAAAAAAGATAATTCAGGATGCAATTTTATTGTACAAGCAAACCCATAAGAACATAACATTCGAGTTTATTGACAGTGATGATATCCCAAAATTTAAACTTGATAAAGAACAGATAAAAAGGGTGATGATTAATCTTTTAGACAATGCTGTGGCAGCCATCCCTGATAAAGGAAAGATTAACATCAAGCTTTTTTATGATAAGGTATTGAGGATAGTCAGGATTGAAGTTGTGGATACCGGCACCGGCATATCAGATGAGGATAAAGAGAGGCTTTTTGAACCATATTTTTCCACAAAGAAGTCTGGTACAGGATTAGGGCTCGCTATTGTCAGCAGTATAGTCACCGATCATAATGGTTCTATAAGGGTTGAGGATAATAAACCAAATGGTACAAAGTTTATCATCGAGCTACCTGCGAGGGTTTAAAAATGATGTTACTTGTTATTCGTTAGCCAGAAAACACAAATTAGAAACGAGTGACGAGTAGCGAGAAACTAGCGACCAGCAAAATGTTTATCCTTTACCATCTTTTAGCTACACTTATCCTTATCGTTTTTTTCCCTATTTTTTATCTTTTTAAAAATAAAAGTCGTTTTCAGGAAAGGCTGGGTTTAGATCTTCCAAATCTTGGAGAATCAGGAATTGGCAGGTTATGGGTCCATGCCCTTTCAGTGGGCGAAGTCCTATCTGCCATCCCTTTACTCGATGCCTTAAAAAATAGATATCCATCAAGGGAGATTGTCCTTTCTGTTAAAACAGCCACAGGCTTAGAGATAGCAAGAGAAAAACTTCAAAGTAAAGTTGACTACATATTACCAATGCCTCTTGATTTCTGGTGGTCAGTAAGGAGAATGATAAAATATATTAACCCATCTATCTTTATACTGGTAGAGACAGACATCTGGCCAGGCTTAATTTTATCCTTAAAAAAAAGTGGGGTTAAAACAATCCTCGTAAATGGTAGGGTTTCTCCCCACACAGGGAAATCCTATATAAGGTGGCGATTTCTAATCAAGAGAGTGTTAGCGATGGTAGAGTTATTTTTGGTGCAAACAGAAATAGATAAATATCGCATTATTGGAGGAAGGCTTTTTCCAGATAAGGTCAAAGTTACTGGAAACATTAAGTTTGATAGGAAATGGAAGTCTCTTAAAGATAAAGAACGCAAAAGATGGCTTAATCTTTTAAACCTGAAAAACGGACTAATATGGGTAGCAGGAAGTACCCATAATCCTGAAGAAAAGATCATATTGAATGTATTTGGTCAACTTCTAAAGCTGTTTCCCGATCTTTCTCTTATAATTGGCCCGAGAGAGGCTAACAGGTTTGATGAGGTCTACTATCTTGCAAGAGATCTTGGATTCAAGGTCATCAGAAAAACTGAATTGCCAGCAGGCCCGCCTGCCTCGCCTGAGTCCCGCAGAGCGGGGAAATACAATGTTTTTATTCTTAATACCTTAGGTGAATTGGGCCAGATTTATTTCTTAGCTGATATTGCCTTTGTAGGAGGAAGCCTGGCCCAGATAGGAGGTCATAATCTTTTAGAACCAGCATCTTTTGGTATATCTGTCCTTTTTGGCCCTTATACTTATAATTTTACTACTATGTCCCAATCACTGATTAAATGCGGGGGAGGTAAAATGGTTTCTGATGAATCTGAATTACTTCATGTTATGTTAGAGCTCTTAGGCCAAAAAAGTGAGAGAGAACAGATAGGTAAAAGGGCTAAGGAATTCGTGGAGCAAAACCAGGGGGCCCTTGACAGGGTGATGGAGATTCTTGAACCTTACATTGAAATGTCTAAAGTGCCTAAAGGAAATAAGTAGACAATAAGCATTAATGAGTATCCAGGTATGAAGACGCCCAATTGGTCAGCTATTCATGCAAAGAGACAAAGGAATATTATTACATTTTTCCTAAGGATCATTTCCTTTATCTATGGCCTTGCCATCCACCTTAGACTCATTGCTTACAAGGTGGGTTTTTTGAGGACTAAATCCCTTCCAGCTTATGTTGTCAGCATTGGAAATATAACGGCAGGGGGTACAGGTAAGACGCCTTTTGTTGCCATGCTTGCCGAGTGGGCAGATAAAAATGGATTTAGAGCGGCCATCATTTCGAGGGGCTATAAAGGAAGACAAAGCCATGATTACCTTGTTGTCTCTAATGGGAAAGAGGTTTTGGCATCGGTTGATGATGCAGGAGATGAGCCAT
The DNA here is from genome assembly GCA_030615105.1 of Desulfobacteraceae bacterium. Lineage (GTDB taxonomy): Bacteria > Desulfobacterota > DSM-4660 > Desulfatiglandales > B25-G16 > JAUWNK01. Next base: position 19,030 of record JAUWZV010000033.1, read on the forward strand.
TGCTGTTAGCTAAAAAATTATCCTCTGTTCCTGTATTAATATCAAAAAAAAGATACAGGATTGGATATCTTGCCTTAAGAGAATTTAATTCGGAGTTACTTCTATTAGATGATGGATATCAGCATTTATCATTAAACAGGGATTTGAATATCCTTCTTTTGGATGCTAAAAGGCAATTCGGAAACGGATCTTTACTGCCCCTCGGCCCTCTGAGGGAGCCTGTTGAACAGATAAAAAGAGCGGATCTTATTATTATTACTAAATGCACAGATGAGCATCCTGGAGATGACCTTGTAGATTTCTTGAAACAAAATTTTCCCGGGAGGCCAATCTTTCTATCTGGGTATTATCCTGATCAGATTATATTCCCTCTTGTTGGTAAGGCCTATGAACCGGACATCTTATCTGGGAAAAATGTAGTGGCCTTTGCAGGGCTGGCTAATCCAGATGATTTTTTAGAAATGCTAAAAAGTATTGGGGCTCATATTATTCACTTTAAAGCCTTCTCTGACCACCACCCTTTTAGCAAAGATGAGATTGAAGAGCTTGCATCCTGGAAAAGAAGATTAGATGTGGATTTTTTATTGACCACAGAGAAAGACTGGGTCAGAATTGATGAGAAATTTGGTATTGATTTGGATATTGGTATCTTAACCATAAAGATAGGGCTTCTTTCAGGCCCGCCTGCCACAGCAAGGCACGAGCGGGCAGGGAGAGATGCCTTTTTTAATATCATCAAGCAGGGGATTATTAAGTCTAATATGAACTTTCAGCCACTAAGTCACCAAGACCCGCCCGCCTTGCCTAAGGCGAAGCCGATGGCGGGCAGGCACAAAGGAAAAAAATGAGTTATTCTATAACCTTGGTGCCTTCGTGTCTTGCCCCGCCCCGTTCCGGGTCGGGACGGGGGTGGCCGAATAGTAACAGTCTAATTTGAAAAAGAATGAAGGTCAGATCCAGATATAAAATTTCAACTGAAGGGATTAAAAAAATACTGATAAGGTCTACTAATTGGGTAGGTGATACAGTGATGATGATCCCTTCCCTCGTGGCAATTAAAAAAGCTTTTCCCCATGCTCAGATAACAGTTTTAGCTACTCCCTGGGTTATTCCACTCCTCGAGAATCATCCTGCAGTGGACAGAACAATGATTATGGAAAAAAGTAAAGGTTTATTGAAATCATTCAAGGAATTGGCAAGGATTATATCTTTGCTTAGGGGCGAAAGGTTTGATATGGCTGTTCTCTTTCAAAATGCCTTTGAGGCTGCTTTTCTGGCCTATATTGGAAGGGTTAGATATATAGTAGGTTACGATACAGACCGGCGAGGATTCTTTTTGACTCATAAGGTTAAAAGAGATCGGGATATTTTCTCAGCTCATCAGATTGAATATTTTATAGGCCTTATCGAGGCGATGGGCTGGCAAGTTGAAGAGAGAGAACCGATATTATACGTTAATGATGAGGATGTTAAGTCAACCTCTTTAATGTTATCCTCAATGGGTATAGAGGATAATCTTTTTGTTGTTGGAATTAATCCAGGTGCTGTATATGGTTCAGCCAAGAGGTGGCCTGAAGATAGGTTTGCTGTTATAGGTGATTGGGCTGCAAAGAGATGGGATGCCAGGGTAGTAATATTTGGCTCTTTTTCCGAGAGGGAGATAGCTGCAAATGTATCAAATTTAATGCATACCAATCCAGCCAATCTCTGCGGACAAACTACATTAGGTCAGGCTATGGCATTGATCAAGAGATGTAACCTCTTTGTAACCAATGATAGCGGGTTAATGCATATAGCTGCTGCCTTTAATATACCTATAGTTGCTATTTTTGGCCCCACTGATCATGTTGTAACTAGTCCGGTTAGCAGAGATGCAAGAGTAGTGAGACATAGTGTAGGTTGCAGCCCCTGTTTAAAAGAGGTGTGCCCGTTTGATCATAAGTGCATGTTATCCATTGAGCCGGAAGAGGTCTGGGCTGAGTTGGAACGCCTCAAGAGGGAATTTAAAATTTAAAATTTAAAATTGAAAATTAAAGGATGAGGCCAGCAGTATTTATAGATAGAGATGGAACTGTCAATGAACAACATGGTTATATTAATCATATAAGCCGCTTTATCCTCTTGCCTGGTGTAGGAAAGGCTATATCCCTTTTAAACCAGAGTGACCACATTGTGGTGGTAACTTCTAATCAGTCAGGTGTGGCCAGAGGCTATTTCCCCATCGAACTGGTAAAAGCGACACATGAGTTGATGAAGAAGGAATTAGCCAAGGATAATGCATACCTGGATAAGATTTATTTCTGTCCTCACCATCCTGATGGGGTGTTGCCTGAATATAGCAAGGAATGTAGTTGTAGAAAACCAGATATAGGCCTTGTAAAGAAAGCAAGATCCGAATTAGATATAGATATGGAAAGGTCCTACGTAATCGGGGATCGCTTGCTTGACATAGAATTTGCACATAATGCAAATCTACCTGGTATCCTGGTATTAACCGGTTACGGCAGGGGAGAGTTAGAATACATTGTGCCTCATACAGGGAAAAAACCCGCCTATATAGCAGAAGATCTATTAAGGGCTGTAAGATGGATCTTGAAACAGGAGGGTCCTCATAAAAATCTGTGGGCAAATATATTAAAAAAGAATAGCTGAGTAATAGTATTTATTAATATATTAGCAGGAAAAAGGGTTATGAAATCTTTTCTTCGATTCCGGGTCTCCCGGCCTGGTCATTTCATACAGT
>JAUWZV010000143.1 GCA_030615105.1 Desulfobacteraceae bacterium
TCTAAGATCAGTTGATCGAAGCCAGTTATGGTTAATTCAAACCCCCCAGATCTTTAGATGGGAGGATATAAATCTAGCTCATCAAGAGGCACTCACACATGGTTGGGAAAAGGCAACAGATGATGCCTTCCTGATTGAAAAGATGGGGATACCTGTAAATATCATTGAAGGGGAGGAGAATAATATAAAAGTAACCACATCCCAGGACCTTAATATAGCGCGATTCTTAATCTCAAAGAAAAGCGCCTAAGGTGAGCTAAAGTGCTTAAAACCTAAATTGAGCGATTTTAATGTTTAAATCAGTAGGACCCCGATTTAGCAGCATCGGAGTCTTAAGAGATAAAATCCAAGGGCAGCCGAGACGGCTGTCCTACGGTTGTTTTGGTGTCTTGGGCGGCGAGAATCGCTCAATTTAGGCAAAATTATTGATTATGAATTGTGAATTTAAGAAAAAGTTGAGTAGTCAGATGGTTGAGCAGTTGAATGTTTTTAACGACTTAACGACTCAACCACTTAACCACTCACCAGACCATTACAGGTTGTGGGTTGTTTACTGCTTAGTGCTTATTTTAGGCATTTTAGCTCACTTTAGGCACTTTAGGCATTTAAATAATGGCTATCAGAATCGGTACACGGGCAAGCCAGTTGGCACTTGCTCAAACGAAATGGGTAATTGATAGGCTCTCGGCCAAATATCCTGATATCGAGGTTGACTTAATTAAGATAAGGACAAAAGGTGACAGGATAATTGATAAACCATTGAGCACTATTGGTGGGAAAGGGTTATTTGTAAAAGAGATAGAAGAGGCCCTAAAAAGAGGCGAGATAGATGTAGCTATGCACAGCCTGAAGGATGTTCCTGCTGAACTGCCAGATAATTTATATATCGGTATTATCCCTGAGAGGGAAGATCCCCATGATGTTATGATCTCTAAGGACAATATACCCCTTAAAGATTTACCAGAGGGATCCTGCATAGGCACCAGCAGTTTGAGACGTTCTGCCCAGCTTCTCCATTATCGGTCAGATCTGAAGATTGTTCCTTTAAGGGGAAATTTAGACACCAGGCTTAAGAAACTGGATACAGCTAATATTCAGGCAATAGTTGTTGCCGCTGCCGGGTTAAAAAGAATAGGTTTTAAGGAGAGGACAGTCCAACCTTTTTCTTTTGATCTCATGCTGCCTGCAATAGGGCAGGGTGCCTTAGGTCTTGAATTAAGACGAGACGATCAGGAAACAAGGGATATATTCACATTTTTGGATCATTACCCAACAAGGGTGGCAGTGGAAGCTGAACGATCCTTCATGATGGAGCTTAAAGGTGGCTGCCAGGTCCCTGTTGCCGGCTTTGCAAGATTAAAGGATAACTCTATCAATTTAGACGGTCTGGTGGCTGATCTTGATGGAAGCACTATATTTCGGGATGTTGTCATTGGACCACCGGAGAAGGCAAGCGAGCTTGGTGCAACACTGGCCCAAAGGCTTTTAGATGTAGGGGCAAAGAAGATCTTGGATGATATTTATGGTCAATAGCTTTGGGACTGATGTATAAAATTAGGGTCAGATAAAGTTAACAGAAAAAGGTTGACAAGGGTTAAGATTAGGGGTATATGCCCCTATATGTCTTTATAGAAGATCGAAGACGTCAAGAAAGAGGCGCTTACAGGAAAATCATTCATATCGTGGAGAATTAGAAGCGAAGAATAATTGATGTCAGCTAAACTCAAAGCATTGGATCAAAATCAAGCTATAGAGATGGGGAAAAGCTGTGTCTGTTTCATCACGCGGAGGGCTGCTCGCTGTATCACACAGTTCTACGATGAAATGCTGAGGCCGGTGGACCTCCGCTCGACACAGCTCATCCTGCTGAACTCGATCCGGATTCTGGGATCGGTGAGTATAAAAAGGCTGGCCAAAGCCGTTGTAATGGATCGGTCGGCACTGGCAAGGAATCTCAAACCTCTTGATAAGCAGGGTCTCATCCGGATTGAACGTGGGGAAGATTTGCGTGAGCGAGTCGTGACACTTACGAAGCTTGGACTTGAAAAGGCTACGGAAGCATTTCCACTGTGGGAAAAAGCACAGGCAGAAGTTCAGAATAAATTGGGGCGTGAAGGTCTGGATACTCTCTTTGCAAGTCTATCAGGAGTAGTATTACTAACTCGCAAGAAGTAATTTTTTTATATAAAAAAGGGTATATACCCCTATTTAGTAACGCGGATCGCATCTTCTCGGTTTCATCGGATATCCAAGAAAAGCTAAGACCAGGTCAGTTGTATCTGACAAAGAAGACAAGAATACATATGATAATCCTGAATGTTTTTTTATTAATGTGAAGCAGGACTAACGGATTAGGAAAGGAGGTAAAGACATGTCCAGAGTTACTGAGCTATTAGGTTCCAGGTATCCAATCATCCAGGGTGCCATGGGAGTAATCTGTAATCCTGAGCTGGTTGCAGCCGTTTCAGAGGCTGGAGCATTCGGCCTTTTGGCTACTGCCTTCGCTCAAGACCCTGAAGCGGTACGGAGTCAAGTTCAGGCCACCAAAAAACTCACTAACAAGCCATTTGGCGCAAATCTCTTCGTAATGAATCCATTGGCCCAGGAATTTGCCAAAGTATTTGCCGAGGAAGGGGTGAAGACCGTCACCGTCTCCGGTGGATCTCCGAAGGCACTAATTCCCTTTCTTCGCGAATTAGGCATGAAAATAATCGTTGTAGTGCCTACAGTAGGGGTTGCGCAGGGCGCTGAGGGCCTGGATGCAGATGCCATAGTGGCAGAAGGGGCGGAATCAGGTGGGGTTCAAGGACTCAAGGGGGTATCGACCATGGTCCTTGTTCCTGCGGTGGTTGATGCTGTGAAGGTTCCTGTAATTGCTGCTGGTGGCATCGGAGACTCTCGTGGATATAAAGCGGCAATGGCCCTGGGTGCCGAGGGAGTACAGGTAGGAACTCGCTTTATCGCCACAAAAGAGTGCATCGCTAACGCTATGTACAAGGAGAGGATTGTCGAGTCTGGGGACACGGGGACCGGCTTGGTCGATATGGGACGATTTCGAATCAGGGCCTTACGCACGCAACTGGTAGAAAAAATGATCAAAGGCGAGATGGGGCCTGATAATATCTTCACTCCCGCGGCCGTTGAAGCAGCATGGGTCAAGGGAGACCTGGAAGCCGGTGTATTGCCAGCAGGACAGGTGGCTGGTTTAATATCTGGGATACCGGCTGTCAGAGAGATTATTGAGGAAATGGTTAGTTTAAATAGGAGAAGGGAGGGTTAAGGAATGTATGGCGTGTACGAAAGATTGAGGGAGCACTTGGACAGTCTGCCCGGTGGCTTTCCAGCCACTGAGAGCGGAGTTGAATTGCGTATCCTTAAGCGATTGTTTAGCCCGGAGGATGCAGAATTAGCTCAGTATTTAACCATGAAGCTTGAGCCAGCTCAAGTAATAGCAGAGCGGGCCGGGATGAATGAGGATCAGGCAGCCTCAAGGCTGAGGGACATGGCAAGAAAAGGGCTGATCTTCAGCATCGAAACCCCTGAGCGGCCACCGGCGTATATGGCATCACAGTTTGTGGTTGGCATATGGGAGTACCATGTGAATGACCTGGATAAGGATTTCGTAAAAGACATGGAAGAGTACTTACCCACGCTTGCCAGAGATGCCTTTGATTATTTACCCCAGCTTCGAACCATCCCGATTGGAAAAAGTATTCACGCTGGCATTGAGGTATTGCCTTATGAGCAAGCAGAGGTGATGGTAAGAAGACAGAAAAAATTCTTGGTGGCCCCGTGTATCTGTCGCCGGGAACATAAGCTCAAAGATGGGGGATGCGACAAGCTAATGGATGCATGTCTCATCTTTGGCTGGGGTGCCGATTATTACGAGCGCAATGGATTAGGGCGAATCATTACCTTGGAGGAGACTTTGGATATCATCAAGAAGGCAGAGGAAGATGGCCTGGTGCTTCAGCCCAGCAATGCCCAAGAAATTGTCAATATCTGCTGCTGCTGTGGAGACTGCTGCCAGATTCTACTCAACCTCAAGAAACTCCCTGCGCCCGCTGCCGTGGTTTCATCGCCGTTTGTTGCAGAGGCCGATACTGAAACCTGTGAAGGATGCGAGACGTGCCAGGAACGCTGCCAGATGGAGGCCCTCAGTATGGAGGACGAGAAGGTGGCCCTTAATGCTGATCGCTGCATAGGTTGCGGGCTGTGTGTGTCCACCTGCCCCAGCGGTGCACTGAGGCTTGTTCGTAAGCCTAAGGATCGGCAGCCCGTGGTTCCTAAAAATCAGATGGAAGCACATTCCATGCGGGCAGAGATCCGGGCAAGAGCCAGGGCAGACCTGGCACAGAAACTCAATCGGCATAAAAAAGAGGGCGGTTCTTAGAGGATTTCAGATGCAGGGTATTCATTCAGAGACAATCAAAACATTTATTTATGACTAAGAGATAAGGAAAGGAAAGAAGAGAAGAGAAGTGAAGTGCGATCCCCCGGTTCTGTCCATGCACTCCCCATTTGAAATCACTCACAAGGGGGATATCTACATGACATATAGAGGATATAGGGCATTTCTTGAATCGTAATCACTTTCTATAAGCCTATTGGCTACTGATATGACTTACGAGCTTGATAATAAACCCACCTATCCATTTATTTTAAGCCAGTGTCTGGGCGCATTTTATACATCTTTGATCGAGTGAAATTGACGAAGCCTACAATATAATTCCCCATTCACCTTCCGAAAAGTTTCAAAAAGATCTACTTTATCATGTATGATAAGGGAGAAATGAGTGTGGATAATGAAACAAAGCGTGTTTCTATAGGAAAACAGCAGGCCTTTATATGCACGAGATGTCTATAGCTCAAAGCCTCATCGAAATTATTGAAGAGGAGATGCAAAAATACGATGCCAGGATCCTCAGATCCGTGCGCATTAATATAGGCCAGATGTCAGCAATTGTTCCCAATGCCCTATCTTTTTGTTTTGAGGTAATCACTGCCGGGACTGAACTGGAAGGTGCCAGGCTGATCATGGATATTACCCCCTTAAAAGGATGCTGCCATGCCTGTGAGAGTGAATTCGAGATAAAAGATTATGCCTTTATTTGCCCCGCTTGCGGCAGCACTAAAATTGAGACCATCGAGGGCCAAAACCTATCTATTGTAGAGATAGAGGTGGCCTGATAGCAAGAGAAGCGAATTATTTTAATATGCAAGGAGTTTATCTATGAAGATTTCGGTAGTCAGAAACATACTGGAGGCCAATGATCGTATTGCTCAGCAAAATAGAGATTTATTTAAAGAAAGCGGCTTGATGGTGATAAACCTCATGAGTTCACCAGGAGCAGGTAAAACCAGTCTCCTTGAAAAAAGCATTGATGCCCTGAAGGGCGACTTAAGAATCGGGATCATAGAAGGAGATATTCAATCTTCGCAGGATGCAGAGCGGATAGCCAGGAAAGGAGTGCCCGTTGTACAGATCAACACCGGTGGGGCATGTCACCTGGACGGGAATATGATCAGGGATACCTTTGGAGAATTTAATTTCAGGGAAATAGATCTTCTCGTGGTGGAGAATGTGGGAAACCTGGTCTGCCCTGCGGAGTTCAGGGTTGGAGAGGATTTCAAGGTTATGATACTCAGCGTGACTGAGGGTGACGATAAGCCAACCAAGTACCCACTCATGTTCCGTGAATCAAAAGTGCTCCTGATAAACAAAATTGACCTTCTACCTTATGTGGACTTCAGTTTAGAAAAAATAAAAGAGGATTCATTAAAGATTAATCCGGATCTAACCATATTCCGGATATCCTGTAAAACGGGAGAGGGTCTTGAAGACTGGCATAACTGGCTGCGGAAACAGGTAAAAACCAGGAAGGAGGACCGGTAGGAGATGAATAAACGATCTAAAGGGGACATAAAAGGGATTGTAAGGTCCTTTTTAAGCACCTGCTCTGAGGTCTTCATGGATAATTTCTTTGGCTAAAAAATTTTGCATACAAAATAATTTAGGGTCCTCATAAAAATCTGTGGGCAAATATATTAAAAAAGAATAGCTGAGTAATAGTATTTATTAATATATTAGCAGGAAAAAGGGTTATGAAATCTTTTCTTCGATTCCGGGTCTCCCGGCCTGGTCATTTCATACAGT
>JAUWZV010000155.1 GCA_030615105.1 Desulfobacteraceae bacterium
CAAAAGATACTCATGCTCATTGTCATAGGATTCATCGAAGTAGATTAACATTATAATTCAGAGGTCGAATTTTTATTCTTGACAATTCTACTGTGTTGTAAAAGCGTAAAAGTGAAACAAATTATGTACACGCTTTAAGCCTTTATTTTGACGAGTTCTATCTTAGCTAAAAGCTAATGAAATTTAGCCTAAAATCAGGTGATTGGTCAAGAGAAACAAGCAATGCGGCGAAAAGGGCAGAGAGCAGAGGGCATCAAATTCTTCTTAAAAAAAATAACCCCGCCCGAGGCCTTTCAGCATATCGAACGGGGAGCAAGTAATGATAAAATATAATATACTGATAGTGTTGTCAAGATTTTTAATTATATTTATCGGGTTTAACCCTGAATTTCTTTAATCGATATCACGTAAAAATGGGGTTAAGCCTTTACTATTACAGTTCTAAAAACTATTTCCTCCCCCTTGTCGAAGATCTCGCTATTATGATGGGGATGGGGGACGTTCACCCGCCTGAGGCGGGTAAAGGTGGGGGTGAAAGTTCTTTCTGATTATCCCCCTCCCCTATCCCCTCCCACCCCCGTAACCGGGATCTCCGACACGGGAGGGGAACTTAAAGGATGCCATTCATCCCCAACTTAAAAGTCGGGGTATTCTGGCATGTTTTCATAAAATTATTCAACCTCAGTGCCTTCATTTTAAGCAATCAGCAATCAGCGGTCAGCTCTCAGCTCTGGTACCCTTAACTGAGTAAGATTAGAAAGGGCATCTCTGAAAGTATAAGAACGTATTGACAGGCTATACTATTTCATTTAATTTATAGCTACAAAATAGCCATCTTATAAGGGCAAAAATTTAACAAATGTGTCAATTTTTTTTGATACTGGACACTTGATAGATAATAAAAAGGAGATAAAGCTGATGAATGAACAAAATAGTGACATCTTGTCTAAGGTTGAAAGACATTATCAGGAATATGGACTCAGGGCAAGAGAACTAAAAAATGAGGATAATAAGGTAATTGCCTATCTCTGTTCCCTTGTTCCAGTGGAGATTATTACAGCAGCAGGATGTGTACCTTTCAGGATAAGGGGTGATGTCCATGAACCGATCACCAAGGGAGATACGAATTTAGAGACCATAGCATGCCCCTTTGTGCGCAGTTGCTTTGATCTTTCAGTAAAAGGAAGGTATGATTTTTGTGATGGTCTCATTATTCCTCATGCCTGCGACAGCCTGGCCAGGACCTATAGCACATGGCGGTATTCCCTGGAATTGCCCTATTCTCATTTTATTAATGTGCCTCATACACTCAGCGAGTCATCCATGGAATTTTTTATGGCAGAGCTAAACACATTTAGAAAAAGCCTTGGAAAGTTTGCTGGAAAAGAGATTTCCGATGATGACCTTGCCGAGGCGATTGGCTTATATAATGAAAACAGGGACAAGGCAAAGGCCCTTTATGAATTAAGGACCTCCGACCCACCTCTTATCTCAGGGACAGAAATAGCAAAGATATTGACTGTTGGGATGAGTTTGCCTGTTGCTGAGTCTAATGAATTATTTGATGAGGTTTTAGAGGAATTCAGGCAGAAAAAAGGAACTCCCTTGCAAAAGGCACCCCGTATAATGTTGGACGGTGCCTGCATGGATAATATTGACTTTGTCAAGCTCGTTGAGGATAGTGGAGCCAATGTGGTTGTTGATAGCCTTTGTATCGGTACCAGGGATTACTGGCCTAATGCTGACGTTGGGGGTGATCCTGTAGATGCTCTCGCTCATCGCTATCTGGATAAGATAAATTGTCCCAGGACCTACAGGGAAAAGGCAGGGGAAACCTATGATGAAGACCTGAGGTCAAGATTTGGTGATATTGGTTCTTTAAGTAAGGAATTTAAAGTTGATGGGGTTATCCTCTATATCTATAAATATTGTGACCCATTTGGTTTTGAGGTTCCCGCAAGGAAGGCATACTTTGATTCCATAAAAATGCCTGTTCTTTATTTAGAGGATGAATACTCAGCGGGCACTATTGGCCGCCTACGTACAAGGATACAGGCATTTCTCGAGATGATAGGATGATGTTAATGTCAGTTGTCCGTTGTTTCCGAATTCCGAGGAATTCGTGAACTCAGAAGCCGTAGGAAAACGGAGAACGGTAAACAATAAGGAGGTGTTAACAAATGGCTGAAGAAGAAAAGAAGAGAAAGAAAAGAAGAACGGCAACCGAGGCTGCTGCATCCATCGGTCCCATGGTAAAGGAATTTATCACAGGCACAATAAGGGCAAAGGAAGAGGGAAAGAAGCTTGCCTTTACATTTATTGTTTGTTTATACGATGAGATCCTGAGGGCTATGGACATCGTGCCGGTCTGGACCGAAAATTTTGCCGGTATTTGCGGGGCAAAGAGAGATGCAGAAAGATTCCTTGAGCGGGCAGAATCCCAGGGCCTTTCACGATCTCTATGCACCTATGCCCTCTGTGGAATCGGCTTTGATCAATGGAGGGAAAAATTAGGGGAGATGCCACCGGATGCCCCATGGGGAGGGCAGGCAAGGCCTGATATGATGCTATCCAGCGGCCAGATCCTGTGTGACCCGAGAAACAAGTGGTATCAGGCATCACAGCAATATATGCCAGATGTCCCGATCCATAATGTAGACCTGCCATATCCCCTCTATGAGGACGATATCGAGGTTGCTGATGTTCAGGACTATTATATCAAGCATATTATCGAGGAATTGCAGGGACTGGTGAAATTCTTAGAAAAGCAAACTGGAACAAAGATGGATTACGACCGGTTGAGTGAAACCGTTGATCTGGGGGAAAGGACCTGGAATCTGATCTGGGAGACCTATGATCTTAGAAGGGCTGTGCCTACACCCATGGGCACAGGAGACGCCATGAATACCATGGTGCCCATGTGCTTCATGATGGGCACCCAGGTTGCCTATGATTTCTTTTTAGGGTTAAATAAAGAACTCAAGGAGAAAATTGCCAAAAAGGAAGGTGTTGTAGAGAATGAGAAATACAGACTCCTCTGGGGCGGGGGATTACCTTCATGGTTTGCCCTGACCGATTTTAATTATTTTAACAGCAAAGGGGCGGTTTTTCCGGTTGAGACAACCTACCGGATGATTGAAGCCGTCTACAGGCTGAACATACCTGAAACAAATGATCCCATCGAACGACTGGCCTGGAGATGGCTTGGATATTGGACATACTGGTATGACAAGGCCAAAAAAAGGCCCGGATCAGAGCCGGATGTGGAACGTTTAATACAGTATATTGAAGATTACAAGATCGATGGTGTTGTCATGCACGAGGCATTTTCATGCAGGACCTGGCATCTCGGCCTGATCTGGCAATTGAATCAATTAAGAAAGATTTACAAGCCGATCCCTGTATTAATATTAGGGCCGGATGGCAAGAAAAAAGAGGAAAAGAGAGAGCTTCCTTCCCTGATCTTGGAAAGTGATATAATAGATATAAGCTCGTACTCCGAGGTCGATACAAGAAATAGGATAGATGCCTTTATAGAGACCCTGGAATCAGTTGCAAAAAGTAAGGGAACTTAGGGCTTCGCCCTAATTGGAGTATCGGCCCGCCTTGGCGCGAATTATCTGGAGTAAACTGCTATTGCCGTAATATTGTGGAAGTGACGTCCGTTAAACTCCGGCCATGTGAATCAGGTCTGGGCCAGGGAGCAATGGAGCATTGGAGTGTTGGGTTTAGGGGAAAAAATAATTCTTCCGCACGCATCTCCATTACTCCAGTACTCCATCGCTCCATATCGATAGCACCAAATAAAAAGACTTATAATTTCAATAAGTTGTAAAAATTCCGAAAGTTATAATTAATAATATGTCAGAATATTTCGCTGGTATTGATATTGGTTCCACCATGACCAAGGTGGTAATCATGAATAAAGGGATCATCTCCTCTACTATAGGACCAACTGGCCCTGAACAGAGAAGATTGGCCAACAAGGTAATGGAAAAGGCATTACATGAGGTTGATCTTCCTTTCAATGCAATCACTTATATAGTGGCTACAGGCTACGGAAGAATCAATGTACCCTTTGCTGATAAACAGATAACGGAAATTAGCTGTCATGCCAAAGGTGTGTCAAGTTTTTTCCCTGAGGCTAAGACAGTTATTGACATTGGGGGGCAGGATTGTAAAGGAATAAGCATCAATAGTGGCAGGCCTATAGATTTTGTTATGAACGACAAGTGTGCTGCTGGTACCGGTAGATTCTTAGAGATTATCGCTGATGCCTTGAGGATAAATATAGAAGAAATGGGAGAAATAGGTTTGGAAGGAAAAAATCCTGCTAAAATTAGCAACATCTGTACTGTATTTGCCGAGCAGGAGGTAGTAGCAAGGTTAGCTGAAGGTGTTCCCCTTAACGATTTAGTTGCGGGCATACTTGAATCACTGGCTAACAGGATATCACGGATGGTAAATAGACTGAAGGTGGCTAAGGAGGTTGTTATTACAGGTGGAGGAGCAAAAAATGTGGGTCTGGTTAAGGCGCTTTCTGATAAATTGGGTCATGCTACAGTTGTCCCCTCAGAACCCTTACTCACCGGAGCTGTTGGTGCCGCTCTACTCGGAAAAGATATTGCCCAGAAGGCTATAAAAAATGGCTTATCATTGGAGAGAAAGGAACGCTATCTAAAGGAAATAGAGATTCTTTAACAAAATATCACTAAATTAGGACGCAGATTTTCGCAGATAGCCGCAGATAACTATATATATTTAAGATCTTAGATAATCTGCGTACATCTACCTCTAAAAGGGAATTTCCTATAACATCAAGTTGCTGTTATCTAATCAACCGTCGTACAGTGGGATCAAATCTTTCCTTTTTGAACCAATCTGGAAAAGTATTCAAAGGACCTATCAAAGGTCGCCTCTGCATCTTTGGAAAAAAGGCATGCTGGCAGCTCCCTTAATCTTAAATGATACGATATACACTCGCAGCAAATACCTTTCCTCGAGCAAGGTTCATAGGTACAGTTGCATTTCTCAAGATTGTCTTCTTGGTTACATTCCATCAGGATTATCTCCAACTCTTTAGAGGTTATTGAAAATAATACAGACTCAGCAACAAATGCTTCAGAGCTACGGAATTCGGAAACTATTGACTAATGAGGTTCACTATAGTTTAATCTGGCAACTTTACAATCAATCCAAATTCTGTCTTATTTACTACCTCTGATAAGCTGATGAAATATTTAG
>JAUWZV010000159.1 GCA_030615105.1 Desulfobacteraceae bacterium
CCGGTCTTTGCAGACCCGAATATCCTAAAGGTGTTCCATGGGGCCGATTATGATATACGCTCCCTCTACAGAGATTTCGATATTGAAGTGAACTCTCTCTTCGACACCCAGATTGCGGCAAGGTTTCTTGGGATCAGGGAAACGGGTCTTGCCCGCCTCCTCAAAGAGAGGTTGGGAGTGCTTGTTGAGAAGAAGTATCAGAAAAGGGACTGGTCAGAGAGGCCATTGCCTGCTGCCATGCGTGCCTATGCGGTTCAGGATACTTGTCACCTCCTCTCCCTCAGCCGGATACTGGAGAAAGAACTGCGGGTCAAGGGCAGGCTTTTCTGTGTGGAGGAAGAGTGTGAACTTCTGAGCAAGGTGCGCCCTACTCCTCCGGACGGTAATCCGCTCTTCCTGAGATTCAAGGGAGCCAGCATGCTTGACCCCAGAGGCCTGGCAGTACTGGAATCGATCTTGCAATTAAGGGATGATATGGCCAGACGCAGGGATCTTCCCCCCTTCAAGATCCTCGGAAACGAACCAATCATGGAGATCGCGGAGAAGAGGCCAGTGACCGAAAGAGACCTTGGGCGTATAAAGGGATTGAGCGCTAGGCAGGTAAGGATGTTGGGCCGCTCCATCCTGAAAAAGATAGATGAATCCACAAAGCTGCCGGAAAATGAACTCCCGGCATTCCCCAGGAATACCGAAGAGCGGACCGGTGCCAAGGTGTCAAAGAAGGGAAAGGCCCTTAGGGAGTGGAGGGAGCAAAGAGCAAAAGAGATGGGCATCGATCCCTCTCTTGTATGCACAAACGCCCAGATACAGTCTGTCGCCCTTGCATACCCCAAAAGTCGGAAAGATCTGGAGGGTATCGATACCATAAGGGCATGGCAAAGAAGGCTATTTGGCAGCGAGATCTGCTACCTCCTGAAGGGCATCGGCTAATCCCCTTAGCAAGTGGTCGCAAGGGGTCAAGCCTGCTCTTGACTCATGGTTTTTGAAGAGAATTTGCGGCTAAAATCTTTATTCTTGCCACAATCACCTCTTCGCTTATCGCTAAAGTCGCTGGTATGAAAGGCATCCGCTAGGGCGTTCATCTAATAACAATGCTCATTGCCTGCGCGCAACTTCTCTAAAGGTCTTTCAAAACTATCATTCCGCTAGAACACCGTCAAAGCCCGCATTGACATTGACAAACCCAAAAGCCTCAAATATAACTCATCACACATTGATCAGTTAAGAATTCATCAAGGGAAACATAAGGCTCAAGCCAAAACAGAGCCCTCAGGAAATGCTCGCTCATGTTCCCCATCCCTGTTTCACTCTCTTCCCTTGCTTATCTGCTTTAACGAACTTGAACATCTATAGAAAACTAACTATGCCTTGTGTAAAAAAGTCCCAATCCCGTGATCCCCACGGCTGGGTAGTTTTCGGCGTGATCTCCTCGGTGTACTTTTTCGTTTTTTTCCACCGTGTCTCCATATCGGTGATCGCACCTGATCTCTTGGCCGCTTTCCAGACCCACGCTACAGCATTGGGATTCATGTCCTCCATGTATTTCTATCTCTACGCTTTGGAGCAGCCTCTGGTAGGCTATTTATCAGATGTATTTGGGCCAAGAAGGGTAGTAGGGTTTTGGTCCTTGGCAGCAGCCCTTGGTTGTGTCTTGTTCGGGTTAGCCCCAACCATTGGTTGGGCTGCAGTAGGCCGGGGCCTCATAGGTTTTGGCGTAGGTGGCGTTTACGTTCCTGCGATTAAGGCCTTCGCCCAGTGGTTTCGAGAAAAAGAGTTCGCCACCATGACCGGATTACTACTGGCTTCAGGTAATCTGGGAGCAATCGTGGCTACCACACCACTTGCCTGGATGGCCAGTGTGTGGGGTTGGAGGTCGAGTTTTTTGATTATCGGTAGTGTAACATTCGGGCTTGCCCTTGCCACCCTCGTGCTTTTTCGGGATCACGACGCAATGATTGAACCATTGAGCAAAGAACCCCCTTTAAAAAGTGCCCAATCCGTGACTTCCCAGGGATCGGGTCTTTGGATTCTGAGATCTCTGAGATTCTGGATTTTGGCTGCAATTCTCTTCGGATTTTTTGGGACTTATTTTACGTTCCAAGGCCTCTGGGCTACCCCCTTTATCATGTCTATACTCAAGCTGGACGCTTTACGTGCTAGTGGATTGAATATTTTGATTCCGGTGGGGTTTATCCTTGGTGCCCCACTATCTGGATGGCTTGCAGATAGAATCTTCCATAGCAAAGTCGATGTACTTCTGTGTTTTTTGGCTCTTATGACGGGCATCTGGGCGATTCTCGCATTAGGTTGTCATGCCCTATCAACAAGAAGCATGATAGCTCTGTTGCTCGCCATGGGGGGAATTGCTGGAGGATTCGCCACTAACCTCTGGGCATTGGTCCGAGAAACCACCTCAACCCCCATCCTGGGACTCACTTCTGGACTCCTCAACCCCTTCCCCCTACTCGGTCCGGCCATCTTGCAGGGTTGGACTGGGGCCATTCTGGATCGCGTGGGTAGAGTGGATGGCATATATCCACCAGCAGCTTATAAAAATGCCTTCATGGTTTGTCTCCTATCAAAATTTGCAGAGGACCCCGGGCGTGAGCCCGGGGGTGAATGCCTTAAATTAAGTTAGTGCCTTTTGAGTGCCATGGGCGTGAGCCCGTGGGTATCTACTTATTATAAGTTGTCTCATCCTCTGCGCAGTTCTTAGGAAGCTATTGCCTAAAAGAGATTAGCTTGATTTCGCACCAGTGCTTTTTGTTGAGAAAAAACGTAGTTTCTAAAACAACTTAAAATTGGAAGTTGGTCTGAATTGGTGCCTCAAATCTTTAATCTTAAAGAAATTACCTCCTCCCCAAAGAATTCAGGCCAGCCCTCCAGAATAACGGCGGGCAAGCCCTCAATCTATTGACAACCGCCCTTAAAACTGATTCTAATAAAACAATGCACAGGGAATTCTGTAAAGGCCAAAATATATTGGACTATACATAAATTCTGCACAGTAATTGTTCAAATCATATATTTTATTGGTTGACAGAAGGTATATAATAAGTATAATAACTATATTATAATGGAATTTGAGTTCGATAGCCATAAAAGCGAAGAAAACAAGAAAAGGCATGGGATCGATTTTATTGAAGCACAAATGTTATGGGATGATCCTGATCGAATTGAAGTCCCTGCAAGAACTATTGACGAACCAAGGTTTATAGTGATTGGTAAAATCGCCAATAAATATTGGTCCGGGATCATCACCTTTCGTGGTGAAAAAATTAGGATCATTTCAGTGCGCCGATCCCGTAGGGAGGAGGTAGAAATTTATGAAAGCTAATGAGCTGGATAAGAAATTTGATGAAGGCGAAGATATTTCGGAATTCCTTGATCTATCACAAGCAAGAAGACCTGGGCAGGAACAGAAAAGGGTCAATGTGGATTTTCCGGTCTGGATGATTCACCATTTAGACAAGGAAGCCAAGCGTCTTGGTGTACCTCGACAATCCATTATTAAGATTTGGATTGCTGAAAGATTACAAAAGATTTTGGCCTGAACCTGATTCGAACAATGCCTTGAACTCCGGCTATCTTTTCAGTAATAGTAAAAAAGGGAAGTGAAGCAAGGGATCAGATCTGATCTTGACTCATAATTTTTGAAGAGAATTTGCGGCACAAATCTTTTTTCTTGTCACAATCACCTCCTCGCTTAGCGTTAATGAATTTTTAAACCCAGATTTTAAAATAGCAAAATCTGCCCATAGGGCCGCCCCATATTTATTGCGGCTATGGTAAATTGATAAGAAAAAAGAAAGTGAAAAACCTCTTTTTATCATATAAAAACCAAGTGATGGGGCAGGATTAACCCCACCCCTTCTTATGAAAGGAACGGCCTTCGGCAAAATTTGCATTGCACTTTTTGGGTTCAACTGGTTATCGCATAAACATAAGGTTTTAAGTAAATTAAAACATTGTTAATTTTCAAACGTAAATTTTGGGTTTAAACAGCAATCAAGGGAAGGGGTCTTGAAATTCTAATTTTTACCCAAAAGTGTTTAACCCGCCAGCCCTGTAGGGAGGCACTATCGTACCAGGGTGGAATCCAAAGGATATTCCTTTGGGGTAGATCAGCATGATCGCACTGGGGCCTGCCCTGTAGCTCCAGCAGATGGTACTGGAGTTAAATCAATAACCTATTTAACCGGGGCCTTGAACTGAAATGGCGTAAAACAGTATGCCTTTTCAGGTGTCTAATACCATACGTTATACCCACAAGCACTCTTTCCGGAGTAGGTGCAGTAATTAACTTTGCAGAGTATATCACCCATTGAGAGGGAATTGACGGCTGTACCAGAAAAGCCACTCAATAAAAACAATATAAATAATACTTAACGGGTAACAGATTATGGGCAAATCGATTTTGATAACCGGAGCGAGCTCAGGTATTGGTAAAGCGCTTGCTTTTGAACTCGCCCAACGAGGTTATTCCCTCACACTCATTGCACGACGCACTGATCAATTAGAACAGATACGCAATAAAATAAAACGCCAGTCTCCATCTCAAACAGTAGAAATTCGAACTCTCGACGTGACTGACTACGAATCTATCCCATCAGTGTTAAAAGAACTAGCTGACGCCCTGAATGGTTTAGATATCGTATTCGCCAATGCTGGTATTGGCATCCGCGGAAAAATTGGGCAGTGCCAGTTCGAAAACGCAAAACGGACTATAGAAACCAATTTGATTGGTGCAATGGCTACAGTCGATGCCGCTGTAGCTTATTTTAAGGAGAAAAGGAAAGGCCACATTGTTGGCATATCATCTGTATCGGCCTTTCGGGGTATGCCCGGTAATTCAGCCTATTGTGCATCAAAAGCAGGTTTCTCTACTTATTTAGAGGCCTTGCGTGCTGAAGTCTACCGGGAAAACATTGAGGTCACGGTATTACACCCAGGCTTTATTGACACCCCCCTTAATAACATGCTACCTAATCGACCTTTCGTAATCCCGGTGGAAAAAGGAGCAGCCATTATTGCTCGATTGATTGAGAAGAAAGTTAAATCGTCAACCGTTCCTGTTTTCCCATGGAATGTGATCGGCGTTCTGCTTAAATTGTTACCGACCAATAT
>JAUWZV010000047.1 GCA_030615105.1 Desulfobacteraceae bacterium
ATTCATCCTTCGACAAGTGAGATTGGCTGGAATATAGAGATGATCGGTGATATTCGTAATTGTCTTAAGGAATGGGTTGTTGATCGCTATGAGCTTTGTGATGAACAATCATTTTATCCATATATTAAGAAATAACATAAAAATCGATATCCGAGAATCACAGATCGAAGACGTTCTGGTAAATGCACCAGCTCTATTTAAACAACTTTTAGGGTTGACTGATGAACCCCGTCTCATTGCAAGACAAATGATACTTCCCTCAAAAAGAATTGATCTAAAGTGGGATATCCTAAATAAAGAGCTTCGTTGGTTATAAAACAACTTAAAATTGGAAGTTGATCTGAAAAGAGGCCAAATCTGCTCCTGACTCATCTAAAGAATATCATTGAAAAAAAGTTCAGAGTCAAACCTTAGGTTCTAAGTTGATATGGGTTTTATTTCTCAATAAGCACGGTAAGAAATTGAAATATAAAATCATGATCATGATTCTTTATATATTCTGGAAATAATTCCGATCAGTCAATAGTTCGGCGTCAAAAAAATAAATCTCCGGGTTTAAGGCCCGGAGGGACTCTATATATTCCTTTCCGGTCATCATAGGCATTTTAGTTCACCCCCTTTGATTTAAAAATTTCTTAGGCCCCCACTTACCCATTTCCCACCAATGCTTTAGCCTCGCCCGTGGCAACTAAGGTTCCCTCTTGATTTACACATTCACCATCCAGGAAAACAATGCCTCCTTCAAATTTTTCCTTATCCTCCTTTTTAGCAACCCGCCAGCGTGTAGTGAGGGTATCTCCTGGCCTGACCGGCGCCTTGAAAATAACCTTCTGTTCAAGAGAGGCTATAATCGTATCTGTAAAATAATTGCCAATAAGACCGGCCATTACAGCTGATGTGAAGGGGCCATGCATGATCCTGCCTTTGAAGGTAGTACGTTCGCCAAACGTTTGGTTAGAATGAAGAGGATTAAAGTCCTTAAAGATACCGCAGGCCAGAACCAGATGGGCCTCAGTTACTGTAACGGAATCATAGAAAACTTCCCCAACCCTTAAATCGCTGTACTTCCGTCCAGGAAAAACAGGATAAGAACCAACCTCATTTTTGACTTCAACCATTTTTCACCTCCTTAAGACCAAACCCTGCACCTTCATATGCCTCATCTATGAATACACCTACAAAGCCAAGCTCACAGGCCTTTCGTCAGATATCCAGATCAAAGGTCTCATCCCTGTCAAATTCCTGTGCCCTTTCAGGAAACTCACCAAGAGCAAATTCCCTGGCTGCCCTCATTATGACTTGTTGTTCTTTTGTGAGAGTGAAATCCATTACCACCTTTGGAGTTTTTAAAAATTTTTAACAGGTTAGAATCTTATAAAAACCTTCAAATCTTCAAGGCTGTATAATAGCCTTCCTCTATGGCCTCAAGGGCCTTGCGAGGGCGAAGAGCATCTCCCACAATATAAAGGGTGAGACCTGAATTTTCTATCCCTTCAGAAAGAGTATTATTTGATACCTGTTTGGTAGAAATAATCGAGAAGTCCCCTTTTAGGTTATGTTCCTTATCCTTAACGATAAGATCTATCTGGGAGTTATATGCCCGGATCAATCTGGCTTGTTTAAGAAGTCTTACCTTTCTTTTTATCAGGGTGCCAATAAGATCAAAGCGCCCGATAGGCCCCATATCAGGCCCAAAATGATCTCCTTCCTCCACAACCGTTACACCTTTTCCTTTGTTTGAGAGATAGTAAGCGGTTTCCAGGCCTATCTGGCTGGCTCCTATGACGAGTATATGGTTTAAAATATCACTCTTTTCAGTTAAGACATCAGTAGCGGTAAAGAGTTGGATAGGATATATTCCAGCAATTTCTATCTTCTGAAAATCTGCCCCTGTGGCCATGATCACTACTTCTGGCTTAAATTCTTTTACTGATTTAAGATCTACTTCTCGATTCAGGAATACTTTGACTCCGGATTTTCTGATCTCTTTAAAGAGATATTCTAAGAACTCTGAAAATTCCTCTTTACCCGGAATCTTGGCTACTACATGCAAGTTACCACCCAGTTCGTTTTTTTTCTCGCAAAGAATAACATCATGCCCCCTTTTATCGGCCGTAAGGGCTGCCTGTATTCCACCAGGACCTCCACCAATAATCAAGACACGTTTCCTTTGAGAAGAAGGATAAATTGCACATGCCTTTTCGCGGCCCATCACAGGATTGACGAGGCAGCTTATAGGGTCATTTTTAACCGTCTTGATTCCGCCCAGAAGCCTTTCAATACAGGCCTGGCCGCAACCAACGCATGGCCGGATCTCTTCTGTTTTTCCTTCTTTAATCTTTTGGGGCATATCAGGATCAGCCATCAGTACCCTCCCCATGCTTATTAAATCTGCTTTTTTTTCTTCAAGTATCTTTTCTGCCAAGAAAGGGGTTTTGATTCGGCCTGAGGCAATAACCGGAACAGCTACTACTTTCTTGATCGCTTCGGCTAAAGGTACAAAGCAGGCGAGATCTGAACCTATGAGTGGTATGGTAGGTGGATAGGACCCATACACTCCGGCTGAGACATGTAGCACATCGGCCCCTGCCTGAACCAACCATGGGGCTATCTCTACTGCCTCTTTTAATGTAAATCCCCCTTCAAGATAATCCTCGCCATTAAGACGAAAAAAGACCGGGATATTTGGGCTAACAGTATTTTTTATCTCAGAAACAATCTCCAGGGCCAGACGGGCCCTATTTTTTAGACTAACTCCGTAACTGTCTTTTCTTTGATTAGCGTTTGGAGATAAAAATTGATTGACAAGATAGCCGTGTGCTCCATGAATTTCCACGGCATCAAATCCTGCCTCCCTTACCCTTCGGGCCGCTTCCCCGAAGCTTTTTACGATGGCATGAATCTCATCGATTGTTAAGGCTTTTGGGATCTCTGTACACAGGGCTGGAGCCGGAATGGCCGATGGTCCTAATGGTCGACTGCCGATGAGTGCTGATTTTGTTTGCCTGCCTCCATGGGCAAGCTGCATGGCAATCTTACCCCCGCAATCATGTACAGCTTGGGTCAGCTTTTTAAAACCGGGGATAAAGGTATCATCAAACATGCAGCACTCTCCCTTAAATATCAGGCCTAAGGGATGAACCGCCGTAGCCTCCACGATTAAAAGACCAGCGCCACCTCTAGCCCGGGCTGTAAAATAATTTATCAACTGATCGGTAACTCCTCCATCCTCAGCAGCATAGCTTGTACCCATAGCAGGCATGACTATTCTGTTTTTTAATGTAAGTCTTCCTATATCAATTGGACTGAGGAGTTTTTCAAAATCCATCTTACTCTCTCTTCAACCCCTTCAATAGATTAAGCCTTTTCTACAATCACTGCTGTTCCCAAACCACCCCCGACACAGAGGGTAGAAAGCCCATAGCGTAAATTCCTTCTTCTCATTTCATAGATTAGGGTTGTCATAAGCCTGGCACCAGTGCATCCAATAGGATGTCCCAGGGCTATGCCACCACCATTGACATTAATGATTTCTTCAGATGTAAGACCCATGCCCTTAAATTCTATGATGTCGGCTATAGCCTGGGCAGCAAATGCCTCATTTAATTCTATTAACTCGATATCCTGAAAAGGTATTCCCGATTTCTTGAGAACCTTTGCCGTTGCCTCCACAGGCCCGATGCCCATATATCTCGGATCCACCCCGGCAGAGGCAAAGTCCCTTATCACTACCAGAGGAGTAAATCCATTTCTGGCTGCAACCTTTTCGTCCATAAGGAGCAGGGCAGCGGCAGCATCATTAAGGCCACAAGAATTCCCTGCCGTGACTGTACCCCCGGTCTTGAAGGCTGGTTTCAATCGAGCAAGTTTTTCCATGGAGATATCTCGCCGGGGATGTTCATCATCTTTGAATATAAAGGCCTTTCCTTTGGTTGGTTGAACTTCAATCGGCATAATTTCTTCCTGGAATATCCCGTTCTCAATGGCTCTATTGGCCTTTTGGTGGCTGGTATAGGCATAGCTATCCTGTTCCTTTCGGCCTATTTGATATTTTTCGGCTAAGTTTTCAGCAGTGAGACCCATATTGCAGTAACCGAAGATTTCTTCAGGTCCTCCAACGGTCTCTGAGGCATCGGTGAACCAGTCATAAAGTTTTCCATGACCAAGTCGATAACCCCACCTGGCCCTGTCAATGAGATAGGGAAGGCTGCTCATATTCTCGGCTCCGCCAGTTATTATAATCTCAGCTTGGCCTGTTTGAATCAGCATAACCCCTTCACATATTGCCTGGAGGCCGGAGGCACATTGCCTATCAACCGTATAGGCAGGGATGCTGACAGATAAGCCTGCTCGGAAGAGGGCCTGCCGAGCACAGTTCAGATAATGGCTGGTCTGATAGGCACAGCCAAATACTACCTCATCAACCATTTGACCCTCAAGACCAGTTCTTTTGAGTAATTCCTTGACAACCATGCCTCCCAGTTCATAGGAAGGGATTGACATCAGACCTCCCCCATAAGTTCCCACTGCAGTACGAACGGCGCCCACAACCACAACATTTTTCATAAGATTACCTTTCGCCTTTCCTATTTGTTTTACCTCTTGATATGACGTTCACCTGGGCCTTTATAGATAACCCCATGCTCTGATGGAATTATCCGTAGTGGAACCCCCTCCTTGATCTCTTCCACCACATGGGCAATGATGCCGCACATATAGGAGACAGCGGATATACCTGCCATCTCTAAAGGATCAAATCCCATTTCATTGAGCACACAGGCCATCATACCATCAACATTGAGGGGGATCTCTTTAGCCGTGACCCTGATAAATTCTGTATGTATTGCATCATAAAGCTTACTTTTCTCTCGCCAGAAACCACATTCCTGGGCTACCTTTTTTAACGCTTCAGCACGGGGGTCTATCTTCCTGTAGGTTGGATGGCCGAAACCGGGTATCCTTTTTTTATTTTTTATACAGTCTCCCACTATTTCGATAGCTACTTCCTTAATATTCGAATTCCGGGAGATCATTATCTCGTAAGACCTGTTGATGAAATCGGCCGAATTTTGAGGAGAGACTGTATAGGAACCCATGGTCAGAATACCAGTTGCTATGCCGGGTATAGGAGAGTCAGGGAAAGCGGATGCAGTAAATCGGGCTGCTGGTGCCGTGGATGCCACAAACTGGTGATCAGGAATCGAGCAGAGCACTGCATTGAGGAGGCGAGTTTCCTTTTCGGTGGGAAGTTCACCCCGCAGAGTCAAATATAATGTCTCCGTGTAGGTAAGATTTACTATAATCTCCTCAAGAGGGTATCCCCGGATCAAACAGGTCTTTTCTTTGGCGTAGCTGATCTTAGTCTGCCAGTAATCCCCCCATTTTCCATCATTGATATAGCGGCCTACATTTCTCGGTTTGCCCCAGCGGTCTTTATCGGATCTCATTTATCATTCTCCTTAGCTTAGATGTTTACAAAGTTCCTGATAAATTTTTCTGGTAGATACAGGACACCCCTTGATTTTAATGGAATCCCTTAACTCTGGGTTGGCTATGACAGAACACTTTCCTGCCAAGAAGACTTTTTTTGAGTCAGAATGAGCATTGTTGCGTCCCAGACAGATCTCAATACCTTTAAAACAGCGGCCCTGATTTTCTCTGAAGAACCTGTTTAATCCGGAAAAGACGGTTACGGTGCACCCTGAACAGAAATAATTTCCCGGATCATCACACCTGATCCCCTGAATCCTGTATTTATCAATGAGTTCTTCACACCAGGGATATTGCCAGATGAATTTTTTAGCTACATTGGCAATCTTTTCTCCTCTGATTTCAAGGTCAGATAGATCCAATGATTGACCTCGATGGTCAGTAAGAATCCTGAGATGTTTTACCTCATTTGGATCTATGCCCATTACCGCTGATCCGACCATATCCACAGAAATCATATCCTTTCCAGCAATTATAAGGTTCATAGGGTGGATATCTTTTCCCATTGGGCCTTTTTGGAGGCCATAGAGGCCGTCAATGATAGTTAGATCCACATTTATCTTACTTCCAAGAAAGGAGATAAATTCCTCTAAGTGCTCTTTATGGAAAGTTTTTTTGCTTGCAGGGCTGAGGCAGCCTTTCAGGTTTTTTGTCCCCAGGGTAACTTTGGTCTGAGCATGAGTCTTGAGGACAGGAAAATTGATCAGGAAGTCTGTCTCCAGAGGTGCCCTAGCTACCCTTATCTTAATCCCATCAACTTTAAATTCTTTAAACGGGCCCCGGTTAAAATCTATTGTCTTGATGCTATATCTTTCAGCTAACTTGCTCATTCCTGACCAATCCATGGCCGACCGGGTGCTGGTTCCCAATTCCTTGATGATAATCGAGCCTTCCCCTATAGATATCTCTCCACAGCCATGTTCCTTGAGGATAGGGATCAGTTTTTCCATGAGTGTGGCAGAGGTAACCATACCTGTCGGTTTCTGTGAAGGCGGACCGCTAATCACTAAATTCGGTTTTATCAGGACCCGGTCACCCTTTTTTAACCCATCCAATCCTTCACACAGATCGAGGGCCTTGTGGAGCGATCCAGAATCAGTTTTATATCTCACCAAAGCAACGATTATTTTATCGCTTTCCACTATTCTGGTTTACACATTTAATTTCAGGATCCTCTGGGCATTCTTATATAGAACCTTTTCAACCACTTCTGGTTTGTACGGAGCCGAGGTAAATTCATCCAGCCACCTTTTCGGGGAAATTTCTGGATAATCAGATGCATACATGAATTTATCTTGCAGCCTGCCATTTATTTCCATTATAAGATTTTCAGGAAAATATTTAGGGGCCCACCCTGATAGGTCTTTAAATACATTTGCCTTATGCAATAGGATCGCAATCTGCTCATCAATCCACGGCCAGGCTGGGTGTATCATAATTATGGTAAGTTCAGGAAAGTCTGCTGCTACATCATCTATATAGATTGGCCTGGTATATTTCAAGCGATAACCATAACCTCCAGGCATTCCTGCCCCTATTCCTGTTGTTCCTGTATGAAAGGAGACAGGGATATTCAATTCAACACACTTTTCATAGATTGGATAGAACCTCTTATCATTGGGAAAGAACCCCTGGGCAGACTGCTGGAATTTAAGTCCAATCAATCTAAGAGTTTTTATACATCTTTCAAGCTCTTTAATAGTCCATTTACCCTTCCATGGATCTATCATTGCCCAACCACCTATGAATATATCCGGGAATTTTTTTATCAGCCTGGCTATCTCATCGTTTGTCCCGGGGGTATCGTATCCACTTTCAGCTTGGGCATCCCATCCAATCAGTATGGCCTTAATATTTAGCTCTCTAAACTCCTGGGCCATCTCTTCATCACTTCTTATCTTTGGCTCAATCCTGTAGTATTTGGGCATGAACTCGGCTATCTCTTTACCCCATCTTCTCTCATAGGAAAAGGGTGCTGTACTTAGGTGAACATGAACATCAATTGCCTTCATTCTCTTTCTCCTTTCATGTATGTTTAAAGCTACTTAATTTTTATACATTCATTTAGCACTACATTGACTTTTGTTCAATATCCTACTAAAAAAACCATTGATAGTATCCTGTATCACAATTTACTATACTCTTTTAGAATGTTAGATGTGCTTAATTTTCACCAAGTTAGAGGCTCTTGCAACAAGATTGCCCGATGAGATTGCTTCGGTACTTCGTACCTCGCAATGACAGTAACAATGACACTTCGTCATTGCGAGCGGAGCGAAGCAATCTCCTGTATTTTGAGTACATGAAGTTACGATATGAGACACTAAGAACTTCATATACTTATCTTTCGCAGAAATCGAGAAGCTCATTTTTTTCCGAAAATATCCTCCTTATATTCCTCCCTAAAACATAATGAAAAATAAAGGCTGAACTTTATGTTATGATGATTGAAATTTTTTTAACAATAGATAAGATAGCTATCCAATCCTATTAATTTTTTAAGGGGATATAATACTATGGATATCAAAAAGGTTTTTATTGTTGGCGCTGGCCTGATGGGCAGTGGTATTGCCCAGGTATGTGCCCAGTCTGGAATCAATGTGGTCTTAAATGACATTAGCAAAGAGGCGATAGATAAAGGTCTCAAGGATATTGCCTGGTCAGTTTCCAAGTTCATTGAGAAAGGGAAACTCAGGGAAGATAAAGAGACAATTTTAAATCGCATATCAACAGATGATGATTTCTCAGGTGCCGCTAATGCCGATCTTGCCATTGAGGTGGTCTTTGAGAAATTAGAGCTTAAGCAAGAAATCTTCCAGAAGCTTGATGAGGCATGTCAACAAAACACAATTCTGGCGAGTAATACCTCGGCTATCCCAATTACAGAACTTGCATCAGTAACCAAAAGACCAGAGAAGGTATTAGGGATTCACTTCTTCTCTCCTGTCCCTATGATGCCCGTAGCAGAGGTAATCAGAGGAATAAGCACAACGGAAGAGACAATCCTTGTTGGTGTTGATTTTGTAAAAGGTATTGGCAAAGAGCCTATCAGGGTGGAAAGCGATGTGGCTGGTTTCCTTCTCAACAGAATCAATTTCCCTTCTACCATTGAGGCTATACGTCTGGTAGAACAGGGGATAGGCAGAGTAGAGGATATTGATAAAGGTATGAGACTGGCATTTGGTCGTAAGATGGGGCCATTTGAGACCGGAGACATGGTGGGTCTGGATGTGACCTATGGGGCCTTGATGGCCTGTTATGAGGAAACAAAGGATTCCCGTTTCTATCCTCCTCAACTTTTAAGAAGGAAGGTTAAGGCCGGGTATCTTGGGCGCAAGACAGGCAAGGGTTGGTATGAGTACAATGAGGATGGAACCAGGAAGGCGGTATAATAATAGATATCAGAAAGGAGAGTAAAATTGAAAGACGTTGTTATTGTTAGTGGGGTACGAACGGCTATCGGGAGGTATGGTGGCCTTTTGCGGGATGTACCAGTATACAAATTCACGAGCCTGGTTCTGAACGAAGCAGTTAAAAGGGCTAAAGTTGAGCCCGCCTGGGTAGATGATGTCATCATGGGGCAGTCTTACCAGAATGGTGAGTGTGCAAATGGAGCACGCATGGCCCTCCTTGAAGCTGGATGGCCTCATGAAGTTCCAGGTGTAACATTGGACCGTCGCTGCTGCTCCGGTTTAGATGCCATTTTTTTCGGGGTAATGAAGATTCAGACTGACAACGCAGATATTATCGTAGCTGGCGGAATGGATAGCATGAGCCAGGCAGAACTATATATTCCAGGCGATATCAAATGGGGTTTAGGCGGAAAGAGCGATGAAAAATGGGGGTTTATGCCAAAAGGACATGGTGCCCTTTCCATGTGGGGGATACCCCTTTATGACAGGATACAGCGTGCGAGAGTTATGTCTCAGCCTATTGATAGGTTTGGTGAACTTAATTCCATGATGATCTGGGCTGAAACAGCAGCTAAAAAAGAAAATATCTCACGCCAGGAAGCAGATGAATGGGCGTTACGGAGTCATCAGAAAGCTATTGCTGCCATAGACTCTAAAAAGTTCATAGAAGAAATTGTCATTATCCCGATCCCACAAAGAAAAGGGGAACCATATATCTTTGATACCGATGAAACACCCCGGCGAGATACTACCTTAGAAAAGCTTGCTAAAATACCCCCAGTCTATCCTGATGGGGTATGTACTGCTGGAAATTCATCTACTGAGAACGATGGTGCAGCTGCGGTGGTATTAATGACAGAGACAAAGGCCAAGGAACTGGGGCTGGAACCCATGGCCTATTTCAGATCCTGTGCTATCGCTGGTAGTGACCCAACTCTCACCTATCCCGCAGTGCCTGACTCTGTAGAGAAAGCGCTAAAGAAAGCCGAGGTCACCATAGATCAGGTGGATCTCATTGAGATACAGGAGGCATTTGCTGTGCAGACGTTGGCCGATGCCAGGATGATGGGGATCAGAAAGGAAGATTTTGATAAAAAGATCAATGTTAATGGTTCTGGCATTTCTCTTGGTCACCCCATTGCTGGTACCGGTGCCATGAGATTGGTGACATTAATCCATGAGATGAAGAGGCGCGGCTCCCGGTATGGGTTGGAGACTATTTGCGGCGGGGGTGGACTTGGGATAGCTGCCATACTTGAAAGGGGAGCATTTTAAATGGAAATAAATAGAGTTACTGTAGTAGGAATGGGCACCATGGGTAGCCAGATAGGTATTGTTTGCGCCATGGGTGGTTTTAGGACCTCAATGGTGGATGCATCTACAGAGCTGGTAGAAAAGGGATTGAATAGTATAAAACCTTTTTTTAATAACCAGGTTAAAAAAGGGAAAATAACTGAAGAGGAAAAGGAAAATATCCTTTCCCTTATAGGTACAACTACCAATTTAAATGAAGCCCTATCAGGTGTGGACCTTATGATTGAGGCTGTTTATGAAGATATCGGGGTAAAAAAGGAGATCTTCAAAAAAGCTGATGCTATCTGTCCCAAAGAGGCGATTCTCACCAGCAATACCTCAACCCTTAGTATTACAGAGATGGGTGCGGTCACAAAAAGAGCAGAGAGGTGTATAGGGATCCATTTCCTGATTCCGGCAGCACTTACCCCACTTGTTGAGGTAGTCAGGGGCATGGAGACCTCTGACGAGACCCATGATACAATTATTTCTTTCCTAACCAAATGTGGCAAAGAGACAGTTACCGTTACTGATTCACCTGGTTTTGTTATCAACAGGCTCTATCTTCCTATGGTAAATGAGGCATTCTTTGCCCTGGAGACATCCCTTGCGAGCGCAGAGGAGATTGACAGGAGTTGTGTGAAAGGTCTTAGCTTCCCCTTAGGCCCTCTGGCTGCAGCAGATGCATTTGGACTTGATATTCTCCTTGCCTGCATGAGGACATTTCATAAAGAGCTTGGTGAAAAATACCGGCCTGCCCCGCTCCTTGTTAAATTGGTCAAGGGTGGAAGGCTGGGTAGAAAAACAGGGCGAGGTGTGTATGATTATAGGAAATAGGGTAATATATTTACATATGATCTGATGAAAGGTAATTAAAGAAATAGAGAGTAGATTATGAATAAAGTGGATCATTTCTTGGACCGGTTTTTTAGGCCGAGCTCAGTTGCTATTGTTGGGGCCACCAATAATTTTTTTAAGATGAATTTTCGCCTGGTGCAAAATCTGGTAAATCTTAATTTCCAGGGCAAGATTTATCCAGTTAATCCCCGTGAGGAAAAGATATTGGGAATAAAGGCATTCGCCAGGTTGCGCAATATCCCGGACAGGATTGACCTTGTTGTTATCGCTGTTCCAGCCCCAAAGGCCCTGGATATTGTTAAGGAGTGTGTTAAAAAAGGAGTGAAACAGGTGGTTATAGTTACAGGTGGATTTTCAGAGGGGAGCATGGTAGAAAACTCCATCAGGAAATTGCCTCATTTGTCAAGGAAAGTGATGTCAGGATAATTGGCCCAAATACCTTAAGTCCCATCAATACGTCCAATAATTTGGCGATTAGTTTTAATCCTATAATAAAGTTGAAAAAAGGGGGTCTCTCTTTTGCCTTTCAGTCGGGTTTTTATGAGCCAAAAATAAACTGGATTTTTTCCCATCTGGGCATAAATAAGATGCTTGATCTGGGAAACAAGATGGATGTAAATGAGGTAGATGCCTTAGATTATTTTTTGCAGGACCCTGATACAAAGGTCATAGCCATGCACATAGAAAGTCTTCATGGAGATGGCAGGGCCTTTTTTGATCTACTTAAAAAAGGCTCAATAAGAAAACCGATTATTATTCTTAAATCTGGAAGAACGCATGCTGGCTCTCTGGCTGCAGCATCTCACACAGGTGCCATTGCAAGTGAAAATGATGTAATCTTTGATAGTATAATAAGGCAGACAGCGGCCATCAGGGCCAATAATATGGAGGAATTTTTTGACCTGGCCAAGGCCTTTGAATTTCTAAAGTTACCTAAGGGAAACAGGCTGGCCATCATTACGCTTTCAGGCGGTGAAGGGGTCATGGCTACAGATGCCTGCGAGATGAATGGCCTCAAGATGGCTCGTCTGGATGATAATACATACCGGAGGCTTAAAGGGATCTTTCCCCCGTGGGAAATCCCTTTAAACTCGATTGATGCCGGTGCATGTCTGGAGTTTCACCTCGCTGATATCCTGACAATTTTTAATACCCTGGCAGCTATACCCGAGGATGAAAATGTGGATTGCACAGTTATGCAGATGCCTCCAGATTTTCTTGGACTAACCTCAACAAATGAAAATTTCTCTTCTGAGATGATAGATTCTTTGAAGAAAAATTACACTCAGGCCCTTTTAAAAATAAAAAGGGCTGGGAAACCATTTGCTATGTGGTGTACTTCGATGGACAGAGAGGAAGATGAATGGATTAAGATATATGAGTCCTATTACCTTCCGGTATTTCAATCCTCAGAAAGGGCAATAAAGGCCATGTCAGCCCTGTATAGATACAGGTCGCTTTGCATGAGGGAATCTCCCATTAATTAATCTACTTGACGAAATATCCCTAAGTTACTTAAACTTGTATGTTTCCTGTAGCTTGCTACAGGGTTTCCTTACAGTTCCTCCCCCTCGATGGGGGAGGTTTAGGTGGGGGTGATAATCAGTTCGTTCACCCTCCCCTTTATCCCCTCCCATCAAGGGAGGGGAGCTTCATAAAATAATACATAGTATATTTATTTCATGAGCTTAATAATATGAAAGACAAACTTAAATTGGAAATAGAAAAGGGAGTGGATAATGACCAGAAGGTTGGTGTATCTGTAAATATTGATATCACTAACAGTGAAGGATCAAGCTTGAGTGGATCAGTTTTGCTTGTAGAGAAATGCAACTCCTATGAAATTTTGCAAGAAGAGGTTTCCCGGATCAAGGAAGAACTTGATACCTTATTGGAGAGATCAAAGAAGCTATTTGAGGGTGAGGCTGAAGAAGAAGGCCCGGATGTGAATGAAGATATGAGCGCAAAGGAGATATGGGATATCTTATCCATGATAAAGGATCCCGAGATGATATTAGTGAAATTCAACAGCCTGAGTCATCAAAAAAGGCTTGAGGTGGCAGATTATGTATTGGCTCACTGTAATGTCTTTTCCGGTCCCGGCTCTATTTTCTCTATGAGATATAATAGTGAAGAAGGTATATTGGAGTAAGGAGCTTGAAACTTGATATTTATGCTGATTGATAAATATTCAATCTCTCCAGTTTCAAGTTTCGAGTTTCAAATTTCATATTTTCAACTCCGGACTATACAGTTGAAAACATTTTCTCAAAAGCTATAGCTACAGAAGAGGGCGTATGCGCATCATAATGTTTGCTGGTAAAGGGGAGTGAGCAAGACAAGTATTGCTAAATAAGCCACCACCTCTGATAGTGATAATTTGACTTAAAATGGACAATTCACCAGTTTATATCCCAATTAACGGTGTGATAGATCTTCATACCTTTGCACCAAAGGATGTTAGTGAAGTTGTGGATGAATACCTCAATGTCTGCTCCCAGAAAGGTATAGTGGAAGTCAAGATAATTCACGGGAAGGGTAGGGGTGTTTTGCGTCGTACAGTGGAGTGTGCCCTAAAGAGGCATCCTCTGGTCCTATCCTTCAAACAAGATTCAGGCCCCTCAAGCTGGGGTGCAACCATTGTTTTATTGAAGGGGCCAGGAAGGAGTAAAGATGAGAGCAAGATCTAAGTCCTCTATAATAGTATTTTTATTGATTCTGATTTTTTTTATCGCCCTGCCCTTATCCCTTGATTTCTTACTGGAGACCCGTTTAAGCAAATATTTTTCCTGGCTTGAAAGCGGTATCAGTATTGGCGGGACAAAAATCACCATAATAAATATAGCCTATCTCGTTATTTTTCTTGTTTTTTTCATTTTTGTATCCAGGATCATAAAGGACACATTACAGAAAAGAATTCTTCCTCGAACCAGGCTGGATATTGGGGCAAGGGCATCATTTGTAAATATTGTGATTTACACCTTCTGGATTTTGGCTATCTATACAGGGATAAATATATTAGGGATTAATCTTTCATCCCTGGC
Source organism: Desulfobacteraceae bacterium (assembly GCA_030615105.1). Classification (GTDB taxonomy): domain Bacteria; phylum Desulfobacterota; class DSM-4660; order Desulfatiglandales; family B25-G16; genus JAUWNK01. Next base: position 14,099 of record JAUWZV010000047.1, read on the forward strand.
CTTCATGGCAGGTGCCCTTGGAATTGGGATTGGCTTTGGCCTACAGAATGTTGTCAATAATTTTGTAAGCGGAATCATCCTTCTCTTTGATCCCTCTATCCAGGTAGGTGATATGGTCCAGATTGGGGAAGATTGGGGGACGGTTAATAGGATTAATATAAGGACTACTATTATCCAGACATTTGATAATGCCTCCTTGATTATCCCCAACTCTGAGATGGTTTCAAACAAGGTTACAAATTGGTCTTTTAAGGACCCGAAAGTCAGACGCCAGGTGGATGTAGGTGTGGCTTATGGCTCGGATGTCCAGTTGGTGCGCAAAATTCTGTTAAAGATTGTTAATGATATGCCTGAGATAATGGATGATCCTGCCCCCAGGGTAGATTTCACTGATTTTGCTGACAGTGCACTTGTCTTCAGGGTAAGGTTCTGGATTACATCGCCCGAGTTCTGGTTAAATGCACCAACAGAACTCAGGTTCAGAATTGATGAGGAATTTAAGAAAAATGGCATAGAGATTGCTTTTCCACAACAGGATATCCATATCAGAAGTGCCTCTGGTCTGGACGAAATCCTTCAAAAGGGGAATTATTTACAAAAGCGCTCCATAGAGCAAAAGTGAGATTTGGTTTTGTAAAAATACTCAACCCTTTCCCCTTGACATTTTGCTGCCAAAAGATAATAAGATTCGGGTTGAAAATTGTAATGTAAAAAAAATCATAGTAAGCGGAGTGAGTGATTATGAAAATTCACGAATTTCAGGCAAAGGATATCTTTCGCAGTTTTGGTATACCAGTTCCATCTGGCAAATTAGCAAATTCGCCAACTCAGGCAGTGGATATTGCAAAGGGCCTGCCGGATCCTCCATGGGTAGTCAAGGCCCAGATTCATGCTGGCGGCCGGGGAAAAGGTGGTGGAATAAGATTGGTGAACAGTTTTGAGGAGGTGGAGAGAGCAGCTGATGAGATCCTCTCTAATCCCCTGATCACGCCTCAGACTGGTTCTACAGGGCAGAAGGTTCGGCAATTATTAATAGAGGAAGGGCTGGATATTGATAAAGAGTTCTATCTTGGTATGGTTATTGATCGGAAGCTGGAAAGTCCAGTGATGATATTCAGCCAGGCAGGAGGTATGGAAATTGAAGAGGTCTCTGCTAAGCACCCGGAATTAGTTTTAATTGAAGCCATAGATATTACCCATGGATTTCTGCCTTATCAGGCCAGAAATTTCTTCTATGCCATTGAACCGATGCCAGAGAAAAGTATTCTTAAAGAGTTTTCAGCAATAATGACAAGGCTGTACAAATTATTTATTTCCAAGGACTGTTCATTGGTTGAGATCAATCCCTTAGTCATTACCAAATCAGGCAAAGTTGTAGCATTGGATGCAAAGATAAATTTTGATGATAACGCCCTATTCAGGCAAAAAGAGATCACCCAACTCCATGATCAATATGAAATGGATGAATTAGAGGCAGAAGCATCAAAATATAATCTGAACTATATTAGACTGGATGGTAATATTGGTGCGATGGTAAATGGGGCTGGACTGGCAATGGCCACTATGGATGTAATTAAGCTGGCCGGTGCTGAACCAGCTAATTTCTTGGATGTTGGTGGTGGCGCAAGTGAGGAAATGGTAACCAACGGGATAAAAATTATCCTAAGTGACAAGAGGGTCAAGGCAATCCTGATCAATATATTTGGTGGCATAATGAGATGTGATGTTCTGGCAAGGGGTGTTGTAAAGGCTGCCAAAGAGGTAGAAATAAAGGCCCCCCTCATCGTTAGGTTAGAGGGAACAAATGTCGAGGAGGGCAGAGAGATCCTAAAAAATTCGAATCTTGATTTCTCAGTGGCTAAGGATATGGAAGAAGCTGCCAGAATGGTGGCGGAACAAGTGAGCTAACTTGCTTTCATTAAAAACAAAAATGGTAACCGTTCAGGCCCCTCTTTTATGACAGGGCTAGGGCAATTTCCTCAAGGCGATATCTATTGGTCAAGGTGGAAATGGCCAAAATTTCAGGGTTTAGTCCACTGAAGTGTATTTCTTAAGTATTTTTGTAACGGTTAGGGTAACGAAGCCCGTATCGGTTAACGGTTAAGGTCACGTGGAAAAAAGAGACGAATTACGTAACCGCAGAACGAAACGGGCCTCGTAACCGTAACCCATATACGCTACCATAGTAGGCGGATTGAGATATCGCCTTTCAGAAACAGCCCCAGCCCGTGATAGGGGTGAATGGTTATGAAAAATGGAGTAAGCATATGGGTATCCTGGTTGATGAGAATACAAAGGTTGTTGTCCAAGGTATTACAGGTAACGAAGGAACATTCCACACAAAACAGATGTTGGCTTACGGCACCAATATTGTGGCTGGTGTAACACCTGGTAAAGGCGGACAGAAGGCTGGGGGTATACCGGTCTTAAACAGGGTTAAGGATGCTGTGGATATTTATGGTGCCAATGCCTCATGCATCTTTGTACCACCTTTATTTGCATCTGATGCCATGACCGAGGCCGCAGATGCAGGTATAGATGTCATTGTCTGCATTACCGAGGGAATTCCCACCCTCGATATGATTAAAACAGTTCATTTTATTAGAAAGTGCGGTGCTGTCCTGATAGGCCCAAACACTCCTGGGATTATTTCCCCGGGAAAGACAAAGGTGGGGATAATGCCAGGCCAAGTCCACAAACAGGGAGGAATCGGGGTAATTTCCAGGAGTGGAACCCTGACCTACGAGGTTGTGGACCAATTAACACGGGTTGGATTAGGACAATCTACCTGTATAGGTTTAGGTGGTGATCCAATTGTTGGAGCCTCCTTCATAGATCATTTAAGGAGATTCAAAGAGGATAGGGAAACAAATGGTGTCGTCCTCATTGGGGAGATAGGTGGCACGGCTGAGGAAGAGGCTGCAGAGTATGTAGAGGAAGAATTTAGGAAACCTGTAATGGCATTTATTGCTGGACAGACAGCGCCACCTGGAAGACGGATGGGTCATGCCGGGGCCATAATTTCTGGAGGTAAGGGAAAGGCTGAGGATAAGATAAATGCCCTTAAATCTCATGGAATAACTGTGGTCCTAAATCTTGGGCAATTGGGAAAAACAGCATCGCAGGTATTTAAGTGATGTCAGTAGTCCGTTGACGGACAACTGACATCTTTTAACTGGCACCACCAAAGATTGATTGACTTGTGTAAATAATATTGCTATAAAAAAAGTGTTAATTAAAGAGGTGTTTAGATGTTTGGTCTTGGTATGCCAGAATTACTCATAATTCTGGTTATTATCCTGATAATTTTCGGAGCCGGAAAACTCCCTCAAATCGGTAGAGGTCTGGGTCAGGGGATAAAGAACTTTAGGGAGGCCACTACCAAAAAGACTGAAGAAATACCCCCTGATACCGGTGATAATAAGAAGGAAACCGAAAAACTTGATGATTAGTCTGCCGCTGGCGGATTCCTTAGAATGGTATATCGTCTTCAGGTGCCTCCGGGTCCGCCGTAGGCATGGCTTCTACTGGCTCTTCAGTTGGGAAACGTTCTTCTACAGATACAGCCTCTCCTGATTTTCCTGCCCTATCCAGCATCTGCATTCGCCAGGCAATAATCTCTGTGGTCCACCTTTTATTACCATCCCGATCCTCCCAACTCCTTGTCTGTAAGCCCCCTTCTATATAAACAAGGCTCCC
>JAUWZV010000043.1 GCA_030615105.1 Desulfobacteraceae bacterium
CCAGAGGTAACAATAGATAAGGTCTATGAAAATACCGGATTTGAGCCAAAGCCGAGAGAGAGGATGGAAGAAGTAGAGCTTCCCACTGAGGGAGAGCTTAAGGTTTTAAGAGATGAGGTCGATCCGGACCACGTCTACTTAGAGGAATTTTGACGAGAAATTTGATTGTATAGGAATTTCCTTTTTGGACGCAGATTAATCCGCCTGTGGCGGATAAACGCAGATTGTTTCCGAATTCCGGGTTCCGTCATTCGGAACTCGGAAGAAAGATTCTTAATGCGCCTAAGGCGCATAAATATAAAAAGCTAATAGAATAATTATCTGCGGATACCGGCGAAAATCTGCGTCCTAATTAATTTAATGAAAATTTACAAAAGTCACACCACTATGGTCTAACAAACATGGAGTCCAGAAAGATTTTGGAATATCTTGAGGAACTTGCTCTGAAGTTAGGTGTTGAAATTGTTTACGGAAAACTGGGAGAGGAAGAGTTTTCTGCCAGGGGAGGTCTGTGTAAAATAAAAGGGGCATACAAGATCTTTATGGACCGATCTGAAACAATTGAAGGCCAAATAAAAATTTTGGCCCGTGCACTCTCTTCTTTTGACACAGAGGGGGTTTATGTCCTCCCTTTTATTAGAGAAATACTGGACAAGGCCAAAAGGTTCTCGGAGTGAATGTACACATTAGTAGGCATTGAAAGTTATCAGTATCAATCCAAATCTTGCAGTTTGGAACCTTTTTGTCTATAATTGATTGCAATCAATCCTTTATAAAGATCAACCCGATAAAAGGAGGAACCGATGAACGATAGCTTAGATGAAGAAATGAGAGAGTTCAGGAAAGAAATTGCTGATGAGCTTGGGCATACACAGAAGTATGAAAATATCCGCAGCCATAGAGCATTCCTTGGTTCCAAACTCGCCAAAAAAATCCTGACTCTTGGAGGCGCAGGTATTCTCCTTTTGATTGTTCTTATCGTTCTATTTTCCGGAGGCGACAAAAAGCTCTCCACAGAGGATCTGACCTCTATCCGGGTCAGACTTGACATACTTGAGAAGAGACTAACACGACTTGAGAGGGTGGAGCTTCGAATAGCCTCTTTAGAAAAGCAGGAAAAGGGCCTTCAGCAATCTATTGTAGGAATGGATAGATCTGGAAGATATCTGACACAACAACTGGATAAACTGACTCAAAGACTTGACAGCCTGGAAAAAGGAACGGCGCCTGTTGCCGCAAAGACAGGAGTCTCGAAAACTATCCAAAGGAAACCGCTTTCCCTGGACAAAAAACGCTACCACAAGGTCAGTCCTGGAGAAACCCTCTATGGGATCTCCAAAAAATACGGCATCTCAGTTGGCGAACTTTGTCGTCTCAACAAAATAACCCCAAACCGGGTCATTCAACCAGGTCAGAAACTCTTGGTCACTTCTGATAGCCCTCAATGAGTGCTTGAGCTCTAAATTTATAGTATAGGAATTTCCTTTTTAAGTCCTTGTAGGGGCGGCCCGTCTGCCTCGCAAGCTTGGCGAGCGGGCAGGCATTTATAACGCCCGTCATTGCGGGTTCGATAACCTGTCGAGAGCCTCAAGGTCGAACGAATCGAACCCCTACAGGTCTACACCGAAGGTGCGATATGTTCATTAATAAGGTATAGGGGAGCGTTCAGTCCCTAAAGTAAAACTCTTCTTAAGCTGAGAGCTCCAGTTGAAAGCCCTCTTTCGACAAAATTTTAAGAGCTGCCTGTCTGGCCTTATAGTAAGCTGAAGGCCCCTTCTCCAGGCTGTTCGGGTCCACACCAGGGGCATCTGTTCTTACCTCGACGACCATAATGCCCCGTTGCTTAACCGCATCACATTGCATTTGATAGGCCTCCTGTCGTGAGATGTTGACGGCAAGGTGGTGAATGTGCCATAGGGTCATTTTTTTCCTTAAAAAATTATTCACAGGGCTTTCCAGATTATCTGATGCTATAAAGTGAACAATGACCTTTTCTGGTTGAATTAAATCAGATAGAACCTGAACAGGTGCCTTGTTCACCATACCTCCATCCACATACAGTGAACCATCGATCTCCACCGGCTTGAAGAGCATGGGCACGGCCCCAGAGGCCTGGATTCCCTTTATCAAACTCCCTTGTGTGAAAATTTCCTCTCTCTGGAGGGTGAGATTGGTGGCTGTGATCACCAGCGGTGTATGGCAGTCTTCGATCCGTTTGATGGGGATATGCTCCAGGAGACCTGCAAATCCTTTTCCCCTCAGGTAGCCGGAATATCCTCTAAAAAGTTTCAATGCCCCTTTCAGGATAGTATGCATGGGATCAGGGTCCCAGAAATCTGACTTTTTCAGATTAAACAGGATTTCCTTTATAGCCTGGTCGCTCATATCTGAGGCCGCCATAGCAGCAATAATTGCCCCTGAACTGACACCTGCATAACCGGAGGGTGCAATCCCAACTTCACGGAGGGCGGATAAGAATCCCGCATGGGCAAAAAAACCGAAAAACCCTGATGAAAATACTATACCTATTCTAAAAGCAGACTCTTGGTGCACTATTCCCGCCATTTACACATCACTTAGTGAAAATAATCTGGCAAACCTTTTAAGCCTTTGAGGGGAAGTGAATCATTCTGCCTTAACGAGCAATACCTGCCCGGGGAAAATAGTGCTTCTGGGAGTCAGATTATTTAGCCTGAGGAATTCCGAAAGGTTCATCTGGTGTTTTTGGGCAATTATGTAAGGGGAGTCTCCTTTTAAGACCATATAAGTCTTGGTTTCCATCTTTTTAAGGGCTGTTAAAGCCTTAGGGATCATGAGAACCTGCCCTATCTGCAGATGGGTATCATTGAGTTGATTCAGGGACTGTATGGCCTGGGTCGTGGTTCCAAATCGATTGGCAATCTTCCAGAGCGAGTCCCCTTTTCGGATCACATACTCTGTTAAATTTCCCTTTACCTTTGAGCCAGACACTGGCGAGGAGGTCTTCTTAAGGGAAGCGTATGTACGTCTGGTTGGGATCTTGAGTTTCCAACCCGCTTTAATATAATGACTGTTTTTCAGCCTGTTCAGGGCCATGATTTTCCTGACACTCGTTCTATATCTGTGAGCTATGACGGATAAAGACTCTCCTTTCCTTACTCTATGCCTCATATAGGTGGAAACTGGGGGGCTCCACACAGGTATGTCGTCCAGTTTTGAGAGTAGTACTGCCCCTTCCCCTTTGGGTACTTTAAAAGCATAGGGTCTGTTTGGGGTGGAATTGCGTTTCAATGCGGGGTTAAGGTCTTTTAACACCTCATAAGATATCCCCAGATGTGTGGCCATGGTTTTCAGATGAATCTGCTTGTCAATGGTAACCTCTTCAGTTTCAATCTCCTCATCCACAGGGGGAAGGGTGAAGCCATGGGCTTCAGGGTCATTCAAAATATGTAAAACAGCAAGAAATTTTGGGAAGTAAAAGGCTGTCTCCATAGGAAGTTTTTCGTAAAGGTCCCAGAAATGATCAAGGTAATTGATCTTTTGAGTCCGGATACATCTCAATACTGTCCCCTCCCCACAATTATAGGCAGCCAGAACTGTTGCCCAGTCCCCAAATATTTGGTGCAATTCTTTCAGATAGGCAATGGCAGCCCTGGTCGATTTTTTTGGATCCATTCTTTCATCGATCCATCGATCTCTTTTTAAACCGAACTTGTATCCAGTTGAGGGAATAAACTGCCATAACCCGAGGGCTCTCGCCCTGGAAAGAGCCCTTACCTTGAACCCACTTTCAATAAGGGGCAACCATGAAAGTTCTTCAGGAAGCCCTGCTTCTTTGAGTGCCCTTAGCATGGCAGGGCGATATCTCCCTGAGCGACGATAAGCATCAAGAAAAAATCTTCTCTCCTTCCCCTTAAATAGTTTCAGCGCTCTTTCCACGTGGCTGTTCATGAAAAGCGGAATAACCTTGTGATAACCATTTGCGACTGTGAACCTTGAGGAATAAACTTCTATAATCCGCTTCGATATAGTAAAGCGCAAATCTTCTCTCTGCTGCAAGATCTTTGGGTCCTGGTCAGGATTCACCTTTAATATGAGAGCATAGGCTTGATCGAGGGCATCAATGGCATTGTCCAGATCCCCCTGTTGCCAGAAATCATACGAGGCCTCACAAAACCCCAGTGCAGAGTCAACCATTTCCTGGTCAGACTTCTTCAGGGGCTCTTGTGCAGGCGAAGGGGTAATATTTTCAGGAGGTTCAGGTAGAGGTAAAGATTCTTTTTCCCCTTTCTTGGGCAGAGCAGCAATTCTCTTCTCGGATATTATTGGGGACAGTTCAGGATTTGATTCTTTTACGACAACCTTATCTGGAGGTGGTTGTTCCTTAGGTTTGACATGAAATATATCGGTAGCACAGCTAACACAAACCAGCAGGAGGATCATGATGGGAAATATCTTGAAACTGTATAACTTAGGATGAATTTCCATTTCTCTCCACAGGCTTTGGCACAAGATCATTGACCTGCCCGCCCGGAATACCTTTGACTCGCCGATGGCCAACGGGCTGGCCTTACATGGCATGCGGGTGAACTTGTGGTGAACACTGCGTTAGATTTCTGAGACATAAAGAATCACAGGTTCCCATTTTGGTGAAGGGAGTATAGAAAAAGTATCCTGATTGGTCAAGCATATAAAGGGAATTTTTATTGACCAATCTCATCTTAATTGCATTTAGCCCGGTGTTAAGATTACCTCTGGCTATATGAAAACCTCTGGCAAATGTGCTTGGTATTAACAATATAGGCAAACCCGTAAGCCAGGTTTTTCAAAGAGGACAGGTGGAGTTCCTCGTTTGCTGTTGCTGTAGCATCCGCCACAAAGAAAACACGGTAATCGCGTACAAAGGCATCACGGGCTGTTGTCTCGCAACAGCAATTGGTCATTACCCCGCAGATCAACAAATCCTCAACCCCTTCAACTCGCAATCGCTTATCCAGATCAGTTCCGAAAAAAGCGCTATAGCGGTTCTTATCTAAAATGGCCTCTTTTGTGGTGACCTTAAGCTTCTCTACCAACTCCCATTCCCCAGATCCATAATGGATCAGGTCTGCCCACCATCTGCGCAACATACCACCGTCTTTTTCTGGGTCGCGATGGCCATGGCGGGTAAAAAAGATTTTTACTCCACTGGCTCTACAAACATTAATTAGGGAAATAACATTATCTAAAATAGGTCCAACCAGGCCCCTGAAGTATTGCTGCATATCAATCACTAACAAGGCTGTCTTTTCTGTTATAGGCCATGCTTGCCGAATATTATAATCCTTTATCTGCTCCAAGTAATCTTTTTCCATTTTCACATCCACTCCTTTTCTCCTTAATGCCCCGGGCAGAAATCTATTTGTCCCCGGAACACCACCTTCTTTTATATCATCCCCCCTGAGCCCTATATTAAAAGATAGAATTTAAATTTCAAACAAATAAGGAAGTCTAAAAATTGGCAGGGCGTAAAATATGCCAATTTTAATTATTTTACCTTGACTTGATTATATGTATTCAGTATAGAATACCTAAGTTGAATTATAAGCTATTCTTTTGACTTACATCCTTCTTAGCTAAGGGGGCATCATGAATAAATCCCAATTGATAGAGGCATTGGCAAAAACAGAAAATCTTACAATCAAGGCAGCAGAAGATGTAGTAAATACCTTTTTCAAAGAAATGGAAAAATCGCTCATACGTGGTGATAGGATAGAAATTCGAGGATTGGGGAGTTTCAAGATCAAACAATATGACAGTTATAATGGAAGAAACCCTAAGACAGGCAAAATTATAAAGGTTAAGGGCAAAAAACTCCCATTTTTTAAGGTAGGGAGAGAGTTAAAAGAAAGAGTCGATAATATCTAAAATCCATTCCATAAATATCCCTTGGTCGTGCTAGACGGGGAGTCAGCGGTGCCCTGTAACCCGAAATCCGCTCATGCGGGGTTGATGAGCCTTCCTGAGAAACCAGAATTGGAGGTTAATTCTTTCAGTAAGAGAGGGGGTCGGACCTCGTGTGACAGATGATTATGAACCCCGTCAGGTCCGGGAGGAAGCAGCGGTAAATAATTCTATCTGCATCACGAAGCAATCTGGCCTAAGTACCTTTTCTTGCCTGAAAATTATCCCTATTTCTGTTCAAAGGAGGACGCACGACCAGGGTATTTTTCCTTTTTCAAGTTTCGAGTTTCAAACATTATCTGCCCTGATTATCTCCTATCTCTTTCACATCAACATTCCTTTCGAGTTTTAAGTTTCTTATGAATAAGATGTTAGAAGAAGTAGTATCCATAGAATTTAATCGACAGATAGGAAAAGACACCTGCCTTTTGGGATTTCGCTCTGCATCCTTGGCCTCACTTGCTAAGCCCGGTCAGTTTTTGATGATACATTCAGGCAGGGAAACAAAAGATCCACTCTTAAGAAGGCCATTTTCTATACACAGAATTCAGGATAGAAATAAGTTAATGATGCTATACAGAATAGTTGGCAAGGGAACATCGCTTCTATCTGCTTTGAAAGAAAATGACCCCATTTCAGTGATCGGCCCATTGGGAAACGGTTTTGCTCTTCCCAGGCCAAATGAACCAAGTTTGGTTATGGCTGGTGGTATGGGTATAGCACCCCTATTTTTCCTAACTCAGGTCTTAAAGAGAGTTCAGAAACATAAGATTAAAATGTTTCTTGGTTTTCCTACATCTCAGGAAGCTGTTCTTATCGATCAACTAAAGGACCTAAACATTGATCTTTCCTTAACAACAGAGGATGGCTCATTAGGTATTAAAGGGCTTGTCACAGACCTACTGGATCAGTATCTGGGTCAAGAATTGACTAATAAACCAGTAATTTATGCCTGTGGTCCAACTCCAATGCTAAAAAAGATTGCTCAAAAGGCCATTAAGTCCCGTCTCAGATGTTATGTCTCCCTGGAAGGTTACATGGCCTGTGGTCTCGGGCTATGCCAGGGCTGCGCTGTTAAGGCAGCCAACAACAAAGGCAAACCGTATTATTATGTTTGTCAGGACGGACCTGTGTTTTCAGCCGAGATGATTGACTGGGAGGTTATGTAAATGGCTTTCCTGCCTGACCTTTCCGTAGATATAGGGGGGTTAAAGATAAAGAATCCGGTTATTACCGCCTCGGGAACCTTTGGTTATGGCAATGAATTAACCCCTTTTTATGATCCTTCTCTTTTGGGAGCCATAATTGTCAAAGGCCTATCCCTAAAACCAATACCTGGAAATCCACCTCCGAGAATTGCAGAGACACCTTGTGGTCTATTAAATGCAATCGGACTTGCTAATATTGGTATAAAGGCCTTCATAGAAGAAAGGCTCCCATCCCTTGTTAAAATTAAGGCCCCTATCATCACCAACATATACGGCCATAACATTAAGGAATATGCCGAGATAGCCAAAAGGATCGAAAAAGTTGACAGAATCGCTGCTATAGAGATAAATATATCTTGCCCTAATGTAGAGGAAGGGGGCATGGCCTTTGGCACAGACCCAGATACTGCTGCCAAGGTAACAAATCAGGTAGTAAAAAATACAACCAAACCTGTCATAGTAAAACTAACCCCCAATGTAACTGATATAACCATCATAGCTAAGGCAGTGGAGTCAGCCGGTGCACAGGCTATATCGGTTACAAACACAATAATGGGTATGGCTGTAGATGTGACTACCAGACGACCCAAGCTAACAAATATAATAGGAGGCCTATCCGGCCCTGCCATTAAACCAATAGCCCTTTACCTCGTTCATAAGGTTGTTGCAAATGTAAGAATCCCTGTGATCGGTCTGGGGGGCATTATGGACTATCACGACGCCCTTGAATTTCTTCTTGTTGGGGCAAGGGCCATCCAGGTGGGGACAGCAAACCTCATCAATCCAAAGGCAGCAATGGAAATAGTAAACGGCCTTACTGATTTCTGTATGAGAGAAAAGATCGGTAATATTAACGAAATTATAGGTAGTTTAAAAACAAAGTAACTGTTATTAATGAGAGAATAATATTGATTACATTTTTCATTGTGCTTTATAACCTAAATAAGAATTAAATTAATCAACCGTAGGGGCTTGATTCACCCGCCTGCTAACGCCTTGAGCGTAGTAATGGCGGGCAGGTCAAGCCCGCCCCGTCCCGATGTGACGGGATCGGGAAAAGAGGGTCCGCCCTAGCGCATATTCCATGCATGCAAGCATATAGCCAAATAATCAGGTCTGGGCCAGGGGTTTAAAACCCGACCGCAAACCGGTGGCATGTAAAATGCCACCCTACATCTAGATGTTGAATTGGATTTTATACCCGCCCGCCTCCCCGCCTGCCGTCCGTCGGGCAGGGCCTGAGCGAGAGCGATGGCGGGCAGGCCCGGCCTTAAACAGGTGGCATATTAATAAGCCTAAGGCTTATAAAATGCCACCCTACATTTGTATGTTGGTTCAGGTTTTATAACATACAATAAGTCCATAGGATATTGAGCAATTACAAAATGGAGAAGATCATGAAAAAAAAGGAGATAGAAAGAATAAGTGAGAAACTAATCTCTAAACCCAAACTTGTTTGGGATGCAATAGTAAAAAAAGAAAAAAAGAAGGTCTTTGATTTTGATAAAGAGTACCAGAATTTTTTAAACAGGGCAAAGACAGAAAGAGAGGCAGTTCAAATAATATCCGAAATTGCCCTTAAAAAAGGTTTTTCTTTTAAACCTACAGGCACTCACCCTATAATAAAGCTAATGAAGACATTCCAGGGAAAATCAATCGCCCTGTCTATATCCGGGAAGAGACCCATAAACGAAGGTATTAATCTAATTGTCAGCCATCTTGACTCTCCCCGTCTTGACCTTAAACAGAATCCACTTTATGAAGAAGTTGATCTCGCATTTATGAAGACCCATTACTATGGGGGAATAAAAAAATTTCAGTGGCTAACCAGACCGCTTGCAATTCATGGAAGAGTAATCAGGTCCGATGGTAATTCTTTAGATATTGTTGTTGGTGAGGATGATTCTGACCCTGTATTTACTGTGGGCGACATTCTCCCTCATTTAGCAAAAAAGGTTCAGTCCGATAAAAAGGTTTCAGATGCCTTTGTTGGGGAAAAGCTTAATCTGATGGTTGGCTCCCTTCCTTTTGGAGATAAAGATACAAAAGATAGATTCAGGCTGGCAATCCTAAACCTCTTGAACGAGAGATTCGGCCTTATTGAGGAGGATTTTATAAGTGCTGAACTTGAGGTTGTTCCTGCTGGAAAGGCACGGGACGTTGGATGGGACAGGGGACTGACCGGTGCCTATGGGCAAGATGATCGATCATGTGTCTTTACAAGTTTAAAGGCCATAATGGATATAAAGAATCCACAGAAGACAGCCCTAATTCTATTTGTTGATAAAGAAGAGATTGGAAGTGATGGGGCAACCGGAGCCAAATCCAGATTCTTAGAAAGTTTCCTGGCAGATCTCATGATAGCCAATCGCAAGAAACCCCTTTACCATGAGATTCACAAAATTCTAATGAACTCAAAGGCCCTTTCAGCCGATGTAAATGGCGCCCTTGATCCAGATTTTCAGGATCTCCATGAAAAGAGAAATGCTGCACGGCTTGGTTATGGGATATGTCTGACCAAATTTACAGGAGCAGGAGGAAAATACGGTGCCAACGATGCCAATGCCGAGTATGTAGGATGGCTTAGAAACCTGTTTAATGAAAAAAAGGTGGTGTGGCAGACAGGGGAACTCGGAAAGGTAGATGAAGGTGGTGGTGGCACAGTAGCAAAATTCCTTGCCCTTTACGGCATGCAGATTATTGACTGCGGTCCCCCGGTTCTCTCTATGCACTCCCCATTTGAGATCGTACACAAAGGGGATATCTACATGACATATAGAGGATATAGGGCATTCCTTGAATCGTAATCACTTCCTATAAGCCTATTGGCTCTGATTGAGCTCACAATGTCTATGTCATGCTTCGCCTTGAATAATTTGACCCACGTTTTAAAATCAAAAAATCCTTGAAAAAAGCATTTATGCTCTGAGGGGTGAGTTAAGAATCGTGATTATGAAATGCCGCATTTTTTAACAATTGCTTTAACAAAATGCTCCAGATCATCGATGTTATGATGTACAATATGGTATACCTGCTTAAGATCAACCTTGCCATATTCATGGACGATAAGATTTCGAAAACCCACCGCCGCAACCATATTTTCTGACAAGTCTCTATCTATATAGTTGTTTTCTTCAAGAATATAGAACATTTCATTGGTGCTGCCTACCATTCCCAGTTCTTCGTCGCTGATAATGTGAGCTGCGAGATCAATGCAATTTTGAACTGCCATCTGTAGATTGAACAATATACTCTCCTGGTAGTCCAGATCATCAAGAAATTTATCCAGACTTATTTCCCTCTTTTCCTTTATTCGGCGGAGATGGTATTCCACCTTATGAGATTTAGCTAAAATGACATCCTTATCAATCATTGCTTTTCTCTAAACAGTTTTCGGGTAAAGCCTTTTTTCATCAGGTTTTTGTGATAGGCAAAGTCTGCGATCATTGCATAGGTGATCATTTTAAAACGAGTAAGAAGGTCTGGGTTTTGGTTAAGGATGCATTGGCCGTATTTGAAAATCTGAGCAAGGATATCTTCGCCTGCAGAATTCATAATGACTAAATGTAAATCCTTTCGCAGTATACGGCTCAGCTCAATAATATATTGTCTTCTTAGCTCATTCTGACGAGAGATATCATCTCGATCGATGAGAATGGCCAAGTCAATGTCGCTGCCCCTCTGCTGCCGGCCCTTGGAATAGGAACCAAAAATGTAAACAGCTATCACTTCGCTACGGTTATTAAAATAAAGACTTATCTTTTCAACAAGTTTGGATTCCATCTTTTAATATTCCTCTATTACCTGCTCACACCTGTGGATGATAATAGAGGATTAAATAGATTTCTGTCAACTGTTCAATTGGAATATGTTCACTAATGACTTGACAGGCCTTTATTATCTGGCTATTATAGCCATATATTTAATATAATCAAATCAGCATGTTTCAAGGAGGTATTTCATGATAAAGGCGAATGTGACAGAAATAAAAAACCGGTTAAGCCACTACCTCAGGCTCGTTAAGGGCGGTGAGGAAGTTGAAATTGTTGACAGAAAAACGCCATTAGCTCGAATTGTGGGCATAGGAAATACGCCTGACAGCAAAAAGGGAGCCTCATGGGTAAAAGAGATGTATGATCTGGGGATTGTTGCTCCACCCAAGAAGACTGAGGTTCCTTCAAGTTTTTTGAGTATAGACCAGTTGATATCATCTCAGGGGAATACCTGTGGAGTTTTAGATGCGCTCTTGGAGGAAAGGGATAAAGGACGATGAGATTCTGGGATTCCTCAGCAATTGTACCCCTCCTGGTGCTTGAAAAAGAAACAGAACAATGCATCAAGACTTTTCAGGCCGATCAAGGGGTTTTGGTCTGGACAATGAGTAAAGTTGAGGTATTCAGTGCTTTATGTAGACGATTTCGAGAAGGTGCTCTAAAAGAAGTTGATTTTTATTCGGCAAAGAAAAGGATGAATGATTTTTTTGATATGGCCTTTGAGATTATTTCTGTTCCGAAGGTAAAAGATAGAGCACTACGGCTTTTGCAGGTACACCATTTAAGGGCAGCAGATGCCATGCAGCTCGCTGCAGTCTTGGTGGCGACCCAGGAAGACCCTTCAAGAATGCCGATAATGAGTTTTGACAATAGACTCATCCTGGTAGCTAAACGTGAAGGCTTTACTGTTAACTAATGACAACGGGCTACCGACATTATAAATTTTTAATCAGAGCAGCAAACTCCCTTAGATTTTTTACAGTAAAGCTGTCTTTAGGTCTCTTTCCATCTCTATCAAGATAATATGCATCCATCCCTAAACTTTTCGGGACTACATAGTCGAATTCATAATGGTCTCCCACATGGATAGTATTTGATGGACTTGTCCCCATGATCTCGCATATTCGCCTGTAAAATTGGGGTGTCTTTTTTACCTGCCCGAAATCAGTTGTGGCAGAAAATATTCGGGTAAAATAATCCTCAATTTCTGCCTCTTTAAGTTCAACTTCAACAAACTCCCTTGCCGCATTCGATGTAACAATAAGCTCGAAGTATTGAACCAGATCCTCCATCACCTCTTTAACTTCAGGGAATGGCCGGATTTTATCCCTGTGTTCCTCCAAGAGATTTTCCCACCTTCCAGGAAGCCTAAAGTATTTAAACCAGTATTTAATGTCATACCATTCTAAGGCAGAATCACCAATCCTTTTGTATTCGGAAATCACTATGGATTTAGCCTCAGAGATGCTAATATTATATTTTTTTGCATAAAGCTGAGGAATACCAATCTCCCATACAAAGGTTGTATAGGTGGGATCAACCAGTGTACTATCTAAATCGAATGAGATCAGTTTCTTCTTTTTCATTTTCCTCTCATTAGTTAAAACCGAATCTGATTCCCCATACAAGACACATATATGAAAAGTGAAGTCAAGACAAAATTCTTACTTATACCAAGTTGCAATCCTGTCATTGCGAGGAGTGAAGCCTGCCCGCCATCGGCTTCGCCTTCCCCGTCCCGACCCGGAACGGGGCGGGGCAGGCGAAGCGGTCCCGCATAGCGGGGCTCCCCATTCGTTCGCAATGACGTCTATAAATAGTAGCCGTTTGAAAGCAACTTGGTATTACACGTTAAATCTATCTTTTGACTTCATATAAAAAATATTTTCTCCGCGCTCTTTGCGCTGAATTATTTAGAATTGTCCAAAAAAACCTTGACATTTTCATCATAGGGTGTTAATAGTCCACGAACACAAAGAAACGAAAGAACTTAGCCGCCTACGGCGGAACTTTTTTGACAGGATTAACACGATTAACAAGATTTCAATATATTTTATATATCCTGAGCATCCTGCCCGCCCGCCTCGCCTTGCGGGCTCGCATGGCGGGCGGGTCTATCCTGTCCAAAAAAAGGAAATTCCTATACTATCAAGGTAAATATGGCCATAATCAGAACTGAGAAGCAAAAAGACAACCTTTCCAAATGCCAGGGAGGTAATAAAATGAATTACTTTGCTGCTTCTTTAATAATAATTGGTGTATTTGCCCTGGCTGGTATTATATATGTCGGCTTAGCTAAGAACCTGCGGGTAAAAAAAGAATGAGCTTGATTGTTTTTTACCAGCAGGTTTTTATAAAGGAGCCATAGGGGTTCCAAAAATTTAGAAAGAAAGGAGGTGAATGAGAGGAGAGCTTATTTTTTAAGGTTGTTTTAAATGTTGTTTTTAAATTTAATTTTTTAGGAGGAAAGAGTTATGCGAAAATTATTTGTTTTACTTTCAGCTGTTGCACTAATGGTTGCATTCACTGTACCTGCCATGGCTGCTGAAAAATCGGTTAGTTTTTATGGTAGGGTGTGGATGGACACCTTTATTGAACAGGACTCAAAAGAATATAATGCTGGATATTCTTACGATGATACCGATCTACGTTGGGATTTGAATGATAATGCTACCAGCCGCTTTGGTGCCAAGTTCAAGTGGGATAATATGACCGCTAATATAGAAATAAGGCCTTTGAGCGCCAGCATGTACAGACAGTGGTGGGGTTCCTGGGACTTTGGTGGCGGAAGCCTTCTCGTTGGCCATACATGGTCGCCTCTTTATATTAATGCCACTATTTGTGGTCAATCACACGCGGGCGGTACCGCGGGAGGTTACGGTTTTTGGGTTGGAGATCTCCGGCAGGCCCAGATAAGGCTTACAACTGGAGGGCTTACATTGGCTTTGGTGGAACCAGCCTCTGCTCTTACAGGAACTGGTTCCGGTGCTGGTGAGACTGACACCACCTTCCCCAAAATAGAGGCCACCTATGCTTTAAAACTTGGTCAAATATCTTTTGTGCCATTTTTTGGGTATAATAGCTATGATGAGGTCGTTTTGGCTACTGACAAGGGCTACGACATTGAGTCTTGGGTTTATGGTCTCACTGTGAAAGCCGCAATAGGGCCTGGCTATCTTAAAGGCCAAGTCTGGCAGTCCAAGAACCCCAAAGAGTGGGGGGATTTATATTACACAGGTGGATTTTCTGCATTCTATGATGCTGGATCAGATAGCATAAAAGATGTGGATGGCCTTGGCTATGCAGTAACTGCTGGCATGAAGCTGAGCAATACGGTGAGTTTTGAGATAGGCTATGGTGCCGCTGAGTATGAACTTGACAGACCTGGAACCTATGAAGACGATGCCTGTGCTTATTATGCCATGCTGCCAATCACCATTGCAAAAGGTTTTACGATATCCCCTGAAATAGGTGTAATCGACAAGGATACTAACACGGTTGCAGGAGTAGGGACAGAGCAAGGTGATATGCTCTATTACGGAGCCGTCTGGAAGATTCACTTCTAAAAAACCTTTAAACAGGGCCATTATAATTGCTGGCCCTATGATAAAAAAGGCCTTCTTTCATTTTGAAAGAGGGCCTTTTAATATTGACAGAGGATAAATAATAAAGCTAAATTAGAATAATTATTTGAATCTTTAATAATAGAAGCTAAAAGGCTTATAATGAGCTTAGCCATAAAGGTTTACCCTGTTAGAAAGAATGTCTGGCCATTTATTGGAGTATAATAAAACCACTAAGCTTGAGGAGGGTTTAAAGCCCCGTTTAAACTTTCTGACAGGGTCTATGAAGCATTCAGAGATGATGAGACCAAGGCAAAGGTCTTATCCGAGATAGTGGATGAGCTTGAGCACCGCATCGTCCCCATGGAGCAGATTTCCACAAAAGGAGATCTGGAGGTAACCAAGCTTGCTTTAAAGAAGGATATAGAGCAGGCAAGACTTACCCTGCAGAAGGAGATAGCAGAGGCAAAACCAGGGATCATAAAGTGGGTTACTGGTCTTTTGATTGTGCAGACAGGTGTGATCGTAACTATCATTACCCTGCTGAGATGAGATATTCCCGTTAATATATGGATTAACCATGATTGATAAAATTTCTTCAAAATCCAGAGAAATCTTTAATATTTTTGGTAAAATCCTGCTCTTATTTCTATTATCCCTTATCTTCTCCCCTCCTTTGTCGTCCCAGGCATCCATAAAGACACTGGTCATTTTTCCCCTGGAAATCTATGCCGATCAATCTAAGTCCTATCTCCGGCACGGGGTTAACAACATGCTCATCTCCCGCCTCTCCGGAGGGGATATAGAGGTTATACGTGATGAAAAATACATGTCCCTTTTGAATGAAAAGGAAAGGGAGGGGATAACATCCAAAAAAAGGGCCGAGGAATTGGCCAGGGGCCTTAAGGCAGATTATGCCATCTTTGGGAGCATTACTTCCATAGGCGGTGGCTATAGTCTGGATCTATCCCTTCTTGAGATAGGTGAAAGCGGATCCAGATTGACAAGGGTATCAAAGGCCGTGGATGAAGACAACTTCATTCCCCAACTATCTGATCTGGCATATCGCTTGAGGGCAATAATTGAAGGAAAAGAAATACCCGCCCGCACAATAGAAGAAAAGGCTACTGTTTTATCAAAACCACACACGGCAAAAGGCATCTTTTCAAAGGTAGAAGAAGATAAACAGATGCCAGTAGCCTTAGAAAAGGGTCTTTTTTTTAAGCCTACCAGGGAATACCAGGCTTTCAAACCAACAGGTAAGATATCAATAGGTATGACGGTCATGGCCTTTGATATGGGAGACCTGGATGGCAGGGGAGGAGTTGAGCTGCTTGTTTTGGGAAGGAAGAAATTGCTCCTTTATACAATCCGCGGAGCATCTTTTGCCTTAAAGGACAGCCTAAAGGCAGGCCTTGGCGAGGATTTTATTAAAGTCAGTGCAGGCGATGTGGATAATAACGGGAGGGCAGAGATCTATCTGGTAAGCCGTTATGGTATGAGGGCCCGGAGCACTGTTTTGGAATGGAATGGAGAGTTTAAAAGGCTTGATCGCAGGACAGGGCACCTGCAGACAGTAAAGGACCCTGCTTCAAGCAAACCCCTGCTGCTCTTTCAAGACTCAAAAGTTGACGAGTTTTTCAGCGGCAGAATATATGTTATGAATTATGAAAAAGGGGGGAAATTGAAAAAAAGGGAAAAACTGCCTGAACTCAAGGGAGGCCAGTTTTATACGTTAGCCCTTTTTGACCTTGATAAGGATGGGGCCCCGGAATGGCTTGGTTTAGGAGAGCCTGGTTTAGGAGAACAATCCAATCTTTGTGTATGGGACCAGGAGGGTGACATCATATGGAGCGGTGACAAGAAACTTGGAGGCACCAATAATGCCATCAGGTTAGAAGAAGGAGGCAGTGAAGGGGATCTGCCACCCATGATTTCTTTTAACAGTAGGTTTGTAATAACAGATATTGACGGAGATGGAAAAAAAGAGATTTTGGCCATAAAAAACATATCCCCGGTAAAACTTCTGCAAAATCTCAGGGTCTATACTAAATCCAACCTGATTGCTTACAGGATAGAAGACTCCAGCCTTTTTCCGGTATGGAGGACCAGGGACATTGATTGGTGTTTGACTGATATGCAGGTACAAGGCCAGAGCCTTTTTCTGGCTGCACAAAAAGGAAAGTGGTCTCATGTAGGTAAAGGGTCCAGTCAAATTATGTGGTTTGAGTAAACTATCGCTTTCTCTCCTCGAATTCTTTTAGAGAGTCCTGTCTTTCCTTTGTAAAAACACAGGCCAGACAGGCCTCGATTTCAAAGTCCATTAATGCCTCGAGGCTTACTTCACCCCGTGCCATATTAAGACCCCTTTTGATCATCTTAATAGAAAAGGCAGAATTTTCTGCAATTTTTTTTGCCATTTCCCTGGCTTTTTCCATAAGTTGATCAAGAGGGACGGCTTTATTAACAAGACCTATTCTTTCTGCCTCTTTCCCGTCAATATAATCCGATGTAAAAAGAAGCTCCTTGGCCTTTCCCGGACCTATCAGATCCTGCACCAATCTCAAAGCTCCACCGGTAACTGAGGATGTAACCCTGGCCTCCGGGGAGCCAATCTTTGCTTCTTCTGCAGCTAACCGGATATCACAGGCAAGGGCCAGCTCGTATCCTGATCCTAATGCATAACCATTGATCGCAGCTATTATCGGTTTTTCAAATCGAATAATCTTTCGTGAGGTTTCCTGAAGCTCGACCAGGTAATCTCGATAGTCTTCTATGGTCCTGTCCTTTGAATCCTTTAAATCCGCTCCAGTAGAAAATGCCCTTCCTTCTCCTGTAATAATCAAGACCTTTATTTCAGGATCATTTTTAACATCCTCTAAAGCCACCTGAAAATCAAGCCATAGTTGTTTATTCATGGCATTCAATACCTTGGGCCTATTTAATTTAATCGTTGCAATTCCTTCCTCTTTTTCATAAATAATACATTCAAAATCCATTTTTAACTCCTTCCTTAATTAAGCAAATTGATAACTATTCAGCCACTAAGGCACAAAGGCACTAAGATTAGAGAATTATTCTTTTAATACCCTTTTTGATAAGGGGCACATTAATGAGCCTTAGGCACATTAAAATTAATAAGAAAACCAAGGCGCTTACCGGTCAATTTTAGGTGGCTAAGTATCTGTGTTTCCCACACAGGATTCATTTCGTCCACATCTTTCAGTTCACAAATAATGAGATCTTCCACCAAAACATCTAAGCGTAAGCCTTCGTCAAAGACTATACCATCATATAATATCGGGATATCTACTTGCCTTTGATATTCTAACCCTCTTTTAGAAAGCTCATGACAAAAACAGACTTCATATACTTTTTCAAGCAAACCTGGTTCTAATATTTTATGTACAGCATATGCCGCATCTACTATTTTTCTTGCAATATGTTCTTCCTTTTCAGATAAGGGAGCAAAACTCATACCCGCCCGCCTCGCCTGAGCGAGAGCGATGGCGGGCAGGTCTATCCTTTGTGTCCCTGGCCCAGACCTGGCTTGCAATGAATTTATAAATAGAATTCATCTGATAAATAATGCAGAGCCAATATGATATTCAGGTACTTGCACCAGGGCGGGCTTGGTGCCTTGGTGGCCTCCTGAACAGTTGTGAACATTGAAACAGAGTCAACCAAGAATTACCCGGGAGTCCACAATGGACGCACCCTTCTCATGGACAATAACCGGGTTTAGATCAATCTCTTTTATTTCAGGATTGTCTATTGCGATCTCAGAGAGCTTTGTTAGTATACCTTTTATGGCCTCAATATCTTTTGGTTTTTCCCCTCTTATTCCGGTTAGGATTTTATAGCCTTTTATTTCTTTGACCATTTCATCAATATCTTCCGCCGCTAGTGGAGCCACCCTAAAGGAAACATCTTTCAGGACCTCAACAAATATACCCCCTAAGCCAAACATGATAACAGGGCCGAATTGGGCATCCCGGATCATCCCGATGATGCATTCCTGCCCTTTTATTGCCATAGGTGAAATAAGGGTTCCTAAAATTTTCTCTTTTTCTGTTACCTTCTCAGCATTCTCTACTATTTCTTTAAAGGC
>JAUWZV010000064.1 GCA_030615105.1 Desulfobacteraceae bacterium
ATAGACTGCTCCGTCATCATACCATAAACAATGAACCCAATACTTGGCGGAATAAGAAAACCCAGTGTGCCACCAGCAGCTACACTCCCTGTAGAAAGCCTTGGGTGATAGTTAAAGCGCTTCATTTCCGGAACAGCGATGGTCCCCATGGTGGCTGCTGTAGCTACTGAAGAACCGGAGACAGCAGCAAACCCGGCACATGCACCAATCGTAGCAATCGCCAGCCCCCCTGGTAACTTCCGGAACCATTTATCAAATGTTCCGTACAAATCTCGAGTCATCCCAGAGCTACCGGCAAATCCTCCCATAACTATAAAGAGCGGTATGACCGTATAGGGGTAAAAAGCAGAGACCTCGTATACCGTCCGTGCGGCTACAGGTAGCGCTGCCTCTAAGGATGTCAAATATGCAATTCCCGCAAAGCCCACAAGCATCAACGAAAAGGCAATGGGCATTCCCAGGAATAGTAGAAAAAATACTAAAATCGTTCCGATGACACCGACAATTACTGGGTCCAAGGTTATCTCCTCACCAGTTTTCCCACAGAAGTTGAAAGATCAATCAGGAGTTCCAAACAGAGAAAGACACCTGCTACCGAGACAAGTAGCCTGAAAGGCAACTGGGGGATTCTGAGCATGTCTGAAACCGTTCGTTCTTCGATTCCTACCACCCAGCCCTGCCATGCCAGTATGGAAAGTATGAACAGGCTGAGAAGGGTGGTCATTGAATCAAGGATTAGCCCTGCCCGTTCGGGGAGTCGAGATACAAGCATTGATACGCGAACATGCCCTTTCACCTGGTGCGTGTAGGCAACACCTAATAGAATAAAAATGGCTAACATGTAACTGCATATCTCTACTGCGCCGGGGATAGGCCGGGCCCATACGGCCCGGCCTATCACATCAGCCGCAGTAAGCAACATCATAGGGATAAGCAGAAACATGCCCACTAAACATAGGTAATAATTTATGCGTTGTATCCCCTTCTTGATTGTAGTCAACCATCCCATTGCTTAACTCGATTGTATAGGAGTTTCCTTTTTCCACCCCCTCCCAAACCCGCCTCGCCTGAGCGAGAGCGATGGCGGGCAGGCAAACCCTCCCCCGTGAAGCCCGCCTGCCACTGCGAGGCACAAGCGGGCAGGGGGGAGGGCAGGGTGGGGGTGGTAATTTGATCCCAGTAAGTTAATAACTATTTCCATTCGGGCGGGCATGCTACGCATTTTACATCCCTCTTTTCGGCCTCCTCGCTGTACATCTTCACTACCTTTTTTGCCGGAAGCCCCTTCTTCTCTAAATCTGCAACCCACTTTCTCGTCATATCCTGAAATCCCATGAACCAGCGATTCTCCTCCTTTTTAGGCAGGTTATAGAGTTCTACCCCTTTTTTAGCTATCTCCTTCATCATGACCTTGTAGACATCTCGAGTCAATCCACCACTGGTGCGGAAGGGATTTGAGCATACCTCCTCTATGATAGGTTTGAGATCAGCCGGTGTCCTGTCCCAGCTCTTCTGGTTCATTATCACGCCTTCAGTGACACAACCGAAGGTGGCGATCGTCCCATGCTTTGCAACCTCAAAGAGCTTGAAGGCAAGGACCAATGGTGGACAGGTAACTATTCCATCTACAGTACCTGTCTCCATAGCCAGATATACTGCACCAAGTGGCATGAATACCGGCTCCGCCCCTAATGCCTTAATATAATTCGTCTGGTGACCCCCAGGGGTCCTTATCCTGAGTCCTTTGCAGTCTTCAAGAGTACGCACAGGCTTCTTGGTCCATAAGAAGGCCTGGATGCATCCGTTCAATTCGATCATTTTCACACCCGGGAATTCCCGGTTAAGGATACGCTTATACATCGCATTCCCTATATCAACACCAATGTCTTTACCATTCACCCAGGCAGCCAGTGAGAGCACATCGCTGAGAGGAAAACGCCCCGGTGTCCAAGTCGCTGTAAAATAGCCCATATCAGATAGTCCCTTGGCCACAATATCGTAATGCTCCGGCCCTTTGCCCAGGGCGCCACCAGCGTACATGGTGTAGGTTATCCTGCCATTACTCCTCTTTTTCAACTCCTCCAGCATCGGTATAAAAACAGTCTTAACCTCTCTGGCTACAGGAGGGTGCCAGGTGCTAAATTTTATATGCATCTTAGACTGTGCTGCTGAATTATTGCTAACAACCAATAATAGACTGCCTGCCAGCAAAGCTACTAAAGAAACTATAAACATCTTCTTTTTCATCGCTTCTCCTCCCTTAAAAAAGTTTATGTCATTAACCTCACCTGTTCATTTCTTTCTTTTGCTACCACCCCCTCTCCAAGAGCTTATTTGAGCTGGCCCCACCACTTTCATAGCCAGCCTTCTTTTTACTGAATTGTCTTGCTTGATCCTTAGAAACACCTTATCTTTTGAAGGTCGAGCTCCTTTAGGGTGGTTATCCCCTTCTTTTTCATCTCTTTCAATGCCTTTGCCGAGGTATCGGGTGCCACTCCCTTGCATAAATCCTCTACAACGAAGACCTTGTATCCTGCATCAGCCGCATCTATAGCCGTTGCCTTCACACAGTAATCGGTTGCTATCCCATAGACAATGAGCTTCTGGATCCCATTTCTCTTCAGGATCTGGTCCATCTCCGTTTTGGCTCCACCATCGTCCATAAATCCAGAGTAACTATCATATCTTGTATCCCTACCTTTTTGCACAACGGCCAGGAAAAGATTATTGTCCACAAGAACCTTTGCATTTTCCGTTCCCTGAATGCAATGAGGGGGCCAGAGGACCTGAGTCCTTCCCTCGATCTTGATAACCTCAAAGGCCTTCTTCCCAGGATGATTGGTATAAAAGGATATATGGTCTGCAGGGTGCCAGTCCTGGGTGCCGAAGATAAGATATCCCTCCCTGTTGAGGGTCTCTGTTGCCTTCTGAACCTTTTCAACAAAGGCCTTGTCTGTGCCATTGACTGCCAACGAGCCCTTCTTCCACGTGGTGAAATCACCCTGGACATCCACCACAATGACCCCTATCTTTCCCGCGGCAATGGCCATAGTTGCATGGGATACAAGTAATATCCCACCCAATATCATTGATATAATAAAGAAAATGATGTGCTTCATATTCACCCCTCCTTTTTTTATTTATGTTTTTTCTCCTTAATAATTACCTGATCCTATCCTTTTATTCAATTTTATTAATATATCACCTCCCCTCTATTTAAGATTTTATCTCCCACAGAACCTTAAGGCAGGACTGGGATGATGGGTTAATTAAATGACTATTGAATATTGACTATTGACAATTGTGAATTTCCAACATCAATATTCAATCGACAATTACCAATATTCAATTTTTGCTACCCACCCTCCCATTATTCCATGTGGATGGCCCGCCCGCCTCCCCGCCTGCCGTCCGTCGGGCAGGGCCTGAGCGAGAGCAATGGCAGGCAGGTACAAATCAACTGCCATCAAAAGTTCTCTGATTCCAATAACTTATTGAAATTCCAAAACGTTTAATCATATTGAAATAATTATTTGGTAGCTGGTAAGAAGGTATTGGTATATCTTTGAAATAAGCCATTTTTAGACTTTAAGAGAGGTGAATTGTCTATTGTCTACAAAAATTATTATCACATTCTTCTTTTGTCAAGAAAATTTTATTCAGCTTAGTCCTTCGATTCATAAGTTCGATTACGAACTTATTTACTCTTTACTCAGGACTTAGTGCTGAGTGAGCAACATTTTTTAAACAAGTCGTCAAAATACGTCACCGTATTTGTGAATCGAAGCACTTAGCCAAAAGATTTGACTGATTAAATTCCAGTTTAGTGATTAACAAATCAGTTAAAATTAATCTCGGAAAGGGAAAAAATTTATCTTTGGAAAGTTTGTAAAATATATGTTAAATGTAGCCCACAACAGTATAATAATCTCAAGTTATTTCATAAATCTTAAAGCCTTGGATTACGTTGATTTTATAAAGGAGGTATACCAATCTTGCCACATACAGCCACCTGGAAAGAGATTAAGGAAGGGCGGGTTACTGATATCTATTTTGAGAGAACAAAGAAGATCTTAGAGGCCAAAGGGATAGATCTGCATGTTAGGGCGGAGTTTATAGCCCATAATTTCCCGTCAAACTGGCACTGGGCAGTACTTGCAGGGGTTGAGGAATGTGCTGAGGTCCTAAAAGATCTTCCAGTTGATGTCAGGATGATGAAAGAGGGAACTATATTTGATACTATACAACCTGTAATGGAGATCAGCGGAAAGTATCTTGACTTCGGCCAATATGAGACAACGTTCCTTGGTCTTATATGCCAGGCATCTGGTATAGCTACAATGGCTGCCAGGTGTAAAAAGGCAGCGGGCAGGAAAGAGGTAATAAGTTTTGGCGCCCGCAGGAGTCACCCCACAATAGTTCCATTGATAGAGAGAAATGCATATATAGGGGGCTGCGACGGTGTGTCTGCTGTTCCTGGGGCCAAACTCATTGGAAAAGAGCCGGTAGGGACAATGCCTCATGCACTCATTTTAATTATAGGTGATACAGTAAAGGCCACAAAGGCATTTGATGAGGTAATCGAATCAAAGGTGAAGAGGGTAAGCCTGATAGACACCTTTAATGACGAAAAGATAGAAGCTATTAATGTAGCAGGAGAATTAGGTGATAAACTTTATGCCGTCCGGCTTGATACACCAAGGAGCAGAAGAGGGGATTTCCTGGAGATCATGAAAGAGGTGCGATGGGAGCTTGATCTCAGAGGATACAGGGAGGTAAAAATTTTTCTGAGTGGTGGAATTGATGAAAGAGATATCGAAAGGTACAATCCACTTGCAGATGCTTATGGTGTTGGAACTGCAATAAGTGCTGCCCCGGTAGTAGACTTTTCAATGGATATAATAGAGATAGATGGTCATCCTATAGCCAAAAGAGGAAAGATGTCAGGCTCAAAGAGTGTCTTACGATGTAAGGAGTGTTTTAATACAAGGCTTTGCCCTGTGAAAGAAAGGCCAGGAAGGTGTTCATGTGGAGGTGTTGAGGAAGAGATCTTAGTGCCATTTGTTTCCAAAGGCCATTTAGAGTACTCCTTACCTAAACCTTCCCAGATCAGGGAATTTGTTTTACAGCAGTTGAGCAAGGTAGAAATATAAATTTGACATAACTATTCTGCCACCAAGTCCCCAAGACACAAAGTAAAAAAAAATTTAAATTTTCCCATCAGCAAGGGAAGATTCCATTATGAAAATTATACTATAATCTTGGTGCCTTCGTGTCTTAGTGGCTGAATAGTAACAATTTAACAAAGTAACTGTGTGGCTAAAAAAAATAAAAGAAAGTTAGTTAATCTAACTCTTTTAATGAGATACATATTGGGAAACAGTCCGGATGAATTTGGCCTTGTTCCGGAGAAAGAGGGATATATAACCATTAAAGAGTTTCTGAAGGCTATTAATGAAGAGCCCAATATGACCTATGTTCGAGAATCCCATTTAAAAGAGGTTCTGTTAAATGATAGGGATGGCCTTTTTGAGATTGATGGCAAAAGGATCAGATCTACTCAGCGGAACTTTTGCCCGGTAAATAAGGAGAAAGATCTTACTCCTCCTCCAAAGATCCTATTTAAGGGCGTCAAAAGAAAGGCATATCCATATATTCTTAATTCCGGTCTATTGCCAGGAGCGAATGAATATGTAGTGATGACAACAGACAGAGATCTTGCCATCAGGATAGCGAGCAGGTCAGATCAAAAGCCCATTATCTTAGAGATAAGAGCAGGAGCAGCCATTGAGAATGGGATAACCTTTTACCCTTTTGGTGAATCTATCTATCTGGCAGATAGTGTTCCTGTTCAATTCATTAGCGGCCCACCATTGCCTAAAGAGCCACCTCACAGGAAAGAAACCTTAGAGAAAGAAATGGAAATAGCTCCAGGATCCTTTATTTTAAGAGCAGAAAGGGATCCAGACCTTACACGGAGAAAAAAAGTCAAAAAAAGAATCGGATGGAAGGAAGAGGTTAAAAAAAGTAGAAAAAGAAAAGGCGGGTTAAAGACCTTTTATGGCTGAGGGAAAGATAATTGAATACATTGATCAGAGGGAGATCGTACTATCTGTCTGCCTGAAAGATAGGGTAAGTAAGTTGCAGCTTCTAACACTATCTAACCATGAGGTGAGTATATCTCCCAAAAGGACCCTCCTCATTTCATTTACCACATTGGACATCTCCAGGCCAAGGGGAGAACTACTAAAGAAGTTGGAAGTGCTTGAGAAGAGGCGTATGGATTACATGACAGAGGTCTCCGTTCAAGATCTGTGGGAGCTCACCTATGAGGAACATGAGACTTTTACCTATAAATATCTTGCTCAGCTTTCCTTTGGCAACGATGTCACCGATGATCATATATCTGCTCTGGTCAGGGCCCTCTTTGCTGACAGGGTCTTCTTTAAAATGAAAGATGACTATTTTATCCCCAACAGTCCAGATAAGGTGAAACAGATAAGAAAGGCCAGAGATGCAGCTGAATTAAGAGAAAGAGAGATAAAAGAAGGAGCAAACTTCCTTAAGGAGGTGGTCAATAATAGGCATCCTGAGGACCCACCCCTAAAGGAAAAGATTGTTGAAATACTCATTCAACTCGCCCTTTATGGAAAGGATGCCCCGGATTTTAAGCAGGGTAAGGAAATGTTTTCCCGTGCTGGAATCAAGGATATAGATCATGCACGCCATCTATTAGTAAAGCTGAATATATGGGATAAAGACGAGAATCTTGATCTTCATAGGTTTAAAATCAGGACTGATTTCAGTGAGCCCGCCCTTAAAGAGGCAGATATAGTAATGAGACAAGAGATAGACCCCTTGGGTCGGGAAGACTTGACAGATCTATCTATCTTTACCATTGATGGGCCAAATACCAGGGATTTTGATGATGCATTAAGCCTGGAGCCTATTGGGGAAGGTTATAGGCTCGGTGTTCATATCACCGACTTAACCCCATTTATCAAGGTTGATGGACACTTAGATAGGGAGGCCTCTAATAGAGCAAGCTCAATCTACCTTCCGGTTAATCAGATCCCCATGTTCCCTTCAAGCCTTTCGAACAATGCATTGAGTTTGGTAAAAGGTTCTAACAGGTTGGCTATATCTCTATTTGTAGATTTTGATAGGGATTGGAACATTAAGAATTATCGTTTTATGCCTACCATTGTAAGAATAGAAAAACAGCTTACATATGATCATGTAAATGCAGTATATAAAGAAGAGCCAATTTTTTCGGCCCTCTACCAGTTGGCCCAGGCCCTTAGACAAAAGAGGCTTGCTAACGGGGCCATGCTCATTCCTCTTCCAGAGCTCCATTTTGAATTTGGCAATAACTCTAAGTTACAAGTTAGACTCATAGGACAGGACACCCCTTCCAAGATTATTGTCTCAGAATGTATGATTCTATATAACTGGCTAACAGCAAAATTTGCCTCTGAGAAAGCCCTGCCTATCCTTAATAGAAGCCAGGAACCACCTCAAGAAAGGTTATTTATCGATGAATCTAAATATATCTATTATGTATTTCAGCAAAGGCGCAAACTTCAGCCTCTTTTTATAGATACAATTACGCAACCACATAGCGGTCTCGGAGTTGATGTCTACACCAATGCAACTTCCCCATTAAGAAGATATATGGACCTGCTTGTGCAAAGGCAAATCCACTCATACCTGCTCAAAAATAGGCCTGTTTATACAGAATCAAGGCTCAAAGAGCTGAACATGTTGATACAGCAGACATTAAGAGATATCGATTTGATGAAAAGGAACCAGGCCAGGTATTGGATACTGAAATATCTTGCAGGACGTATCAATGATAATTTCGATGCTATTGTTTTCCAAAAACTAAAATATAAGTATTTGATAATATTAACTGATTTTCTCTTTGTTGCTGACCTTTCAAAAGCAACTGGCCATGAGCTTTCAGCAGGGGAAGAGATAAAAGTAGTTGTTAAAAAATCGGATCCCTGGGCTGACGCTCTGATCCTTGAGTTGGCCAAATAAACTGAACTGTCTAAAGTCTATAAGTGAGCTCATCCGATTTTTATATATACTTCCCCAATAAAGAGCTCCCCTCTAGTGAGATCAATCCTTAATGTAGTCACTTCTGTCCCTGTTAAATCCCTTATCCTTTTTGCCCTACCAGGTATGAGGAAAACACCGTTGGCCCTTATGCTGATCTCATTTTCTTTCCCAAAGTTGCTCTTTACCGCCTCCACTGTGAGATAATCATTCAGAGAGGCACACACAGTAGCTCTGTTTTTTAAGGCATACGTCTGATTATTAAGTTTTATGATGATGTACTCAAATGATGGCTCGGCTATCTTCACCAGCGTTTTACCCAGAATTCTCTTCCCATGGGATACAACAATCTTGTAGATCTTTCTCTTCCCATGAATAGAGTATCGTTCAAGAAGATCACTCACCGTATCGATCAGATATCCCCTGTCCTCACCGGTATTATTCTTCCAGTTTCCCACAAACCCCTTGAAGTTTACAATCAGTCCCTGTTGCTTTGACAGGCTCTCTGGTAAAATATTTATTATCTTTAAAATATCCCCCCGAACAATCTCAAGGGTTTCACCACTTTTAATGAGTTGTTTTCTGCCATTTACCTCAATAATAAAATGGGAGACCGTTTTCTTTCTATGAGATCTTATGCTAGCTGTTTTATCCTCACTCACTCGTATAGGTATCTGGGCAAATACCTTGTTGTCTTTCCTAATAATCAGGCTGGTATTCTTATAAATTGAGGAATCCTTTCGAAAGTCATTCAGGCTACCATAGCCAAGAATATCCACACTTAACCCTCTCTCATAATTGGCCTCTATGTGAGCAATGTTAATGGTATCACCGGCCATGATATTCATTGGCTGTTTATCTTTTATTACAATTGGAGTCTGACCATTTATAGACACAACCAAATATTTTAGCTCTGGTGGGTCTAGAAATAACCCAGGCTGTTCAGGCATAATATCAAAAAGCTTCATAAATGCATTGATAACCAGATTGTGGTATCTGACCTTCAGGTCAATAGATGGTAGAAATTTAGATGTCTCAATCCCAAATGCAGGGATATGATGCTTGGTAAGGGCATAATAGGTGGCTGATTTTAACTGTTCCCGGTGTATGCTGTTTGGCTCATCAGTACGGGTGTTGTTAAAATGGAACTTATGGAGCTCATTAGTAATCTCCTGATTGATCTCCTTCATTACCTCTCTTGCCATATCTCCTAGCTTTAGCACCTTGTTCTGGGACGGTATCTTATACTCCTCGCAATCAGCGATAATGGACTGCCCAAATGCCCTTGGATTTTGCCACCTGCTTATATATTTGGGATAATAGTAGCCAGAACCATCGTGGAGGTTTAGGAGGTAGTCACTCTCGGCAATGAGCTCCTTGAGTATGGATACAATTTTATCATCCATGCTCATCTTTTCAGGCCTTTTGGCAAATTTTCTATTCATATCCCCATGATGACCTCTTTGATTCAGGAGGATAGAGTAAAAATTTGCCCTAGGAACAACAATGAGATTGCCTTTCAATAGACTCATGTCTGCATAGAGATCTGCGGAGAGAAACCCCCCTGGTTCATTACCCTGAATCCCGCCAATCAGCATTAAGGTCTTTCCCGGTTTCTTGCCGTAAATCTTATATATATTTAATTCATAGGGTGTATTTGGGAAATATACAAGGTTCTCTTTCTTAGCCTGCACATCAACTGGAAACATTAAGACAAAGCCCTGGATAAGAATCAAAAGAAAGAAATTAAGACTCATGTCAGATCTCAGTCGACCAAGATCCATACTATACCTCAACCACCTTCTTTAAGATCAATATTCCGTTTCTATCATATACCAGTATCTCCAAGATAAGTGGATTATCGGTTAATTTATTCAAGGTATATTTGCCAGTAACTGTCTTAAATCTCTGGATAAAAAAACGCTGCCCCCTCCTATAGTCTAAAGGAAAACCATCTTTAAGCGGTGAGCTGGGATAGACCCAAGCTTCAGGTTTCTCCGAACCCTTCACGCTTGCAAGGACAAAGATATACCCCCCTATAGGTTCCTCATTTAACTGTTTATTGACAATCTTGAAATTAACAAGAAGTGTTGATCTATCTCTTGTCACCTTGAGATCATCTATATCCACCAATTTTGGGAAAGAGGATTCAGTATAGTCAACTGTGGACATTGGCTCTGGAGTTTGTTCCTGGTCCTCCCTAATATATTCATCCAGTAGGGCAATGTGTTGTTTGGATCTCTCAAGACTTTTCCTTGTCTTTGTAAGCTCGCTGGTAAGCCTGGCGATTTTCTCAGCCTGCATTTTATTTGTTCTATAGACATCAAAGTAGGCGTTGGTCAGGAAAATGGTACCCACAATATAGAAGAGGAAGAATAAAAAGGCCCATAATATAAGGTGGGAAGATATTCTAATTGTCCTGACCTTACCAACCTTCCTAAAGATCATGATTGTTAGACGCTCTTTGCTCTTAGGGCGTCGTTTTATCTTGCTCTTTTTCTGCTTGATGGAGCCCATGTTTCTGTCTTGATTTTCCATCTCCCATTCCTCTTAACTAATTGAATCGTTTTTTTCCCTTTATCATGGTATTTATCGGACCTGTATTCTTGATCGAAGCGGGCCGTTGCCCTTTCAAATGATAACAGCCTTATATGAAGATTGCTGATTTCAACACTTATCCTGCTATATCTCTTGTTGATTTCGGACTTGTGCCTTTTCCACCCATCCCGATCGAGTCCGAGAGAGAAAAAATCTCTTGAATACATGGTCATGTAACTTTGGAGATCCTTCTCTTGCCAGGCCCTTTGCCAGTTAAATATTAGGCGTGTGATGGCTAATAATTCTTTCTCTCTCTGAACCTTTGCGGGCGCCTTGTGTGCGAGCTCCTTTCCTTTCTTGAAAAACTCATTGGTGATCTTCCATTCAGGGCTCTTTTTCTGCAGATACAATCTCTTGACTCCATTGCTGAAAAATCCACTTGCACTGTATGTCTGGTCAAACTTAGCCAAAACAATTCCATTTTCCCTTAATATCTGTAGATCATCTATCTTTATATCTACTGTTCTGTATTTCCTGCTTAAACGCCTCTTGTGGGCACGCCACTGACGCCAATTTTTTCCTTGCGCATCAAAGTCTTTACGATAAAAGGACATATAGCGATCAATTTGACCCTCTTTCCAGGTCTCTAACCATTCCATAATAAATTTCTTGAGTTCTGACCCCTCTTTTTGAAGCCCTTTCCTTTCAATGAAGTTGATCTTTTGGGTTATTATGATCGGTGTATGTCTCCCGGATATATATCGAGAAAGCTCGAGTATATCCTTGTTACTAAAAACAATGCAGCCGTTGGTATCGCGTGGCTTAAGGGGCTGGTTGGTTCCATGAATCCATATCCCATACCCTTTTCTCCCCAATATGCGATCTAAAGGATTGGGATAGTCAATTGGAAAGGCCCGGACTCCATATATAGAAGACAGCTCTTGTTCTTTAAATGAATTGGTAATAAAATATATACCTTCAGGTGTCTTTCTATCATTCTTTACACACTTAGGCCCTCTATTCTCGCCAGTAGAACAAGCATAGACCTTAAGAGGATAGTCTACATTACAAATCTGGCAAAGGTAGGCTTTTTGGGTAGATTTTTCCACCAGGAGTAAGTATCCAGGATTTTGATATGAGAAATAAAGCAAGGAATCTGGAACAAGGATTTTTGCGTGCGTCCCTAAGGATACTGGTTCTGTGATAGCAGCCCTTGCTATGTGAGGAAAGACAAGAAAAGGCAACAACAGTGTGATACCTATCAGAGCTGATTTTTTATAGAAATCTCTATTCAATCTTAAAGGTCCCACTTGAGTGTAGTAGACCCCGGTGCACTTGTAAGAATTAATTAAGGGTAATGATCCTATTCTTGGAACACCCTGGCAAAGATTTCCTCCACATGTTTTAGGTGATAGTCCAAGGAAAACAGCTCCTCTATCTCTTTGCTGTCAAACCACTCTTGAATAGCGGAATCTTCTAAAAGGAGATGCTTGAAACTGTTCCCAGTATTCCATGCTTGGAGAGAGATTCTTTGTGTCAATGAATAGGCATGCTGACGGGAGCACTCTTTGGCTATCAAGGCCAGTAACACCTGCTGGGAAAAGATCAGGCCTTTTAGTTTTTCAAGGTTCCTGGCCATAGTATCCTTGTTTACCACGAGGTTTTTTATCATCCTTGTCAATCGATTGAGCATGTAATCAATAAGGATAGTGCTGTCTGGCGCAATAACCCTTTCCACAGACGAATGACTGATATCCCGCTCGTGCCAAAGTGGCATATCTTCCATAGCAGCAATGCTATTGGACCTAACAAGCCGGGCCAAGCCTGAGAGATTTTCCGAACCAATAGGGTTCTTTTTATGGGGCATAGCAGATGAGCCCTTTTGACCCGGAGTAAAAGCCTCTTCCACCTCCCCAACCTCTGTTCTTTGGAGATGTCTTATTTCTACGGCTATCTTTTCAATTGAGCCTGCAAGGATGGCCAGTGCAGTAAAATATTGTGCATACCTGTCCCTTTGAATAATCTGGGTAGAGATCTCCGCAGGCTTAAGACCTAAATGATTGCAGACATATTTTTCGATTCCTGGAGGGATATTGGCAAATGTCCCTACTGCCCCGGATATCTTGCCGTAGCTTATCACATCCAATGCCTGTTCAACTCTTGTAAGGTTCCTTTTCATCTCGCTGTACCATACTGCTAACTTAAGACCAAATGTTATGGGTTCGGCATGGATGCCATGGGAACGACCAATCATTACAGTATTCTTATGCTCAAAGGCCTTCTCTTTCAAAACATCTAAAAGATTGCGAACATCATCTATGATTATCTCCATTGCCTCTTTAAGTTGGAGGGCAAGGGCAGTATCTAAGATATCAGATGATGTAAGACCCATGTGGATGAAGCGGGCGTCAGGGCCAACATACTCCTCCACATTTGTTAAAAAGGCAATAACATCGTGCTTTACCTTTTCCTCAATCTCTTGGATCTTATCAATAGAGAAATTGGCCTTTTTCTTAATATTTTCGACTGATTTCTTTGGAATCATCCCCTCTTTGGCCATTGCCTCGCATACACTAATTTCTACCTGAAGCCATTTGGCAAAGCGGTTATGGGGCTCCCATACCTTGGCCATCTTTGGAAGTGTATATCGCTCTATCATGTATGCACCTAAATCATATTGTTAATCTAATCCCTATAAGGTAATTTGCTTATAAAATCAAGATAAATAGAGTTTTTTTGATCTCCATACCCTATCCTTCTCAATAATGTGCACCACTTTCCATCCCTTCTCTTCCAGTGTTGAGGCGATGAATCGCCGGTGACACTTCCAGGGAAATCGCTCGGCACAGATAAAAGCTGTAATACTTTCTCTGCCAATCTGCTCCAGATGCGATATTCCTTCTTGATAGGGTAAGCTCTTGGTGTAGGATAGGTAACCACCTTTACGAAATCCACCCAGCTCCTTTCCTAAATAGAAGTAGTTGAACCCCCTTTCACTTAATATCCTTTCCAGATTCTCTTTTTTAAAATGCTCGAATCTACTCTGAGGAAAACTCCTCACATCTACCACGGTTTCAATGTGATAGGAGTTGAGAAGCTCAAGGAATTCTTCCTTAGTATGGGTACTGGTCCCTAAGGTGTAGATAGTAGATTTTGGCAACCCTTATATGTTCCTCCTTCTATTATCTTTACTAATAGGCAGCTTTTGCTTTTGGCAGACAGAGGCCATGTTGAAGTTGAAATTTAATTATGTATGCTCACAACTGTCCGGTTTACTTTCACCTAATTGGGTTTAAGCCCTCTATTAACGGGTAGTTAATGACCATTTGCCTTTTTGGGGACATGTTTTTTCAACCGCATTCAAGGTGCTGTCCGGTTTAATAAGAGACGTGAACCTCT
>JAUWZV010000093.1 GCA_030615105.1 Desulfobacteraceae bacterium
CAGGCTACAGATATAGATATACAGGCCAGGGAGATAATGAGGCTTAAAGGGGCCATCAATAAACTTTTTGCCCTGCACACAGGCCAGGATGAAGAAAAGATAGGAAACGATACGGAAAGGGATTTCTTTATGAGTGGCCAAGAGGCACTGGAGTATGGTATTGTGGATAAGGTGATTACAAAAAGGGAAATGATAAGCATGGAAAAAGATAGTAAAAAAAAGAACATCCATGCTGTTGACTGAGAAGACCAGATTTATTGAGTCCTGCTTGCTTTTCCTTTCTTGCCTTCTGATTAGTTTCACCCTTTGATCTCTTCTAAAATGGGAAATGTTTTCAGCAGGATTCGGTTGCCAGATTTGGGGTTATACATAATTTCAGCCGCTGCTAAGACCTCAGGCCCTTTCCCTTAGCATCTCCCATATATTGTATATAAATTTTGTCCCTCGCTTCACTTTTGTATAACTGCTGTGCTTGTTGACAATCTGAAAGCCAAAATATTACAGTATACAGAATGTATACTGGAAAATATTCAGTCAGCTATGGGCTTTCTTTTGTAGCAAGAATACCTAAACGCAGGGTGATTTTTCTCGACTTTATGACATCTTGACCTATTAGAACAACTTTAAAAAATAGATTATTTGTGGAGGCTTGTAGAGTAAATCTTTGAAAGGAACTGCCGATGCTTGTTGACATAGCCGAGAGATACTCGTTTCTTGATAGATACGGCAACTCGCTGAATCTGGACCGAAAGACAGCTTTAGATCAGTACGGCAAAGAGCATGGCCCCGATTTCAGTGACCTGACATCTGTCGTCATCATCTCTGCAGAAAGGCGAAACGATACCAAACGATGCGTAGAATCTATTTTTCAAAATACACCGGAACCTTTTGAGATAATCCTAAGCGATGTCGGGTCGAGTAGAGAAACGCTGGAGATCATCAGGTCTCTCGAGGATGCACACAGGAACGTCCACATCATATACAACAAACAGAGCACGGGCACAACGGGAC
This sequence comes from Desulfobacteraceae bacterium, assembly GCA_030615105.1. Lineage (GTDB taxonomy): Bacteria > Desulfobacterota > DSM-4660 > Desulfatiglandales > B25-G16 > JAUWNK01. The sequence continues at coordinate 1,012 of JAUWZV010000093.1, forward strand.
AGCGAAATCAGGGCATTTACCTTTCAAGGGGAGAATATGTTGTCCTAATGGACAATGATGTTCTCGTGCTGCCTGGGTGGCTGAAACATCTAAAAGAGACTGCGGCAGAGGATGAAAGAATCGGGATCGTTGGAGCTAAGCTTCTGAGGGCAGAAATCGAGAATGTTTACTACTGCGGCTGTCATACGATCACGCTGGAAAAAGAGGGCAAAGTATATGGGATCGGGCTCGCTAAGTCGGGGCAGATGGCAAACCTGCAGAGGTATGATCCTCTTGTTATGAGAGGGGGAGAGGTGCCATGGTATACTACGACAGCGCTCTTGGCTAAACGGAAAGTTCTGTTCGAGGTTGGAGGCTTTGATGATATGGTCGATGGCAAAGGGATATTCATCGCCAACGAGGACAAGGACCTGTCTCTGAACATTAAGAAAGCCGAGTATAAGATTTATTATTGCCCGGATTCAGAAGTCATCCACAATCATGACTACTCCAAGGTGGACACAAACGACTCCTACCACCGAACATACCGCCTGAGGATGGAACAGATAGCTAAGGACACAGAGTATTTTTTGAAAAAGTGGGGTATCATCTATCTCATTGAAAAGCTCCCGGGCGGGGACTACTCTAAGAAGTGGGATGGTAAAGAGCTGGTTCCTGTAAATCTCAGATTGGATTCAGATAAGTTCAAGAATGATATTGTCGTCCTCATGTAGACACCAACACGTTTGCCCATAGTATCACCAAAAGAGGGTTGTGGAATTCGGAGAATGGCTCTGCCTTTCTTGTGAGAATGGCCATATATTGTATTTTGGCATTCGGCGGAAGATTCGAGTATTCTGCTACTATCGTAACTCAGACTACACCCGAATGAGTTTTGATTACAGTTAATCTCTGCTGCATAATAGCCATGCACACTTGCCGTTATCAGAAGAGTGAAAATGCCATTTTTCGGTTTAGCCTCCTCACCTGTCGTGGCAAAACAATCTGTTAACTATCCCTTGACCTATATGCCTTCCTAACCTATACTCATATTGTGCAGAAGTGTATTCCTCTTAAGATAATACTTTACTGAGGGTGCCATTGACTGAATAAGAAGACCCCATTTCTTATATAGAGAGGTGGGGTTTTTGTAATGCTTGAAGAAAAGGGTCTGTAACCTTTGAGGTAATGGGGTGTCCGGTATGGAGATTACACGCCGGGATTTCATCAAAAATTTTATCATTATGGGCGGCTCGCTGCTCTTCTACCCTGTCTCCCTTAGCGCTGAGCAAAAAAAGGGAGAGCAATGGCATCCGGCCTATGAAAAATTGGAGAAAGAGGGTAAATTAGCTCAGAGGGTCGAGCAAGCCTACGCCATGTTCGAGGATTGCCAGCTCTGTCCCCGGCGTTGCGGGGTGAACAGGCTAAAGGGTGAAAGAGGGTTCTGCCGGGCCCCAGCAAGACCCGTGGTTTTTAGCTCTCAACCCCATTTTGGCGAAGAGATATCGTTAGTAGGCAAAAATGGATCTGGCACCATCTTCTTCTCCAACTGCAATCTCCGCTGTATCTTCTGCCAGAACTGGCCCATCTCCCATGAGGGAAAAGGAAATGTAATTCAAGATGAAGGCCTGGCAGACATAATGATCCACATTCAGAAGATCGGCTGCCATAACATCAACTTTGTCACGCCAACCCATGTCATGCCCAACATACTTAATGCAACTCGGATTGCCTTGAAGAAAGGGCTGCGTCTTCCCTTGGTTTACAATACCAGCGGGTACGAGCGCTTGGAGATATTGAAGATCTTAGACGGCATCATGGATATTTATATGCCAGATATGAAATATATGGATGCTGATCAGGCGGGCAAATATTCATCCGGGGCCTCAGACTATCCTGAATTGGCCAAGAAAGCAATAACCGAAATGAACCGGCAGGTCGGAGAACTCCTGACCGATAAGAGAGGAATTGCCTTTCGCGGTCTGATCATCAGACACTTAGTCATGCCCAACCGGGTGGCCGGGACAGAGAAATTTGTCAGATGGGTGGCCGAGACCCTCTCCAAATCAACCTACGTAAACATCATGCCTCAATACCGCGTGGAATACAAGGCCTTTAATTATCCAGAAATCGCCCGTGGGATTACTGTGCAGGAATTCCTGCAAGCAATGGGCTGGGCTGAAACATACGGCTTGACTAACCTTGACCCTCATTCTGTGGCGGTCAGGGACTTTTACCATCGGCGCTGAGCAACCTGAATTCCTCATCACTCACGACCAAATGCCGGGTATAGGCTTTCCACAATATCCACACTTCCCTTCCTTAAGATGCATCTCTCCAATCATATATCCGGTCCGTTGGATTACCATTTTCTTGCACTTGGGGCAGAAGGTGTTCCAACCCTCGTGACCCGGAACCCTTCCGATATAGACATATTCAAGGCCAGAAGACAAGGCCAACGACCGGGCTTTTTCCAGCGTCGAAATCGGCGTTGAAGGGAGCTTCTTGAGCTTGTGCAAAGGATAGAACCGAGAGAAATGGACCGGAGTATCCGCTCCCAATTCTCTCTTCACCCAGAGGCACATTTCTCTCACCACTGACATCTCATCATTCTTTGTGGGAATTATGAGGTTCGTGATCTCCAAGTGGATTTTCTCCTGCTTCAGGATCTTCAAGGTCTCGAGCACCGGGGCCAGTTCTCCATTGGACAATTCACGATAAAAATCTTCGGTAAACCCCTTCAGATCAATATGGGCCGCGTTTAACACCTTGCACAGGTTTCGGAGTGGAATTGGATTGATGAAGCCATTTGAGTGGATGACATTCAGAAGGCCCGCCTTCTTTGCAAGGTAAGCAACGTCTGACATATATTCATAAAAGATAGTAGGCTCCGCGTAAGTGTATGCAATAGAGTTGGCCCCCATCTCTTTGGCCTTCTTCACCACGATCTTGGGTGGAATCTCGTAGCTGTAAACATCCTCCGGGAAGGCTTGGGATATTTCCCAATTCTCGCAAAACTTACACTGGAAATTGCATCCAGCCGTTGATAGCGTTAAAGAAGCGGTTCCAGGAAGAGCATGGAAAAATGGTTCCTTCTCGATCGGGTCTAAATGGATGACGCAGGGGTTCCCGTAAACCAGGCTGTAATATTTCCCTCCCCGATTCTCACGCACTCTACAAAAACCCCTTTTCCCCCTGGCAACACGGCACCGCCTTGGGCAAAGTTCACACTGGATTTCTCCTCCATCCAGGGAAGTGAAATAGGGGGAGAGCTTTGTCTTAATGAGGCCTTTTGTGGCCATTTGTGCCTGCAATGTTTTTGGAAGACCGAAGATATGAGCAGCGCAAAGAACACAGAAGCCTGTCCCACAAAACTTCAAGAACTCCCGTTTTGTCAGAAGGGGGAAAGGGTCGAATAAGCGGGAATGATCTATAGGGGATTTACTCATGTGATGTATTCATAATTAAAAAATGACCTAAGCATTAAGTTTTTTAATATCTAAATATATGAGAAAAGTCAAAAAATAGTGAGATCATAACCTTTGGCTTGGCTCCATGTCTTCCTTGACAGGTCTCCTTGGTTCCATAGCAGGGCTAAGTCATTCAAAGAGGTAACCTGATGTAATGTCAATATTATTTACTTAATCAATTTTTTGTAAATTCGAAACCCTAAGCACGAAATTCGAAACAAATTCGAATGTTCTAAATCCTAAACCTGTTCCTGGCCAGGTTCAGGAATTCAAAACGAAAGATATACTCAACAGTTTCGCATTATTATTACACCAATGCCAGAAATGTTTTGGTTATTTGATATTCGGATTTTGAGATTGTTTCGGATTTCGATATTCGTATTTCGGATTTAAGCATCTTGAGAATCCTTATATTTTATTAAGTTAGAATCTACTTTGACGTTACCCTGGGTTCCATATGCCTTGACCTTCATACCTACCTAACCTATACTCATAATGGATTTTTCTCACAATAACCCGAACTCAGGGATTTCGCCCTAATTGGAGTATTGGAGCAATGGAATACTGGAGTGATGGCCCGCCCTGGCGCGAATTTCAGGGGATAAGATCCTATAGCTGTAATGTTATGGCGGCATCGCCCTCAGAACTCCGCCATGCAAATCAGGTCTGGGCCAGAGGTTTAGAGGAACAGAAAAACGCATTTAGCCCAGAGATGATAACCCTCTGGCGCCAGTTTCTTGAGGAGGCCCGTGCAGATAATAATGTACGAGTAATTATCGTGACAGGAAAGGGAGACACATTTTGTTCTGGAGGGGACATCCGAGACATGGCAGAAGGGGGACTCCGGTCGTTGGATATGCAAAAATTTCTATGGGAAGGGGTGCATCGTATTATCTTGACCTTAGAAGACTTAGATAAGCCAGTAATTGCAGCCATTAATGGTGCTGCTATGGGTTGCTGGATTGGACATGGCAATTATGTGCGACCTCAGAGTCTGCTCGGATAGGGCCAGACTGGCAGAATCCTATATAATGATGGGACTCGTTCCTGGCGATGGAGGAGCATATTTCCTCCCAAGATTAGTAGGAATAGCAAAGGCTCTGGAATTATTATTTACCGGAGATGTTCTCAGTGCTCAGGAGGCCCTGGAAATAGGTCTCGTTAACCGCGTTGTTCCCCATGACCGACTCATGGAAGAGACTTTGATTCTGGCAGAAAAAATTGCAAGCAAGCCCCCGCTTGCCATTCGTATGATAAAGAGGGCGGTTTACCAGTCCCAAATGAGTACCTTAAGATCTCATCTTGACTATATCGCCTCCCAGCAAGCTCTATTATCAGAAACACAGGATCATCAGGAAGCAGCAAGGTCTTTTCTTGAAAAGAGAAAACCATTATTTGTCGGAAAGTGATGAACAAAAACAGGTGAAATCAGGGTGATACATCTTATGGTAAACTGCTGTAACACTTGCCATAAAGATTTAATACCATCATCGAGAGAAATGGTAAGGAGGAAATCTAATGGACTTTGATTTAACAAAAGATCAGCAGGATATTAAAAAGGCAGCAAGGGAATTTGCTGATGGTGAATTTCCAGAGATCGCTCAGGAGTGTGATCAAGAAGAAAAATATCCTCGGGATCTGGTCAAAAAAGCCGCTGAGCTCGGCTTTATTGGGATCAACTTTCCTGAGGAATATGGTGGAAGTGGTTATGGTTACCTGGAGAAGTGCCTGATCACTGAAGAGCTTTGGCGAGTTGACCCTGGTTTAGGATCTGTTCTGATTTCAGCCACCTTTGGCGCTGATATGATTGATTTATACGGGACAGATGAGCAAAAGAAAAGATATCTAACCCCACTCACCAAAAGGGAGGCTGTTATGGGATCGGCTATCACCGAGCCAGATGCTGGAAGTGATGTCTCAGCCATAACAACCTTAGCAAAGAAGGATGGCAGTGATTATGTCATAAACGGAAATAAGATGTTTATCACAAACGGCACAGTCGGGAGTTATTTTGCAGTGATATGCCTTACGAACCCGGATGATAACTCCAGACATAAAAGGCATAGCGTGATCCTTGTGGAAAGTGACCGAAAAGGTTTTGAGGCAATAAAGCTTCGCCATAAATTAGGAATAAGGGCTTCAGATACTGCTGAGTTGTATTTCAAGGATGTCCGTGTTCCACAGGAAAACCTTATTGGCAAGGAAGGAAATGGCTTCTATCAGTTCATGGAGTTTTTTAATAGAACAAGAATCCATGTAGGCGCAGAAGGGGTTGGCATTGCCCAGGGCGCCATGGAAAAGGCTATCAATTATGCCAAAAAAAGGAAACAATTTGGTAAAACCTTAAGCTCTTTTCAGGCAATCCAGTTCAAGATAGCAGAAATGGCCACACGCATCCAGGCAGCAAGAAACCTCGTTTATGAAGCGGCAGTTATGGCAGATAAAGGCAGGCTTGATCATAAACTAACAGCAATGGCCAAATGGTTTGCTGGAGAAACAGGCGTTCGAGTTGCAGAGGAGGCAGTACAGATACATGGTGGCTACGGATATATGGGCGAATATGATGTTGAACGCTTTTATCGAGATGCAAAGATAATTGAGATATATGAGGGAACAAAGGAGATAGAAAAGATTATAATTTCAAGGGCACTTCTTTAGGGTGCCATGAACTGAATACCAAGACCCCATTTCTCATCTATAGCGGTGGGGTTTTAAATTTTATGGAGGCCGGCCTATACGCTCCACCCCGTAAACAATCTTTAGCTTTATATGCCATTCTTGAATCGAAAACATTTCAATCAATAGTTTTAAGAGGAGGTTTTTGCAATGAAAATTATTGTCTTAAACGGAAGTCCTAAAGGTGACATAAGTGTTACAATCCAGTATGTTCATTTTATCCAGAACAAGTTTCCGAAGCATGAGCTAAAAATCATTAACATTTCTCAAAGAGTTACAAGGATTGAAAAAGATGAGAAGGCTTTTCAAGAAATTATTGATGAAGTTAAGGCATCAGATGGTGTTTTGTGGGCTTTTCCTCTTTATTTTCTTCTTGTACATTCTCATTATAAGAGATTCATTGAGTTAATTTCAGAAAAGAAAGCCGAAGATGCTTTTAAGAATAAATATACAGCCGTTTTAACGACATCAATTCATTTCTTTGACCATACTGCTCACAATTATATAAATGCTATTTGCGATGATCTGGATATGAAATATGTAGGATCATTTTCTGCTGATATGTATGATCTCATAAAAGAAAAAGAAAGAGAAAGATTGATCCTGTTTGCTGAGAGCTTTTTTGAAGCTATCAAAATTTGCAGAGGACCCCGGGCGTGAGCCCGGGGGTGAATGCCTTAAATTAAGTTAGTGCCTTTTGAGTGCCATGGGCGTGAGCCCGTGGGTATCTACTGAAAACAAGATTTCCACCCCAAGAAGCTATAAGCCGGTGACTTATTCAAATTTTGAGTACATTCCAGGTAATGTAAAAGATAAAATAGATATTGGCGATAAAAAGGTAACTATTATAACGGATTCCGAGGATAATCAGACAAATTTAGGCAGGATGATTGAGAGATTTAAAAATTCTCTTGTCACTGATGTTGAAGTGATTGATTTAAACAATTTGGATATTAAAGGAGGGTGCCAGGGTTGTTGTCAATGTGGTCTTGATAATATTTGCATATACCAGGATAAGGATGAATATATTGAGTTTTACAATACGAGGGTAAAGACTGCTGATGTGCTTATTTTTGCAGGAACTATTAAAGACCGGTATTTATCTTCGAGATGGAAATTATTTTTTGACAGGAGTTTCTTTAACGGACATACTCCGTCACTTATTGGAAAGCAGATGGGGTTTATAATTTCCGGTCCTTTAAGCCAGATACCTAACCTCAGACAAATCTTAGAAGGTTATACAGGGTTTCAGCATGCTAATCTTGTTGATTTTATAACTGATGAATATAAAGATTCAGCTAAAATAGATGCTTTGCTGCAAAGCTTTGCCAAGCGTCTTATCCGGTTTGCCGATAAAAATTATATTAAGCCACGTACTTTTCTTGGTGTGGGCGGTATGAAAGTTTTCAGAGATAGTATTTGGGGAGGACCTCGCTTTGTTTTCCAGGCTGATCATAAATTCTACAGAAAACATGGGATGTATGATTTCCCACAGAAAGATTTTAGAACAAGAATTAGAAATGGGATAATGATGCTTTTAACTAAAATACCATCGTTCAAAAAAGAATTCATTAAGAGAATAAAAACAGAAATGATTAAACCACATCAAAAGATATTTGAGAATTAAATGAAAGCCCTGGCAAAAGAGCATATAATGGGACATTTAGGGAAAGTTGTGTTCACTCAAATTAAAACCTTTGGTCGTAAACTCGTCAATGCCAAAAACATTAGCCGAAACAGCGACTTAAGTAGGGTTAAATGATGAAGAAGGCAGAAAGGGTTAAATTAGAGAAAGCTTTTAAAACCTACTTCAAAGAGATCCATAAGATTTATGCAGGTGGTGATATTAGAGAAGAAAGCTTCTATCCAGTGCTTAAGGGACTCATTGAAGAATGTTCTAAACTTTTCCGCAAAATCGAGATCGTTTATTAACCTATACCCTTTCTACCCTGAATCCCATTTTGACAGCAAGACCTGAAAGGGATATATCGGCAGAAAGAAACATTGCATCAAATACATCAAGCGCTGAAACAAGTTGTAAAGAATCAAAAGTCCTTATCCCCTCTTTGGCACCATACCTTCTAATAATCTCCGTGGCCTTTTCATAGTGTCTTTCATCAAGGGTGATAAATTCAATCTGCCCTGAGCCAAGATCGTCAAGGAAAGTATTCCAGATGAGGTTTTGTACATCCATCTCAAGAGTTCCAGTCCTGACCTTCTTCATTAGGGCAGATGCAAACTCTATTGTCGCTACCTGGCAAAGATAGACCGACTTGGCCTTTAGGAAAATAGCCTCGACTTTTTCGCTTCCATCTTCAGGATAGTAATACTTAACAAGTGCACTGGTATCTACAAATACAGAGTTCAATTAAAATCGCTCCTCCCTCGACTCAATGACTATCTCCGAGAGCAGTTTCCCTTCAGGCTTAATAGCTTCCCGCAATTTTTTATGACTCCTGAGTGCCCGTAGCTTCTTCTTTTCAACTGGAACCAGTTTAGCAATAGGCTCATCCCTTTTGGTGATTATAATTTCCTCACCTTTCTGAACCCTATTGATGTACTCAGAAAACCGCCTTCTTGCTTCCTTGATCCCCGTCTTTATCATGTTGCTCGTTACCTCCTCTAATTGTTGGCTTTTAGTGTACACCGATGCACACTGCATGTCAAGGTAATATAGTCCATTTTCAGCTAATTTAATTGATTCCTGCTCCTCTTTACAATATTGAATAAAGCAATAAGGCTTGGCTTTTTCATTGAGGTGCCATGGATTGGATAAGATGACCCCATTTCTCTTTTTGTAGAAATGGGGTTTTAATGTTATTGGAGGTCAGCTTAGAAAAGATTTGGAACTATATAAAGAAAGGCACAGGCATACGCTGTTGATAAAAAAATCCATTTGATCTATAAGGAAGTGATAACGCTTCATGATCGAGGCATCAAACATGGCCCACCCGCCTCGACTGAGTCCCGCAGAGCAGGGCGATGGCGGGCAGGCACGACCACTAAAGATCGAGTATCCTGTTTTTACTTGTTAGCTGAAACTATGCATTAAAAAGGAGAGGATAATGGGAAAAATTTTAGTTATTTACCATAGCCAGCAGTTTGGGAACACGAAGGCTCT
>JAUWZV010000165.1 GCA_030615105.1 Desulfobacteraceae bacterium
TGATACATCCAATATTGAGGCCATAGAGGCTGGGCTGGCCGTATGCAAGGGGAGACCTTTGATTAATTCTATTATGTGTCGAAAAGAGAGATACGAAAAGATGCTTCCCATGTGTGCCAAATATAATGCCCGGATGATTGCTCTTTTATGGGGTCCTCAGGGCATGCCCAGAGATGAGAATGAAAGGGCTGAACTGACCGTGGAATTAATATATGCAGCCAATGAGGCAGGTATCCCCAATGAGAATATCTTTGTTGACGGTATTGCTACACCTGTTAATGTTCAACAGGATCAGGTTTATTCCCTTCTTCAGTTTATGCCTATGATCAAGGATCTCGGAGAAGGATTGAAATCTACCTGTGGACTATCCAATGTCTCCAATGGGCCACCTGATCACCTGAGACCCATACTGAACCGAACATACATGGTTATGTTGGAGAAGTGTGGCCTGTACTCCGCTATTGCTGATATCTATGATAGGGATCTGGTAGATATAGCGAAAGGAAAGCGACCGGACATAGTCGAGATTATAGGAAAGGTAATGGATGAGGAGGAAATTGATATATCATCTCTATCCAAAGAGCTACAGGATTATGCAAAAACAACACGTATTCTGCTTAAAAAGTCTCTTTATTCCGATTCCTGGCTGGAATTGTAGAACTTTTTATATTGAAGATTGATGATTGAATATTGACGATTGAAGAAACTTTAGGCACTTAAACTTAAGATCGAAAATTGGCAATCGTCAATCGAAAATTCTCAGAGGGAGGTTCTTTTTTAGAAAGCACTTCATTTTTATTTTTCCTTGGATTTACTCTAATGTGACTATCGTCCTATCCTAAATTTCAATGCTTAATTAGCTATGCCCCATTTATAGCTTAAATGCCTCTTTTACATCCATTGCACCAGAAGCCAGGCCACAGGTAGCCATGCCGATGAGGATCGTGGGCTGTATGTTGCTCCCGATTTCCGCTATGCGCCTCTCGGCTTCTGCCTTGATGGATGAGAATACCACGTACGCCGATTTATTGTTTGTCTGACTCATTCCGCTTGCTTTTCCTCTCTTCTCTCTGTTTTTCTATCTCGAATCCCAAGATGAGACCCTCAACCTTGCTGGGTGCCATATGTCCATGGACTGTCTCGTCCACAATGGCCACCGGGGCCAGGGCGCAGCAGCCCACGCAGGCAACCCTATCGATGCTAAACTCCCTGTCCTTTGTTGTCTCGCCTGCCTTGATCTCGAGCTTCCGTTCGAAGTTCTCCATGATGATGTCACCACCTCTCACGTGACAGGCTGTTCCGAGGCATACCTTGATCTGGTGTTTTCCCGGGGGATGAAATCTGAACTGGTTGTAGAAGGTGGCCACTCCATAGACTTCACAGGTGGATATCTTCAGGTGTCTTGCCACCATCTCCAGGGCAGAACGATCAAGGTAGTAATGTTTCCCCTGAATCTCCTGCAGGATGGAGATAAGATAACTCCTCTCGTGCGAAAAACCCCTCAGCATGGAGTCTATATCCTCTACCATAGCCTCATCTTCGGTGTTGGCGAGATGGTCCATGGAAATGTCTCCTTAAAAAAACTTCACTTCATTCTTATCTCCCACAATTCCTTTATTAATATATTTACTCCTTAGATTATTATAGACGGGTTTAGCTCATAGATTGGTGATCTTACTCTGAGTAGATCTGGAATAGAACCCAACTTGGGGCTTATAATGCCTGCTGCCTTAAGTTCAGCTATCAGCCCATCAACTCTATTTTTAAGACCAAACTGTAAGCAGATCTTCTTTATTTGATTGCCGGTAATTTTATGATCAGTCGCCTTTTCGGCAATGCTCCTTACCAATCCAGGAATCTGTTCCCAGTCTTGATCTCCAAATTCCTTAAAGAGCTCAATTATGGCATTTTCAGGATTCCATGTTGCAGTTTGAAGGGCTTCTCTTACCAAACATCGTATTATATTGGGAATCTCATATACCTCTCCCTCTTTAATCAGCAACAACCGATCCTCCCAGCTCGAGCTCTTAGCAGTCCTGACAGGTAGAAGTAATCTCCATTCCTGAGCCATAAGAAGAATATCCTCTGGATCATCTTTGATAATCTCCCTGATCTCCTGGTAAGAAATAGCGCCTTTTAATAAGCAGTAATCAAGTACTTGAGATAGTTTTCTAGTTGTTTTGCCAGCACCAAAAATAGCACTCAAGGTCCTTTCTAGACCCTCAGTTTTTTTAATCTTTTGCTTTTCCATCGGGCAAGAATTTGACTTCGTAGGATACCATACCAGAGAACTAACTCCTTTTCATTATAAGCCTGCATGAAAGGCTCACCTCCTAATACCATTAATAGCAGGGGCTCAGGCCAAAAAGAGCTTCTCTGACTTTTACATTTGCACAACTAAGGCAATAATCGTAAGATAAATTATTTTAAAGAAATTAATTTATATCTCAGTATCAACAGAGATATCCATTTCATAAGGCATATTTTAATTACCTTGTCATTGGTGTCCCACATTTGGGGCACTTCACCTTATAGCAGGGCGTACCTGCTTGGTGAGTTGTTTTATGACCACAATTTGGGCATATGCATTCTCCACCTATTCCGAGTCCAGAGCCGCCCATCCTGCCACGACCACCTCCCTGTCCAAGGCCTCTTCCAGTTCCTGGGCCTCTTCCGGCAGGTCCTGTTCCATCTCCTCTTGGCATCTAAATCGCCTCCTTTCTTAATTATTTTTAATTGAGTCGTAGTCGCGAAAAGAAAATATTTCATCTTAGAGCTGATTCATAACTTTCTCTCATCTCATTGGGAAGTACTGAAAGTTTAGGCTTTCTTTTTCCCTAAATTTTCGATTCTATTCAAGATATTATCTATCCCCTTTAATAATTCTCCTACCTCTTTCCCCAATGATTCCAAAGAAGGAAGTGGTCCTGATCTTGGGGCGAAAATAGGTTGATAGAGTCTTTGTTGGTATCCAAAAACTGGAACTCTCATCCCAATAATCTCGCTTATATTGTAGCCTACCCATGGATTCTGCCTGCAACCAAAAGGCGATGCTTTCTCTTCCGCCACTGCTACAGCAAATTGCCCACAATTGTCATACCCACAAAGACCACAATTTAGCTTTGGTAAAGCATCGTAGACCTGTCTTATCTTATCCTTATTAGCTACTGCCATCTTTCTTACACTTTTATTTAATGATATTCTCGAAGGGCCAAAAAACCAATTTATCGGAAAACTGTATCCCTGAAGATCCAGCAATAGGATTAACCGACAGGATTTATCCACTACTCTGTAATTCTATCAAAACCTTTGCTAATTGCTCATTTGCCTCCTCCATCTTTTTTACTGCCTCTAATATTTGACTATAATCTCCAACACCTCCTGTGTCCTTTGCTTTCTCCTCCCATTTCCTAATTTTCTCAGCATGGTTTTTGTTATGGTCGATCCAAGAGCCCAGGATAATTTTGAGCCTTCCATTTTCATCAGCCGGAAATCTGTTGAGGATTTCCTCAACCTTTGACCGTATCACATTCTCAGGAACTGCACCGAGGATCTCATCAACCTTATCACCATTAGCGAAAAACATCTGCATAGGGATACTCCTGATCTGATATTTCATTGACGTCTGAGGATTCTCATCCACATTAATCTTGCAGAATTTGAAATTTTTATATTCCTCTGAAAGCTTATCATATATGGGTGAAACCATATTACAAGGACCACACCAGGGTGCCCAGAAATCTACCTCTGTAGGGATATCGGATCTCAAAACTTCTTCCTCAAAATTTTTATCTGTGACTTCTATTACCATCTCGCCTCCTTACCTAATTCAAGTTCTCGTTTGTTATTAATTTTAAACTGTTTCAGCCCTTTTTTAGTCTCTCGCTTCTTTCGATTATTTCAAAAGGTAACATTCATCTCGGCCCTTCTTCAGGGCTTATCAGGTACAGTAGACGTATTATAGAGGTCTACTATTACCCTGGAATTTTCAAAATCTACTTCGAGGACTCTACCTGGAATGACCTTCTCTTCCCCAAACATGGTTTGCATTCGTATGCGTTGGCCATCAAGTTCTATATAGGTAATATTTTCAAAGATTGGTTCACTCATCCCCGTATTCGGATATGCCTTTGCCAGACACATCGTTAAACACCTCCTTTATCTTTAATTCTTTTTATCTGGATGCGTTATCATGACCTACTCCAGCCAGAGGAGCTAATGGCCTTGCTCAGTTCTTGAAAAGAGTGAGTCTAACACATCTCTAAACTCCTCACCTGCCTTTCCCTTGCCAATACCGAGACCTTCTAAAAAGACTAAAAAATCTCG
>JAUWZV010000073.1 GCA_030615105.1 Desulfobacteraceae bacterium
GAGCCGATCCGAGCTAAGCCCAGGAGAAAACCCAAGGCACGGGCAACTTCTGAAGAGCAATGGATTTATATAGCATCAGCAGTTGAGAGGGGACATTTTTACTAAGCAGTTAAGGGGACATATTGACTAAGCTTAAACAGGTTTCGTTTGGTAGTTATAAGTTTTTCGGCCTTAAGATTTTCACCAATCATATAAGAAACATTGAATTCTGACATCTGAAAGATGAAATTATTTTTTCTCTATCCCTAATTCTTTGCAAATCCAAGCAATGTCATACTCGGGCTGTCCATTCTCTCTCCTACTTTGTTCCCTATATTCTAACAATCTTAGCAATTCCTCAAGCTCCCTTCTCCCCTCCTTCGTCCTTCCAGCTTCCCTTGGCGTCTTATCTCCAAGGGCAGGGATTTTGGAATCAAGCCAATCTCTGTAGTATTTATCGAAAAAATCTTTAGTGATTCCCTTTTGTATCTCGGGGTCGATTTCTTCGGTGTCGGATGCCCCATTGTCTTCGCTCAACTTCGACTCAAGGGTCTGTATGCTGTCCAATCTATGCTTAACTGCAGGTTCTAGGTTTTTTTCTAAAACGGTCTTCCCTACTTTGAACCTATCCTCTCCCATAGCCGATAACTTTAGTCTATCGGGACCTAACTTAAGATTCGCCAGCACCCTATAGCTTTCATGGCCAGGTCCCTCCGTAAAAAACGATTGAAAAATCATTCCTTCTTTTGGATGTTTTCCTTTGAACAGCTTATAAGAATCTCCTCTCTCAAGCCAATCGAAGGTATAATTCAAAACTTCACCATCCTTATGCTCAGTATATCCTGTCATTTGGTAATCAGAGATCTTAGATAATTTCTCTACCACTAAGTCGCAATCAATAACATCGTAGATCGCCTCATAGATGACCATCTCCTCCCCATGGCTTGTGACGATCCTTGGTGATTCAGCGGGTTCAACTCCTTTTGTAATCACATATTGTCTGAGAAGATATCCCTTTTGCTGTAGAAAATCCGAAAGCGACGTATTTGGATGTGCTTTCAGGTACTTCAGATAATGGCCCATCATAAAGTCATAAATGTCCTTTTTTTCGCCAGGTGGTAGTTTTGCTCCCATTGCCGACAATTGCCACTCGTCCAAAACCCACACCTTTCGGACCATCAATAATTCCCATTGCTTTATGGACCTTGAAATGCTGATATCGTGGATAAAGAATTCCTCGTCTGTGAAAATGTCCTCACAGTAAACCCCATTATTCTCTTCTACACGGGTGATTTGATAGACGGAGATGTTGGTCGCCTGCCAGTCTTTCAGTATCCGGAGTTCCGTCCTGGTTAGCTTTAGATTACTTTCAAAATAGACAGTGATGAGTGGCTTTCCAAAGCCAGGAAGGACGTAATCATGAACGAACCACTCCGTGAAACCAATCATATCGGTTTCTACCATAGCCCGAGGGTTCAGGCCCTCCTTAAGTGTCTTCCAATATTGGTCGAGGGCCGCTGGATAATAGTCCCTTAAGTTCTCCATATCAATAAACTTCATGATTTTCCCACGGAGGGAATCCACGGATTCCTCAGCAGTCCTTCGTTTGGGTAGTGAAATCGCTTTTTTCAATTCATCCTTCTTCAAACAACACTTCTTGTATTTCTTACCGCTTCCACAAGGGCAGGGATCATTTCTTCCTATTTTCATAGAGATAAATGCCTCCTTCTGGTGATCTTTTTATCGCAAAAAATTCAACATAGCTACGTATTCAATTATTCACCCTTTCCCTTAATGCCTTACCTACCTTGAAGAAAGGTAGTCTTTTGGTTTTCATCTCGATTGGTTCCACTGATTATTGGTTCCTGCCCATATAGGATTTTTAATTCTTTATCTTGAATGATTAATTATATTATCTTTGAGAGGAGTAGAAGATAGATTTGACTTGTTCATTTCAAAATTGAGAATTTGATGATGGTCAGGTTAAGGATAAGGTAAATCTACTGCATATTGCGGTTGGTCTCAGCAGTCTAAAAATACAGGTTTCGTGCCATAGTCTGGAATCTGGGCAAATTTCAGTATACATATGGTATTGGAAAATTCAATATTATTTTAGAACCTGTCTGCCAAAATAAAGGCCTCTATAGAAGTCTTATGTGATCGAATTTCAAACATCACAATTGCATATTTCAAGATGAATTCGACATTTCCTGGTAGTCACGAGAAATACATGTTTCAAGCCGAATTCGTCACTAATTCAGATAATTGAGAATATGCTTAGAGCGCTTTGAGGAGATCTTTTTCGTTTCCTTTTTTGTGAAGACTTAAGATCAATGTCTGGATAGAAATAATCATTGATATGGTTGCAGATATCCTGTGGCTGGTATATTGTTATTACCCCTGGTAGAGAAGGCTGGCCAGTTCTGATAGGCCAAGTTCCTCAAGAACCTCTCTTTTGGGCACTCCGTCATCATTGAATCCCCGCAGTTGGTAAAACTCCTTTAACATCAGATCCATATCGGGCACACTTCCTTGTGTAGGGCCCGTCTCCATAGGCGTTAGAAGCCTTGCGGGCAGCCTCTCGTTATTTGCCCTGGCCCCGAACAGGTTTGACAAACCCCGCTTCAAATACCAGATTCTCCTGCCGAGATGCATCAATTCCTTGATGGTATAGTCAAATCCCGTGACATGATTCACCATGTCCACAGCCTGGGTCGCGTTCAGGATCATAGCGCCCAGGTTACAGAACACAGCGCAGTTCGAGAAGAACATTCCGAAATCCTGGCAGGCAATGTTTAGTTTTGCCTTTCCTTCACTGCTCATACCGGTTATCTCATCTGCCAGTTCAGGGATTTCAGGCAGATACATGCCACCTCCCTCAATCGGATATATGGGGCTGGCCGTATGGCATGCTCCCCTGGGAGTGACAGCATAGGCCAAACCATAGCCAGGCGCAGACCTGGGGTCGTGCATAGGGGCTTCGAGGCCCTTAACGGTGGTCAGAAAGTCAGATGCATTGCCACCGATGTGTTCTGCTGCTCTGGCGCTCCCCTCGGACAGGATCAGACCAAACCCCTCTCTCTTTCCGATCTTCTCAGCTATTGCTACAATGGCCTCTGAATTCCCCCAGGTGAGATTCAAACCATCGGTATCTTTTTCGTTTATGAGTCCATTCTCAAAGCACTCTATGGCAAAGGCAATTGTAGAGCCACAGGTTATGGTATCAATGCCATAGCGATTGCATATATCGTTTGCCTTGCCTATGGATTCCAGGCTGGAATTCAGGCACATGGTCCCAAAGGCGGCGATGGTCTCGTATTCAGGGCCGGGCCCCTTATCGAATTTGAAGGGTCCCTCCTTTACCTCAGCCTGCCTTTTGCACATTACCCCGCAGGCATAGCAGGTCCTGTTCCCGGTCAGTATCTTCTCGCCATATGCTATGGGCCCTATCTCATCAAATTTCTCCCAGTCGGTCTGCTGCCAGTTCTTCATGGGGATGTCACCGGATATGATACCTACATCCATGTGGGAGGCGGTTCCAAAGGCACGCAATCCCTCTATGGTTATATTACCATCATAGAGTTCCTTAAGCTCTGCACGGAGCTTGTCGAGCCTGTCCGGGTGCGCTACCTCCAGCTTGCCAGTTCCTCTGACAAAGATGGCCTTGAGCTTCTTTGCACCCCATACTGCGCCCATGCCGGTACGTCCAGCAACATGTCCTTTGTTGCTGGCTATCGAGGCGAACCTAACGAGATTCTCCCCGGCAGGGCCTATGGTTAAAACCTGTCCATGCCTTTTCGATTCGCCCTTATGATCAGATATTATCTCGTCATTAACGGTGTATACATCCTCGCCCCAATACTTATGTGAATCCTTTAACTCGACCGTGTCATCCTCAATGTAAATGTAGGTTGGCTTATCTGCCTTACCGGTAATCACTATGCCGTCATAGCCTGCAAACTTCAGTTCTGCACCAAAGTAGCCGCCGATGTTGGACTCGCCCCACAAGCCCGTGAGTGGAGACTTTGAGCCGACAGTCCATCTGGCTACCGCATTTATTCTCATGCCGGTTAAGGGACCGGTCATGAGCACAAAGGGATTGTCGGCGGAAAGGGCATCAAATTCCGGCTTGTCTTTTATCAGGTCAGGGAGATCCTGGTGCCAAAGCCGAGACCGCCGATATACTTTCTGGCGAAATCGAGATCCAGAGGCTTCGCTTGGATAGTGCTGGAGGTCAAATCGATGTAAAGTGTTTTTCCTGCATAACCACTCAAATTGCAAAACTCCTAATAAATGTTATATTGGCCATACCCGTTCTCATCGAGATACTTCGGGTACATGGCATAGGTAGGTTTTATTGCGGGCAACAGCTTCAATATTTTGGGGATCGGTCCTTTTGCCACCATCTGCCTCCGTGTCAGGGCCGCCATTAGATTTACCTTGCCAAACCAGAATTTGTGAGCGATGTCGGCACTCATGGACATTTCAACATCTGCCTTTGTTTCGGTGTCCCCGGGCCTTATATCTAATTTATCACCCGAGCAGTCAATTAATAGTACAACGTCAGGGTCTTTGTAAGTGAACCGAATGATGAGTTTTGAAGCCAGCAGCTTGTCAGCTACGCTTGGTGTATCGGCCACAAGTCTGAAAAACCCACCAAGCACCTCTTCAAACTTTTCAGAGCTTTCGAAAAGTCCCATGTATACCCTCCTTTTATGAAATAATGGATTAATAGGCGTTTTTCAGATGCGCCAGTATCTCCTCGGCCACTACCTCTCGCGGGTTATAGAAACTCGTGCCGTCCATAACTGTGGCCTCGGCAATTTCTGGCAGGCCATCTTCCGAAACGCCCACCTCTCGGAGCCTCAAGGGCAATGCGCCCATCTCGTTCAATGTGCCGTTTAGCTTTCTGACTGCTTCAATGGCCTTCCTTGCTGCATCGTCAGCAGACAGCCCTGATACCTCCTCACCCATAATGGGTGCCAATTTCGCCAACTTGTCCTTGACCTCCTCAAAATTGTATTCCATCCCATAGGGCAGGAGTATTGCGTTGGCAACACCATGGGGTACGCGAAAAATCCCTCCCACTGCATGTGCCATGCCGTGCACGCAACCGACCATAGAGTGGGAAAAGGCGATTCCGGCCATATTGGACGCTATTAGCAGTGAGCCTCTGGCTTCGAGGTCTTCTCCATTCTTTGTAGCCTGGACAATGTTCTTGAAGATCAGTTCCACAGTTCCAATAGCAAAGGTGTCAGAAAAGGGCGACCATTGCAGATCAACATAAGCCTCGACTGCGTGGGTCAAGGCGTCCATGGCCGTTGATGCGGTCAGCTTTGGCGGCAAAGAAAGCGTCATCTCTGGATCGAGCACAGCCAGACTGGGAAGGAGAAATTTATCGGTAAAGGGCATCTTAACCTTGTTATCCTTATCATAGACAACTGCAACCTGCGTTACCTCGCTGCCCGTGCCCGCGGTTGTGGGTATTACTACCAGAGGTTTCAGAGGCCTTGTAAGTGTATGTGCGCCTGAATAATCCTCTACGAGGTCACCACCTTCAGAGATCAAGATGTTCGCAGCTTTAGCCGTATCGATAACGCTGCCCCCGCCGATGGCGACCAGACCTTCTGCACCAGAGGTCTTGGCCTGATCGGCGCATGCATTGACCGTGTTTACCTCAGAATCTTGTGGCACGTCAAGAAATTCTCCTGTAACCTCGATGCCTGCAGACGTAAGCCCATCCACTACCTTCTTTGTTAGGCCAAGATCGCTGATGATCCTATCGGATACGATGAAGTATTTCCCAATGCCTAAAAAATCAAGCTCGGCCTTGAAATCCGAGGCAATACCAGAGCCATACACCACCCTGGTCGAGTTGTAGAACTCAAAAAATTCTGGAAGCATGAAATCCTCCTTGCTCGAGGTGAAAAAGATGAATTGTGACTATTTACTACCTATCATCTGGCCTGCGAGATGTCAACGAATAGGTCAGGGCCACGTTATAGTGAAACGTAACATATTGATTTTTTGAGCCTCTTGGTGGGCATGGGTATCTTTTTTCAAACCCGCCCGCCTCGCCTTGCGAAGCATGGCGGGCAGGCACGAAAGAGCAAATGCTTTATGGCCGGCCAGAGGTGAAAGCTAAGGCGGGCGGGAAGGCCCAGAGGGGATTACCCGTCACCTTTTCTTTGCGAGTCTCAGACTGCGATGGCCCTGGCCCAGACCTATTCTTTTGGCCTAAAATCCCGTGGCAACGGCCAAACCATAACAGGGATGGCAGGTTATTAAGTCTCTGTCGCGCCAGGGCGGGCCGCCCGCCTGGAGCAGCGGCAATGGTAGGAGCATAGGTATCTCTTTTTTTATTATGCCCTTATAAATGCATCAGCGTGATCCCGATAATCGGGATTTGCCAGGTAGAGCATAAATAGCATAGGCGAGCTGCTTTAAATCCCGATTATCGGGATCCTGTAAGGCCCCTTGTTTAGGGCATTGAATAAAAAAAGAGATACCTATGCTCCCAAGGGCAGAGGAGGCTTCCAAGCATGCACTGTTGAATAGGGTTCCCCTCGGGAAATTCAACAGGGTGTATTGTTTGAAAAAAGATACCCATGCCACCTTTTGACATTACCGTAGATCAACGCCAAATTTCTTGACAGATCAACAAGATAAGGATAATTTTATTCAAGGAGGATGGTAAATGCGTGAGCTTTTCACAATGTGGCAGAATACCCGAATGATTGTTATGACAGCAATCAGTGCCTCGGCTTATGTAGCGGTGTTGCTTCCGTTCAAAGGTTTCGTTATTATTCCGGGTTTAACCGAAGTGCGACCAGGGGCGGCGATACCGGTGGTTTTTAGCTTCCTTTTCGGCCCTGCGGCAGCGTGGGGGACAGGGTTCGGCAATATAATAGCAGAGACGCTTTAGGCGGTATGCTCGGTCCTGGGAGCTTTTTCGGCTTTATCGGAAACTTCTTCTACGGTTACCTTCCTTATGCCCTTTGGAGAGCCTTCATGGGGAACAAAAACCCGGTACTGTCCGGACTGAAAGGTTGGCTGTTTTTTGGGATTATCCTCATTACGAATTGCTTTGTAATCGGTTCTATTATCGGGTGGGGGGCTGATTTGCTCAGGCTTGCCCCCTTTGGAGCCCTGGGTCCAATCATAGCTGTGAATAATTTCATAGCTTCAGCAGCCATATCCGCGGTTTTATTAGCCTTACTTTATGAACGTGTACGCATATGGGGGCTTTTGTATTTTCAGATTCTCGAAGAAGGGGGCGAGGATTTTTCTGAACAGCACCCTGAGAAGCCTGCGCCTTTTGTCCGAAAGACAGCCAAACTCGGCGCCACCCTTTGCATTGTCGGTGCATTCATCGCCTTTTTTACTGGCTTGATTATAAGCTGCGAAGCGCTGGGAGTGGGCTACGGTGTGAGTGCATTTGCAAGTGTTACCAAAGGGACAATGGCCGTAGCAGGTGGAATGGCTCCTGGACTGTTGCTTATCCTTCTGGGCTCAATCCTTCTTTAGATGTCTTCATAGCGTAAGATCTTAACATTTATCCGCCTGAGGCGGATTAATGTCAAGCCCGCCCTCCCCGTCCCGAGACCGGTACGGGATCGGGAGGCGCGACGTGAATATAACAAGCTGTTGTCGCTTTGATATTAATGAAGTGAGATCTATAAAACTCACTTCTTGCATGCCAGGTCTGGGCCAGGGTTTTTACAGTGAAATCAAATCTCGATTCTATAGGTACTTTAAAATTCTAAATCCGAAACCCTAAACTCGAAACAATATCAAAATTCAAATGTCCAAAATTCCAAAAAGCCCAGATCTGAGTAAATTTGAGTAAACTGTTTTTAGTTTAGAACATTGGGATTTTGGTCATTGAGATTTGTTTAGGATTTCGACCTGCCCGCAATGCCTTTGAGTTAATGTATAAAAAAAGAAAAGATTATAAGGGGATTATATGGAAAAGAGACTAGACATAGTGAGTTCAATTCCACATCTTCTAAATATGCCATCAAAGCGTTTCTGGGTTGATTATGACGATGAGGCAGATGTGCTCTATATAAGTTTTAGGAAGCCACAGCAAGCAAATGATAGCGTAATGGATGATGACATTATATACCATTACCATGACAAACAGCTTGTAGGCCTTACAATACTCCATGCAAGAGAAAAAGCTTAGTTCTTCTGATTTATTCTCATGCTCAGATTTCTTGGCACCTTCTCAGTCAATTTTGAAATTCCTGATTACTGGGGTATTGGAAAGTCAGTTTCAAGGGGATTTGGGACGGTTAAGAGAATTGACAAATTGAGGAATTGAGGGATTTAAGGATTATGAAAACAGTGAAGACTATTGTTAGTTATGCAGGCGGAAAGTTAAAAGTTGATCATAGATATTCAAAAAAAACAGAAATATCTGTATATATCTGAAAAATCTGCGTCCAATTTAAGATTAATATATATGAAAAAATCAAGCATAAAATCCCTATTTCGCCCTTCCCTTTTCTGGGATGCAGATAAGATTGATGAGGTACAGCATGCAGCTTACGTTATAGCCAGGGCCCTGGACTATGGTGATATCGACGATATAGGTGTGCTCAGAAAACTGTATCCTGACGAAAAAATCATCGAGGTAATTCGAACAAGAAGGGGTTTATTTCCTAAAACAGGAAAATATTGGGCAGTCAAATTTGATATTCCACTGACAGAGGTCTCATGTTTGAGGAAGTATTATCCAAGAGAGCCATAGAGGTAGTCGAATCCTTGTCACACCATTTAGACACGTTTTACTTAGCCGGTGGAACTGGACTCGGCTTACAATTGGGACACAGGAGATCCGATGATATGGACTTCTTCTCCGATAAGCTATTCAACACAGATGCCATGCTTTCTTTGATCCCTGTAGACAAGGTGCTTTTTACTGCCTTGGGGACCGTGCATTGTGAGATAAAGGATATTCGAATTTCCCTTCTCTATTATGATGTTCCCCTGATTCACCCTCCCCTATCCTGGCATGGCATCAGCGTAGCTCACTTAAAAGATATTGTGGCCAAAAAGATCAAAACCATATCACAACGAGGTTCGAAAAAAGGTTTCATTGATCTTTATGCTGTGTTGAAAATGAGGCATTCCGTGCCAGAGGTATGTGAGCTTTTCAAAAGGCGCTTTAAGGGGTCTGACATTAACTTCTATACATGTATTGAAAAGTTTGACTTTCTTTGAGGATGCCGAGCAAGAACCTCTTCCATTAATCCTCTTGCCTGGAGAAGAGAAGATTGGAAGTGGGAAAATATCAAATCTTTTTTTATTGATAATATCAGCCTGTTTGAGCATGATCTGGGCTTGTAATTCTTTAATTCCATTTTAAACCCCTGACTACTTGGGAATTGGCAAGTCGGTGTCAAGGGGATTTGGGACGGTAAAAAAAATAAAAGATATTTAGGAACTTGAGAGTCCATAGTTCTTTCTAACCTTATGAATTTTAAAGAAATGTCATAGCAACCAAACCGTCATTCCCGCGTAGGCGGGAATCCAGGAAAATCAAGGGGTTATGGATTCCTGCTTCCGCAGGAATGACAGAACTTTGGACTGTGTAGTTTAGGAATTCTGGAATTTCAAATTTAGGAATTGTGAACACAATGAAGAGAGTTGAGAGTTAAAGGGTTGGAGAGTTGAGAGTTTGGGGGTAGGATGTGAGCAATGGTGAAATTCAAGAAGTTTTAAGGTTAGATCGAGGGCAAATTGAGGTGGTTGATGATGAACTGGCAGAAGTGCTGAGAGGTAAAACACCGGCGGAGAGAATCCAGATTGGGTTCTGTATATGGACATCGGTGCGTGATATGTTGCTGGTGCATCTCAAAAGCACTTATCCTGAATGGAATTCTGAGAGACTCAATAAAGAAGTATCCAGGAGACTTTCGCATGGGGCTGTTTGAGCTGCTTCAAAAGATTGTGGAGGTATTGGAGAATCTTCAAATCCCTTATCTTGTAACAGGGGCGATAGCCTCAATGGCATACGGTGAACCACGACTAACGAACGACATAGATATAGTCGCGGCAATAGAGGAACAGCACATCAAGGGTTTAATCTCTGCTTTCCCACCTGATGATTTTTATATCAGTGAGGATATGATAAGAGATGCTATTCATTATCATGGACAATTCAATATTATTCACCCTGCCTCTGGACTCAAGGTGGATGTGATCATAAAGCAAAATACGCCGTTTGACAACAGCCGGTTTAGACGAATAAAACGAATTCAACCGGCAGAGTCCTATCAGGCAAATTTTGCAGCCCCTGAAGATGTGATCATAAAAAAGATGGAGTATTACAAAAAAGGGGGTTCTGATAAACACCTCAGGGATATTACGGGGATATTAAAGATAAGTGGCCATGATGTAGACCGGGAATATATTATCACCTGGGCTAAAAATTTAGGGTTAATGAAGATCTGGAAAGCTGTGGAGGACAGGGTTTCTGGATAAAGATAGCCCGAAATTTAAAATTCTTGATTACTGGAGTATTGGCAATTCGGTATCCAGGGGGTTTGGGACGGTGAAAAGAGTAGAGAAACAATAGGAGAGTTTTAGAGATATCAAGATTGCGAATAAGGTATTGGTTTTTATGGATGCAGGTCAGGATATAAGAAGGACTACAGGTGAACAACTGTGGCTTTTTCAGGATCGGGCCATGCTGTTAAACAGTGGCATATTGGAATTAACAAGGTTAAATCTTGATGCGGCAAGAGAGGCATTCAACCGCTACCAGGAATTGTATCATGATAAAGATGCCATTGACAGGGAAATCAAGCTCACCGATTTTTTAATTAAAGGTTTCTCTCGTGTTCCGGACACTTGCCCTGAAAGGCCCGCACACTTATACAGGCTTTGGACATCATTTGAAAGCTATCTGCAATCAGTGAGTTTTGTTGGTAAAAATATTGTCTCCAAGATCAAATACTCATTTTTCCGAAAGATACGCGAAGCTGTTGAGCAATGTAATTTGACTGATGCGCTCTATATTTCCGATACTATTCCTACTGGCTATGTTTACATGCAGATCAAAGAATATAATCTGGCCATTAAATCTCTTCAGTCCTGCGTTCCTGTGACCCCGGATAATGCAATGATCTATGGATATTTAGGAGATGCTTATATGTTGCGCGGGGAGCCTGGAGACACGGATGTTTCCAGGCAGTGTTATCTGGAGGCATATTTAATTGATCCTGGTGGCATTGACTGGCGCCATATAAAGGATATAGCACTTCTGGAATTGAGAGATCAAATCATTGAAGAATACAACCTGGAGGATTCTTTGGCCCTTGAATGGCTTCCGAGTTATGCTTACATCCAGGGAATATTTAAACCCAAGACTCTTAAGCTCAATGATGGACTTAAAGAATTCGTGGAAGAATATCTTAATATAAAAAAAGCTTATGACAAAAAACAGGCATCTGATCTAAAGGCCAAACTCTTTATTAGATCCATAATCCTTTGTGATAATGAGTATTCTCTAAAATTTATCAAAAGCATAGATTTCATTAATATTCGCAGGTTGATGAAGGATATGAATTCCGGCTTATTCTGCAGATACCTTAAGTACATTGAAAGCAGAAATCACCGCAAAGGTTAATTAGCCGTGAGGACCCAAGAACAATCAGATAGAGAGATACAACAAGAAGCTGAATACTCCCTGATGGCCAGCCATCTCCTTGAATACCTGTTTTGTCCACGGTTTATTTATTTTGAGAATTATCTGGATATTCCCCAACATGAAGAGAAAAGATTCAAGGTTCAGAAAGGACGAACAATCCATGAAGATAAAATGCGGGTGAATCCCCAATATTTGCGAAAGAAGCTCGGATGCATAGAGCGGAAAAAGTCTGTGTATCTATCATCAACCACAACAGGTATGCGAGGTATTGTGGATGAGATCCTTTTCTTAAATGATGGCACTGCCGCTCCTCTTGATTACAAATATGCAGAGCACAAAGACCTTACGTTCAAAAATCATAGATACCAATTAACATTTTATGGGCAATTGATCAGAGAGCATTTTGAAGTACCTGTTAATCGTGGATTTATTGTTTACACAAGGAGCCGGAATAAATTTATTGAAGTTATAATCACTGATCAAATGTACTCTGAATTGGATAAAATCATCAGTGACCTTTTGAAGATCATACAAATGGGCATTTATCCTAAACCTACAAAATACAAGGCAAGATGCCCTGATTGCTGCTACCGAAATATTTGCGAAAAGGTGATTTAAAAGAGAAAATGAAAGAAAATCAAAAGGTTAAGTTTACTCTGGTGAGGGCAAAAATAGCTATTTTTTGGTCTGGAATGACATTTTTGCCCCTCCTAAGTAACTTAACGTATATTGGGACATAGTGAAACTTTAATTACAACATATGGGGCTAAATTGGAAAATTGTTTTTTAAGATATAAAGTTATTTCCATGAATAACCCCGAAGCGTAGCGCCGGTGTCAGATCCT
>JAUWZV010000138.1 GCA_030615105.1 Desulfobacteraceae bacterium
AGGATGCCTTGAGAGACTGTGAGATTATTGAGTATTATCCTGATGACCCACGAGGGGCAAGCTGTTTGGTTTTGGGATTCTCTGGCCCTAAACCTATTCATGCAGTGTGCACTGTAAAAGCTGATCCCGAAGAGTTGTTGCTTATCACTGTTTACGATCCGTCCAAGCGGCCTGATAAGTGGACCGAAAATTACAGGAAAAGGAGGTGAGCTGTATGCCCAGAGTCTATCATAAATGCCATTTCTGTGGAGGAGAGGTCTTAGAAAAAAGGATCACGATTGACTACCGTTGGGGAGAAGAACTGATCGCTATGATCGAGAATGTGCCGACTGGAGTCTGTCAAGTTTGTGGAGAGCAATACCTTAAGGCAGAAATCGTAAAGGAGATGGAGAGATTGGTGCATTCAAAGGAAAAGCCCAAGAAGCTAATTGAGGTTCCATTGAGAGAGTTGGCAGTTGCGTAAAATTAAACGTAATGGGGGACACCCTATAACCACACCCATAGTCAGGGAAACATTTTTGAAGCGTCCCCTGGATGTCATTCTTTCTGTCTTCATGCTCATCCTATCCTTGCCAGTTTCTCTGCCCATTGCCTTAGCTATAAAACTGGAAGATGGTGGTCCTATCTTCTATCGCCAGGAACGTTGGGGAAGGGGTGGGAGCCGTTTCAGGGCATATAAGTTCCGCACCATGATGGCGAGCTCTGATAAAGAGTTCGGGCTCAAGCAGGCACAAGAGATCAATGCCAAAGGATGAAATGTAGAGATAAGGTATCGGATAACCCTAAAGGGCGAGGAGTAGGCATAATCTCCTTGTCTTTCTGTTTTTTGGATAGTAAAAGTTATAAAGAATAAGTGTATCAGAGTGGTATCAATAACTTTTAAGGACAGTGTTTTACCCTAATACCAAGTCATGGGTTTTCTTGAAGAAGTAAGAAAGACAGCAAAAAAGAGGATTATTTACACGGAACATGCTGTTGATGAAATGAATACTGAGGAAGAAATAATTTCAACGAAAGAAGTTAGTCAGGTTATATTCCAAGGGGAGGTCATAGAGGACTATCCTGAAGATAAAAGAGGTCATAGTTGCTTGATATTTGCTATGACTGATAAAGGAAGGCCTGTTCATGTCATCTGTTCCCCGAAGGAAGAGTATCTGGGAATTATCACAGCATATGTTCCTACTGAAGATAAGTGGGAAAAGACCTTCAAGACCAGGAAGAGAGGAGAAGATCGATGAAGTGTTTATACTGCAATGGGGAGATGGAGAAATCCGATTCAACTTATACTATTAACCGTAAAGGTTATCACCTCTTTCTGCAACATATTCCTGTATATATCTGCAGCAAATGTGGTGAGAAATATTTTGGGGAGGAGGAGATTGGAGCCATCCAAAATTTGATGAGGACTTTAGAGTCGGAAGTCAGCAAGCTCCAAGCGGTTGGATAGAGGAGGTCTGATCCTTTTAAACCTTTAAACGTGGGGCGTGGTTACTAATCCATACCCTCTATAAATGCCGTATCCTTGTTAAGGTATAATCAAAAAAGGATCTTTTGGGAGGCGATTGGGATGTCAATAAATTCCATAGCTCGATTTTTTCTCAAAACCGACATGACATTAATGTGATTCAATGCCGCATTCAACGCCTTATGGAACGATCTGATCAGTCATCCACCACCGTTTTATCCAAATCTACTGCAGTTCAGGTACCTGCCATAACCACGTCCAAAGTCATGGAACCCTTGCTGAAGCGACCTTTGGATGTGATTCTTTCTACCTTAATGCTTATCTTATCCTTACCTGTTTCTCTGCCCATTGCCTTAGCTATCAAATTGGAGGATAGAGGACCAATCTTCTATCGCCAGGAGAGGTGGGGAAGGGGTGGGAGCCGTTTCAGGGCATATAAGTTTCGCACCATGGTAGCAAACTCTGACCAGGAGTTTGGGCTCAAGCAGGCCACTGAAAATGATCCACGGATTACCAAAGTTGGCCGAATCCTGCGTGCCATGGGTCTGGATGAGCTTCCTCAGCTCATCAATATTTTCCGGGGTGATATGAGTTTTGTAGGGCCCCGATCCCTGACCATCGGTGAGATTGTGAAAGACGAAGATGGCAATGTAGTACAGTACGAAGATATCCAGGAATTTTGGGAAAGGCTCCATGTTAGACCGGGCCTTACGGGTCTGGCCACTATTTATCTACCTAAAGATGCCACCCCACAACGAAAGTTCACTATGATCTCCTCTATATCCGCAAACGGTCCTTCTGGCTGGACGTTCGCCTGATTGTCCTCTCCTTCTGGATCAGCTTCCGGGGTAAATGGGAAACGAGGGGTAAGAAGGCATGAAGCGGACTACGGTTATCTGTTATTGGTTATTCGTTATTAATGGAAATTGGTGAGAAGAGAAAGCCAGGAGATAATTATTAGTGATTGGTTAATAGTTATTAGAGCTCGATGAAATAGCGAAAATCAAAAAGGAAATAAGTAAAATCATTTGAGGATTTGGAATGTTTACCCCGTTGAATAAATCGGTTAACTGTATGGAATCTAACCAGAATAAAAGTATCGCAAAAACAATCTTTTGGCTCAGACAATATTATTATTCTACTGGGGTTGAAAACCGGCAAACCGTAAGTATTATTCGTTGTTGGCTAGCGCTCTGGCTAATAGCCTAAGCGAGCTAAAGTACTTTCAATTTCCTCAATAAATTTTTCAGCATTTCTATATTGCTCTTGGGCTTCTTCCATTGAGGTCTCTACAAAATCTTTATAATCCCCATCTTGGCGTAGATCCTTGCCTTTCATAAGCATTCGGCCCAAGTCGTTAGTAACAGTCCCTTTTTTCACAAAATGCTGATTGAACAAAGAAACAACGCCGGTATGTTTGCTGCTATCAAGGTGTTTGGTGGCCAAAAGGGCTCTTGTTGCTGTAAACATTGCGTAATATGATCTGGATATGCAATCTTTAAACTTGCTATCAAAATTTGCAGAGGACCCCGGGCGTGAGCCCGGGGGTGAATGCCTTAAATTAAGTTAGTGCCTTTTGAGTGCCATGGGCGTGAGCCCGTGGGTATCTACTTTCAAGAAGAATTTTGGCTGAGCCCAACTTTTCTTTGCTGTTTTGCATTCGATATCTTACTAAATCAGCTGTGCTTTCATTTAAACTCATAATGTAACCCCTTCATTAGCTAATGATTCCATGAAAGGGGTATGGGCATTTACATTGTGCTGATATTCTGCTTGGGAAAAGATTGTTAGTGAAATCTTTGAGTCGTATTCCAATTCAATATCCAGTAGCTTTTCATAGAGTGTATCGATGAGCAATTTGCTACGCCTCTTTAGAACAATCAGGATGTCGATATCCGAATCCTGGGAACAATCACCCCGAACCTTGGAACCAAATATTTTGGTCTCTAACAGCTGGTCTTTCAGGTCTTTTCTGATGGCTGAAATAAATGCTTCTACTGCCTGCTCTTCTTTTTGATTTAGGGCTAAACGGTTGTTCATTGGTTTGCTTTATGTATTATGATTTAGCCTTTAATATCAGACACGACACTATATGTCAATTGTTGTTAGTCTGGAGTTTCCTGAGTTCTAAGTGGAACCCGTTATCCCTGAGTGAAGATTGGGAGTACCGGTTTCCGCTCAAGGCTTGTCCGCTGGTAGTGTGGCGGGCTTGTCGCCTTCAGTTTGGAGGGCTGTTTTCGGTAAATTCCAAATGATTCAGAGATTGCAAGGCTTGTAAAGCAGGCAGATTGTGGTTTATGGGTACCACCGGAAGATCCGCACGCCCTGGCCCGGGCCATTAAGAAACTCTCGAAACAGCCTGAACTCCTTGATCGGTATGGTTCAAACGGGCGAAGATACGTAGCTGCACATTGTAGCCGCCGCACATTGTCGCGGCGGTATCACGAATTATTACACCGAATAGCCTCACAAACACCATAACCTCCAGCAATCCAAACCCCGCTTTTCCAAGGAACGACTGGAGGTCTTTGCCGGCAACCGAATTTTGCAGCTGAATAATTTTAAGCTCTTGCAGTGATATGTATGGAAATGCTTTACAAAAATGAGGCTCTGACGGCAGGATAAGTGGCACGGGGAAGAAGTGAAAGCCTTTGTTGAAGCTGTTCGTAAACGTGGGCCGAGTCCATTACCCTTTGATGAAATAGTGGAGGTAATGAAGACAACACTACAGTTAGCCGTGGAGAGAAAGTAGATAAGTAAATCATGATACTTAATTTATGAATAGTTCAATATGCAAATGGGTTTGAATAGGTGTGATTTGTCTTAAAGAGGGGTATAGAAATAATTGAAAATTAAAGAATGCTTGTGGTTAGATAAATTTGTTGATAAAATAATTCGTAAACATAATGTTTCTCTGGAAGAAGTGGAACAAGTTTTATCTAAAGACCCTGCTATTCATAGATTAGAAGGGGGTCATGTTAAAGGTGAAGATTTATTCATTGGCTTTGGAAGGACAGATGCAGGGCGTTATTTGAGTGTATTATTGGTTCTAAAAAAAGACAAACGGGCGTTGGTTATAAGCGCGCGAGATATGACTAAAAGATAAAGGAGAAAATATGGGAGAGGATAAAACACTTCCTTTTAAAACCTATGAAGAGGCCGCTGAATGGTTTGATACGCATGATATGTCTGATTATGAAGATAAATTGAGGCCTGTTGATTTTCATTTTGATTTGAGAAAAAATCGCGAGTGGGTTGAATTAGAACGAGAGATTGCAAAAGATGTCCGCAACTTAGCAAAAAAACAGAATATTCCCACTCGTAAATTAGTCAATGAATTACTGAGAGAGAGACTTGAACATCTACAATAGTTTCGATTAGTTGTTGTTTCCACCACCTTTCCTCCACAGATAGCCTTCTTCATCTATACCGCCCTAATGACCATGTATATTCTACATGTTGAAGAAGGCCGAGGTTTTCAAAACCGTCATTCCCACAAAAATGCTGGAGTTTATGGCCTGTGGCCGTCCTGTAATCTTGGGCGTGGATGGTCAGGCCCGTGAGGTGCTGGATAAAGCGAATGCGGGCATCTTCACTGAGCCCGGGGACCCTGTGGCGTTGAGGCAGTCTGTCATACAGCTTTATAATGACACCGATCTCCGCCAGACCCTCG
The DNA here is from genome assembly GCA_030615105.1 of Desulfobacteraceae bacterium. Lineage (GTDB taxonomy): Bacteria > Desulfobacterota > DSM-4660 > Desulfatiglandales > B25-G16 > JAUWNK01. The sequence goes on from JAUWZV010000138.1 coordinate 5,139, forward strand.
GGCGTAACGGGCGACAGTACATTTTAGAGAATCTATCCCGGGAGCAGACAGCAAAGGTGTATACTGACGTTCTTGAAAAAGTTGTTTTGAAATGGAAAGAGAAAAGCATTTGAGTTCCTTACCCATTTCCGCCTAAGGCACTTTTGGGTAAAAAAAGTCAGGGCTGTTTTTTACCGATTTATGCTCAAAGCTTGTCCGCCTGTAGTGTGGCGGGCTGTTTTAGGTAATTCTTAACCTCCATTCCCTGGTTCATTTTTACCGATTTCTGCTCAAGGCTGTTTTCGGTAATATTACCATCATTTTCTTGACAAGTTGTCAAAAAAACTCCACAATTGAATTACCATATTATTCAAGGAGGCACGCATGCAGACACTCACCATTGGAGAACTGAAGGCACGGTTTTCCGAAGTGCTGGGACGATTAAGACAGGGTCAGGAAATTGTCATCAGCTATGGGAAGAAACGGGAAAAAGTTGCCGTACTGGTACCTTATTCGCATTACAGCGCCAAACCTGAAAGAAAGCTGGGCTTGCTCAGGGATCGGGGCCACTGTGTGATCCATGAGGACTTCAAGCTGAGCGATGAAGAGATGCTGACATCATGAATTTTCTGTTGGATACTCATAGTTTCTTGTGGACGCTTTTCGTCCCAGAAAAATTGAGCCGGTCTGCAACACAGAAGATCATGTCTTCGGACAATGACGTGGCTGTCAGTGTGGTAGCCTTTTGGGAGATTTCCCTTAAGTACGCGCTTGGCAAGCTTGAATTGTCTGGTGTCGAGCCCGATGAACTACCCAGCTTCGCTGACCAAATGGGCCTTAGTATCCTGCCGATAAGCCCGTCCGAGGCAGCTAGTTTTCATAAGCTACCGAGGCTTTTGCACAAAGACCCGTTCGCTCGGTTTATAATCTGGCAGGCTATCCAACGGAAGATGACTCTGATATCGAAAGATCGTGAATTTAAGGAATATCAGAAGTTCGGTCTTAAAACTCATTGGTGATGGCGAGAAAAGGGGACGGTTCTATTTTTCTTTACCAACCCACACAGCAAGTTCCGCTATGATCCCCTTTATATCCGCAAACAATCCTTCTGGTTCGACCTTCGCCTGATTGCCCTATCCTTCTGGATCAGCTTCAGGGGCAAGCCCCAGTGGAATAGCCTCCGGATTCCACGGGGTAAATGGGAGACCCGAGGCAAAAAGGCATGAATGTAGAGGTATGTTTAAGCTTAGTCAATATGTCCCCTTAACTGCTTAGTAAAAATGTCCCCTCTCAACTGCTGATGCTATATAAATCCATTGCTCTTCAGAAGTTGCCCGTGCCTTGGGTTTTCTCCTGGGCTTAGCTCGGATCGGCTCT
>JAUWZV010000167.1 GCA_030615105.1 Desulfobacteraceae bacterium
AGAGCCGATCCGAGCTAAGCCCAGGAGAAAACCCAAGGCACGGGCAACTTCTGAAGAGCAATGGATTTATATAGCATCAGCAGTTGAGAGGGGACATTTTTACTAAGCAGTTAAGGGGACATATTGACTAAGCTTAAACACTAAATCTTAGCGTACACTTTGAATTGATGGTGATTGAATGACGTGATCATGGCAAAGCAGGATGACCGGTTTCAAATCCAGCATATATATCTGGTATCAGGATGCATCTACAGATCGAACAGATGCGTGCAGCAGGGTAAAACTAATCAGAAGGCAAGAAAGGAAAAGCAAGCAGGACTCAATAGATCTGGCCTTCTCAGTCAACAGCGCGGATGTTCCTGTTTTTATTATCTCTCCCCATGCTTACCATTTCCCTTTTTGTAATCACCTTATCTACAATGCCATATTCCAGCGCCTCCTGGCCAGTCATGAAGAAATCCCTTTCCGTATCGTTTTCTATCTTTTTCCTATCCTGGCCTGTGTGCAGGGCAAAAAGTTCATTGATGGTCCCTTTAAGCCTCATTATTTCCCTGGCCTGTATATCTATATCTGTGGCCTGTCCCTGTGTTACCCCCATCGGTTGATGTATCATGATCCTGGAATGTGGTAATGCAAACCGTTTTCCTTTACTGCCGGCAGCTAATAGAAGAGCAGCCATGCTGCTGGCCTGTCCGGTACAGATTGTAGTGAGGTCAGGTTTTACATATTGCATAGTATCATAGATAGCCAGGCCCGCTGTAATCGAGCCCCCCGGGGAATTAATATATAGATTTATATCCTTATCCGGATCCTCAGATTCCAGAAACAGAAACTGGGCAATAATAATGTTTGCCATATCATCGGTGACTTGCTCCCCCATAAAGATAATCCTATCCTTTAGGAGGCGTGAGTAAATGTCATATGCCCTCTCACCTCTGGGGGTTTGCTCTACTACTATTGGTATCAGCATTTAGCTATTCTTCCTTCCTAATCCTTTTGGCTCTTTTCAGATATCTCTTGTACCTCACTAATCTTAGCACAGTAAAGCGGGGTCCCTTTGGAACAACTTGAACTTCGAGCCACGGTTCTCACTGTGCGTTTATCACCTAAGGCGCCAGGTAATTAACCCGTGTGAGGTATCATATGGTGAGACTTTAACCTGGACTCGATCACCTTTCATCACCTTAATCCTTCTCTTTTTCATCCGGCCGCAAAGAATACCCCTGATAATAACCTTATTCTCACATTCAACTTCCACGATCCCTCGACCCAGAACCCTGGCCACTACACCTTCCAGTTGGATTAAATCGTCTCGACTCAAGATACTCCTTTCACGGTATGTGAGTAGATCTCTATTTTATGGCATCAAATCCTTTTTAGTCAATAGGCCAGACATCCTCTATCAGGAGGTTTTGGTCCTTGACCCTCTGCTTCGCTAGGGGGGATGAAAAGGGTAAGCCACAAACATAAAGAAGCGGAGACGGCAAGTTTGCCTGAGCAAGAGGATCCGCTCCACCCAGCGGTTACCCTGATTTATTTTTCTTAAGAAATGGTTCAAACAGATCGATTGGAATCGGAAACAGTGTAGTTGAGTTGCCCTCAGCCGTGACCTCCCTCAGGGTTTGAAGGTATCTTAGCTGAAGGGCATAGGGGAAGTCCTGTATCTTACCGGCTGCCTCTGCCAGCTTGGTGGCGACCTGAAACTCACCTTCTGCATTAATAACCTTTGCCCTTCTCTCTCTTTCAGCCTCTGCCTGCTTTGCCATAGCCCTCTGCGCTATGCGCCATGTTTACCCCGTGAAATGCTTTTTACTATTTCACTGGGGCCCTTTTGCCCTATGCTATACTCCCACGCCCAATTACATGCCCCACGGCGCAGATATTGCCACCATACAATTAAATCCTACCACAGATAAACGCACAGAATAAATCAATAAAAATAAGGGAAACTGGAGAACAATCATTCGAATTGATGAAAAATTCGTATCATTTGACAAAGGAGGTTCAATTCAATAATATTGAGTTGCTGTTTGGTTCAATGTTTAACCCTTAGCAGACGGAGAAATGAGTTGACTTTTGCTACAAACCCCATTTCTCAAATAGGGAGGTGGGGTTTTATGGTTTTGAGAAGAATGTTAAGTTCACCGTTTGAGGTTTAGGGCTTGTTAACCAAATCTAAGGAGACATTCAAATGTATCTGAAGGAATGCTTGATCGAAAACGTAAAGGGGGACGTTCGTGCAGAAATTGCTTATAATTTTAAAAATAAAAGGGATAGTATGTTCTAAAACGACTTAAAAGTGAACGTTGCTCTGAATTTGCGGCTCGAATCTTTATTCTTGACACAACCACCTCCTCCCCAAAGAATTCAGGCCAGCCCTCCAGAATAACGGCGGGCAAGCCCTCCAGAATAACGGCGGGCAAGCCCTCAATCTATTGACAATCGCCCTGAAAACTGATTTTAATAAACCAATGCACTTGGGAATTCTATAAAAGATAAAATATATTGGATTGTACAGAAACTTTTCTACAAAGCAATTGTTCAAATCATATATTTTATTGGTTGACATAAGGTATATGATAAGTATAATAACTATATTATAATGGAATTCGAGTTCGATAGTTATAAAAACGAAAAAAACAAGAAAAAGCATGGGATCGATTTTTTTGAAGCCCAAATGTTATGGGATGATCCTGATCGGATTGAAGTCCCTGCGAGAACCATTGACGAACCAAGGTTTCTGGTCATTGGTAAAAACACCGATAAATATTGGTCCGCGTTAATTACCTATCGTGGTGATAAAATTAGAATCATTTCGGTGCGCCGATCCCGTGTGGAGGAGGAAGAAATTTATGAAAGCTAGTGAGCTGGATAAGAAATTTGATGAAGGCGAAGATATTTCGGAATTCCTCGATATGTCAAAAGCAAGAAGACCTGGGCAAGAACAGAAAAGAGTAAATGTGGATTTTCCGGTCTGGATGATCCACCATTTAGACAAGGAAGCCAAGCGTCTTGGTGTACCTCGACAATCCATTATTAAGATTTGGATTGCTGAAAGATTAAAAAAGGTTCCGGCCTGAACTTGGAAAGCAGTCAGACCTGCTCTTAACTTTAAAGGGCTTATAAATAACTAAGAAATTTATTTAATCAACTCGTGATGGGGGGTCAGGTCTTGCCTATATGCTCCCTTTCTCTTCTAACTTTAATAATCTCGGCCATGATGCTCACAGCTATCTCTTCAGGTGCTTCAGCATGAATGTCCATACCAATGGGGGCATGGACACTCTCAAGTAATTCCTTAGATATGCCTTTAGATTGTAAATTCGAAAATACAGCCTTTTTCTTTTTTCTACTCCCTATCATTCCTACATAATTTGCCTCACTCCTCACTGCCCATTCCAGCACTTCTTCATCAAGCTTATGTCCCCTGGTCACTATCACTATATAGGATGATCTATTGATTTTGAGTTTTGAAAATATATCTGAGAAATCTTCAGCGAATATCTCGTCTGCCTCGGGAAATCTTTTAATATTGGCAAACTCAGCCCTATTATCAATAACAACCACCTTAAACCCCGCCATCTTGGCAATTTTGGAGATAGAAAATGAGATGTGCCCTGCTCCAAAAATGTATAAATAGGGTTGAGCTAAAATTGGTTCAACGAGGATATCCATATTCCCACCACATAGCATCCCATTTTCTGCTATCTCTTCTCCTGCCAGATCAAAATGCAGAAGCTTTTGCCTGGCCTCTCTTATCACCTCCATAGCTTCTCGACAAACTTGAGCCTCCAGGGTTCCTCCACCTATCGAGCCGAGGATAGTGCCATCATTTCTTATTAACATCTTTGATCCTTCTTCCCTGGGGGTAGAGCCTTTCACTTTTATCACAGTAGCAAGTGCGGCACTGCCTCCCTCAGATCTGATTTTTACAATCTCTTCAAAAATATCTTCCATAGGTTACCTCTTAGAAACCACTTCAACTGTTGGAGGAAGGGATTGAGCCTGGCCTAAAACCACTCGATCGATCCGGGGATGACTTACCTCCAGGATCTTGGAGGCTAAATCTCGCGCTTCTGACAGGTCAGCAAGTAAATCGATCTTGTTAATGAAGGGGATAATTCTGGCCTGATCCGGGCTTCCCCTAATTATGCCGGAAGGGTGAAG
>JAUWZV010000129.1 GCA_030615105.1 Desulfobacteraceae bacterium
CAATACATTCTTACACTACAGATCAGAGGCTTCTCGATTTTCCCCACAAGGATCTTAGGAGGGCCAGAGCAGCAGCTGTTTCTATGATTCCTACAACCACAGGAGCGGCAAAGGCAGTTTCTCTGGTTATTCCTGAACTGGTCGGTAAGATGAACGGGATGGCACTAAGGGTTCCTACCCCCAATGTCTCTTTAACTGATCTCGTGGTCCAGCTTAGCAGACCTGCATCTGCTCAAGAGGTTAACAAGGCCTTTGAAGAGGCATCCAAGGGTAGCATGAAGGGTATCATTGAATATTCTAACGAGCCCCTTGTTTCTGCTGATTTCAATGGAATTACTGCCTCTACCGCTGTGGATGCCCTATCAACAATGTCTATCGGGGAAGATATGGTAAAGGTTCTTGCATGGTATGATAATGAGTTCGGATATGCAAATAGGCTGGTAGATCTTGCTGTATACATCGCCAAAAGTTTAGAGTAATAAGTCTATATCTTAGGAATTTCCTTTTTTTGCCGCAGACACACGCAGATTATTAAAGTTTTATTATATAATATAAAATATGTTTTATCAGCGAAAATCTGCGGCCTAATTAAATGAAAAACAGAAAACCTTTAATGGCAGCTAACTGGAAGATGAATCTCTCCCTTGATGAGGCAAGGGACCTCCTTAATGGAGTTAGGAGTGCTAAAATAGATTTTAATAAGGTTGAAGTACTTGTTGCACCTCCCTTTACCGCCCTGCAATTGGCACATGCGCTTCTGACCGAGACGGATATCCTTATTGCAGGGCAGAATATGCACTGGGAGTCAAAGGGAGCCTTTACAGGTGAGATTTCTCCCCTGATGCTTAAGGGAACCGGTTGTAGCCATGTGATTGTGGGTCACTCAGAGAGGCGGGCACTCTTTTTTGAAACCAGTGATATTGTTAACTCAAAGGTAGATGCAGCAATTGAGACAGGATTGATACCCATTGTATGCATTGGCGAGACATTAAAAGAGAGAGAGGATAAAAAGACATTTGATATTATTAGGACCCAGTTAAATGAATCACTCAAGACTAATTGCAAAAAAAGAAACTTACCACAAAGCGTAATTCTTGCCTATGAACCTGTTTGGGCCATAGGGACAGGTAAAACAGCCACCCCTGAGGTGGCACAGAAGGTACATCTTTTTATACGAAGGTGGCTTATAGAAAATTTTGACAACAATACAGGGGAAACCATTAGGATACTTTATGGTGGAAGTGTAAAGCCCGATAATATTAAAGAACTCATGTTGCAGCCAGATATTGATGGCGCATTGATTGGAGGGGCAAGTTTAAAGGCCGATTCATTCCTTTCTATCGCTAAATTTTACGAGAGTTGATCCTTCCTTTTTTCCTTACCTTAATTTTATTATCTACATCTGTTATCAGGAAATATAGATAGCAAAAACAAAATCTAACAAAATTTGCACTTGAAATGAGAAATTTTTTAACAGGTTTCAGATAATTTTTTTATTAATAATAATCCCCTATATTAGTTATTAATCTTTACGCCAAAAGATCCATTCTTAACTAAGGTTTTACCAGTATAAGCATCACGAATTTTAATAGAGATATAACCGTCACATTTTTTTCTAATCATAGCGAAGGTTTGAACAGCCTGTTCTTTGACGGGCAGAGTTAAAGAGTACCATTGCTTACTTACAAGCCATTCTCGAAATCCATTTCTAACCTGAATAACCATACCAGAATCAATTAATTTATTAGCAAGGGTCCAGCTTTCTTGACATTGTGCGCTGGCTATTGGGGTTAAGATATTAAAAATAAAAACTATAAAAAGAATAAAAATCAATATCACAGATAATAATCGTTTCATTAAATCCTTCTATTTAAAGGTGGCGTAAAATACGTTGCTGATTTTTTAATAATGTCCTCGGTTGCCTGACCTTGGTCTTTTTCTCAATGATATTCTTTAATTAAATGAGTCAAGAAAAGATCTGACCTCAGGCTTTAAAATTTCCGGAGGATTCCTCAATGACCTCTCTACCATAGAGACGCTTCTCTAATAAAGGGAGATGTTTAGAATAGGGATAACAACATGGAGGCCGTTTGTTATTCCATCATGACTCGGTTTTTATGAGCAACTCTACATGACCTTCTGTGCGTTTGTAGTAGTTATTCCAAAACTAAACGAGATATTGACATGCCTCACCTGGGAGACTATACCGCTAATCATTAATTCGTATTTCTTCTTATTCACCCTAAACCAGTCTTATAGAACCTATGATTAAAAAAATCTTTTATGGATGGTGGATCGTACTCGCTTGTTCCCTCATTGGCTTCTATGTGGGCGGTGCTATATTTTATGGTTTTACGGCCTTTTTTGAGCCAATCAGAGAGGAATTTGGCTGGAGCTATACACAAATATCCTTTGCCGCCAGCCTCCGCGGCTTGGAGATGGGAATCTTTTCTCCCCTTGTGGGTTTCCTCGCCGACCGTTTTGGCTCTAGAAAGCTCATATTTTGGGGAACGATCACAGTTGGATTCGGGCTCATCCTCCTCAGCCGTACCCAATCTCTTGCCATGTTCTATGGCGCTTTTTTGCTGATTGCATTTGGCGCCGGGGGGTGTGCTATGGTAGTGACTATGGTTGCTGTGGCTAACTGGTTTCATAAGAACGTGGGGATAGCGCTCGGTGTGATGGCCTCTGGTGTTGGCGCCAGTGGATTGATGGTTCCCCTCATCGTTCAGCTTATCGACGTTTCTGATTGGAGGACCACCTTGATTATTTTAGGATTGGGGATGTGGATCCTGGGAATACCTTTATCCTTCGTTATCCGCAACAGGCCAGAACAATATGGCTACCTTCCGGATGGGGCTCCACCGAATGATCCAATGCCAAACCTGAAAAATCAACGCAAGGGAGTGGAAATTGGTCTTAAAGAGGCGTTTAAGAACAGAGCCTTCCTGTACCTCAATATTGTAGAGGCGGTACGGATGATGATTGTTGCAGCAGTTATCATCCATGTCATGCCCTACCTTGACAGATTAGGCCTGCCAAGAGCTACTGCTGGGCTTTTGGCAGGCGCTATTCCCCTGTCCAGCATCATTGGAAGATTTGGCTTTGGCTGGTTAGGCGATGTCTTTGATAAAAGGTATGTTATGGCCTGGACATTTTGCATTATATCTTTGGGAATGCTGGCTTTTTGTTATGTACAAGTGATATGGGTTGTTTTCGTCTTCCTTCTGTTTTTCCCTCCGGGCTATGGGGGAGGTATAGTTCTAAGAGGGGCGATTCTCAGGGAATACTTTGGAAGAAATTCCTTTGGCAAGATGATGGGGATCACCATGGGATCTGCATCAATAGGAGGGATTATAGGCCCAACTTTAGCTGGGTGGGCATTTGATACCTTTGGAAGCTATCATCTTATCTGGCTTGTTTTTTGTGGGCTTAGTGGCCTGGCAATAAGCTTGGTATTGAAGATAAAGCAATATTCGTTGTAAACCTTGTTACTCCTGCCTATCATGCCATTAAGAAAGATATGCAGTTTGGGGAGGAACGTATAAAGGGGTAACACTTTACTCTATATATTTTCCAACTTTCCTGCCCAATAAAAATTTTACCCAAAAGTGGTTTAAGCAGAAATGGGTAAGCCACCATTAACACATTTATAGCTTGTTAAAGCAGACGAATGTCAATGCCCATAGTCTGGCACCTCTTGTTTACTGGACCCAAGGCTAACGACTGATGCTCTTTAACCGCTTCCTGGAATTTAAACCAATGGGTGTCTTCCTTGTTCACATCTCCTTTCCACCAGTATTGATCTTTAAAGATTGTGAATTTGGCCAAAATCCCGTCCTGAAAATCTTTAAGTCCACGGACATCCTGTTCTATGGCTTTGTCAAACCAATCATCTTCGTCGTAAAGAGGCAACCATTTAGCCATCTGAGAATAGCGTTCCAAACGTTCCTCCCACCCATAAAGTTGTCCGCCACGCCTGGAGCGTCCCATGGTCAAAAGCAGATCTTTTTCAAGATCAGGCCATGAGACATCTGATCCGAGATGGTCAGCGTAGTTTTCAAATAATCTCTTCGATGCTGAAATAAAGCGTAAATTATTGTCAACATCACTTTCCACTAACCTGTCATCCTCCCATCGATGGCTGACCCAATCTGGATGGTGTCTCGCTTCTGCGTGTCCAATATTGGGAATCGGGTTCAGGATACTTCCATTGAAGCTGTCGTTGAAACCCGCGAAGTTCTGGTGTGCCCAGGTATCCACATATGCATGGGTGGCAATACCTATGCGGTAAGGTCGGATGTCTGGCGAGGCTTTAAATGCGCTTGAAATTATGTCATTGGCAATATCATTGTCCGGTGTTGTATTCAAAATGTGCATCTTTCCGTCACTTCGCCTTGCTGACTCTACCATGGGATATCCGGGCACGAAGTGAAAGATGGGATAAATTCGCATCAAGGTCTTCTTGGGTTTCAAGATATCCATGGTCTGGCTGATGTAGTTGGAGCAGAACTGTCCTGTTTTCCTGTCTGTGACATTAAGGATAACATCATTGTCGTCCACAAATTGTGAGGCATAGGTAATGATATTAGCATCCTCCTCACTGAAGCCTGCCTGTCGGGCTATTATCCCTGTGATATAATAATGAAATTCAAAGTTCATGGCGACCTCCTTGGTTTGAAAGTCACCTATTAATATATAGTCAAACCAGGCAAAGATTACATAGGCGTATAATAGTTTATTGGATTAACATGGCATAACCTCGTTCCGCTTAAGCGGCGTGAAAGAGCGCCAGCCTATGCAAGTTCAAGAGATGTCTAGGAGCCCTATTTCAAAGGAACATATCAAATGCTGTATCAATAACGAGCGAGATCAGTGCATTCTGAAAACGTTCAATTCTGACTAATTTCAATCCAAGCTGTTTGAGCGCTTCCATCTCGGCTAAATCTTTTGTTCCAGCGACCAAGCACTCGAAATCGTCTTGGGAAAGATCCCCATTTGCTAATAATTTTGTCCACCTTTTTAAATCTTCCTTCCGTTTTTCGAGAAAGGCTTTTCCGTCAGCTTCGGCAGCATCCAGAAGGTCTTTAAAATGCTTCTTAGCAAGTTCTTTTACTCCCCCCTCCAAATTATCAATGAAATCGTCAAATGTAGCCATCTTGTTACTCCCTTTATTAAGATAATCTACTGGATTTCGCTTTTCTTGATCTTTCCACTTTCTAAGCCAATGATTTTGTCAAAGGCTTCCCCAACTTGCTTTTTTTTCTCTTTTATGTAGGCTTTTCCAAGAGTAGATTCCTTTGACCAACGCTCTAGGAAACCACCCAGAAGATTTCTATTTGGATCTTTTAATATTTCCCACTGTCTTGCTGAGATTTCATTATGCTTCATACCCTTTGCGTATTCATAAGCTTTCTCAATCTTTTCCTTCAATTCTTTCACTTCCTCCTCGTGATTACTAAATGGTTCAGTCGCCTCATCCATTAAAGCAAGTGACTCGACCTTTAAAGACGTAGCCTGCTCATAGGCGAATTGACTGTAGGGAGATATGTATTGACAGGCTGACAGACAAAAAATAAATAATGGCAATAGAGTTATGATGATCAAAGTTCTATTGAGCTGCAATTTCTCTCCTTGCATTTTTTCTCCTTTTTCCTTTTGGGCTTATTAGATTCGGGCTCCTAACTAAACCTTAGATTATAATGCCTATAGGCATCTTAATATGAAACTGCTCAATCAAGTCCTTTTCTTGTGATTTGGAAAAGTATTATATCTTATTCCTTAGAAAATGCCACCCAAAAGATATGGGAGGTTACAGGGGCACCACTCTCTAACCTTCCCTCACATATTCTTTTTTCCTGTTGAATACCAAAAAACTGGTTGACATATTGATTTTAATGTGTATTATTGAAGTACCATAATGGATATACAATAATTGTCATAGAATAATAGCCCAATCATATAAAAAGACAAGCATCATGAGTAATCCCTTTTATTTACAGGAACTGCCTGTGGATGCTCCTTTCTGCAATAGAGGTGAAGAGCTTAAGGAACTACAATCCTATGCAGAAGCAAAAGCGAATATCGTTCTTTTTTCCCCTCGGCGTTATGGCAAAACGTCTCTTGTCAGACGTGTTCAAAAAAGGCTTTCAGACAAGGGGGCCATTACCATCTTTGTTGATTTTTTTGGCATTGCTTCTGTGGACGACATTGCAGCCAGATTGGCTAAGGCAGTCTTTATGATTACGCATCAAAAAGAGCCCTTATGGAAGACAGCTCTTAGGACAATAAGATCATTTCGGCCTGTTCTTAAGCCGGATGCTGAATCCGGGATGTCATTCAGTGTTGAGCCTTCATCAGCAGAGAAAAGCGGCTTGGGGCTTCTTGAAGAAACCATGTCATCATTGGGAGAATTTATCAGTGCTGCCGATGCGCTCGTCCATGTAGCTCTTGATGAATTCCAGGAGATAGTAGTGCTAAAAGAAGCACTACAGATCGAAGGGACTATGAGAACAAATATGCAACAGTCGCAGGCTTCTTACTTTTTCATTGGAAGCCGCCGCCGGATTTTACTCGGTATCTTCAACGAACGGCAACGTCCTTTTTTTCAAAGTGCCATTAACTACCCGCTAAAATCCCTTCCTCCCGAAGATCTCGCTCAATTCATTGCAGGACAATTCAGGGAAAATAAAAAGAAGTGCAGTGAGAGACTTGCCGGCTCGTTGGCGTCACTGGCCGAGTACCATCCATACTATGCTCAAAAACTGTCATTTTTCGTTTATGAGCTTTCTGATGTAGTTACTGAGGAGACGATAAATCGTGGAACCGAAAAGCTCCTCATGTCCGAAAAACCTGTGTTCGAGGCCGTCATTCAGGGTCTATCGCCTCACCAGCGGCTTCTTCTTCAGGC
>JAUWZV010000080.1 GCA_030615105.1 Desulfobacteraceae bacterium
TTCGTGCAGAGATTGCCTGACGCCCCATTATTTCAGTTAAAGACTCCATATGTTGCAAATACAAGTCTAAAATGATAAAAGGTTGAAATAGAAGTTTATATTTGAATAGCTGTGCAATCTCTGCACGAACGTCCCCCTTTATTCCGGATGAACCCTCTAAGAAACTTGTGATGAAATTTTATTTTAAATGCTTATTCAGACCAAGGATGGGTTGGAGGATGGAGTGAATTTAAGGATTTAGTCTATCCTGTAAATATCCTTCCGATGCCCTATTACACAGATATCAATTTCTTTTAATATGCATAAGTATAAAATATCTTCTTTATTTTCTTTTCGTTTTGTATTAATAACAAATTCTGCTAAAATAGATTAATTAGTTAGGTGCGAGGGCTACGAATGTCGTTAGGAGTAGTGATAAAAGGACCAGAAGGAATTGTTTTAGCCGCAGATAGCAGGGTGACATTAGAAGCTAGAAAGGAGAATGCCCCTCCTTTACCAGTAAATTTTGATAATGCCACTAAACTTCTCAGTTTTTCTAAACCGCATAACTTCGTTAGTGCGGTCACCTATGGAGTCGCTGTAATAGGTCTGCGTACAGCCCATAGTTTTGTTCCCGAATTCGAAAATCTGATTTTAGAAAAGTTGGAAAAGAAAAAACGCCTAACTGTTAAAAAATACGCGGAGAAGCTAAGTGAATTTTTCATGGATAGATGGAAAGAAGCAGTGCCCGATGACTATAGTGGGCCAAATATGACATTCATAGTAAGTGGATATGACCTTGGTTCTGCTTATGGAAAAGTCTTTCTTTTCCAAATACCTGAGCAACCTGATCCTGAGTCTAGGAACCCTGGAGAAAAAGAGTTTGGTATGACATGGGGAGGCCAACTTCAAGTCGCTAGTCGCTTAATCCACGGCTATGATCCTGATTTGATTAGAATCATTCGTGACGAACTCGATCTAGATGACTCACAAATTACACGAGTCATCCAAGCCTTAAGGGCAAAGATTGAATTTCCAATACCTTATCAAGTGTTACCTTTACAGGATTGCGTTAATTTAGCAACATTTCTGATTCGAAGCACGATTATTGCCCAGAATCTCGCGGTTGGAATTCGGGGCGTTGGCGGCCCTATAGATGTCGCAACAATAACGCGTACAAAAGGGTTAGAGCATATACAGGAAAAGAAAATCCATGGAGAAATTATATATCAATAAAGGGGGGACCTATGAGCATACCATTAACAGAAAGCACTGATATGAGATTTTGGTCGGAATCAGGATGGACTTTTAAACCATTTAATATCCCCACTATGGCAATAACACTTCCCGTTGCTAATATAGATCTTATAGAGGCTGAACCCCAGGATCTAGAACCAGGTGTTTATGAGCTAGACACATTGCAGAGGCATACTATAGACCCGTTGACTCATCAAAATTTTCTTGAAGAGAGTTTGGAGCAGTACGGGGATATATGGAAGATTCTAGCAGTGAGATAGCCTATCCTACAGTTGAGCAGATTTGTGAAGTAAATCGACGGATGATTAAAGAATTCGGTGGGTTGTTTGTTCCTCCAGAAAACCTGAATAATCCAGGCACCTTAGAATATATCCTAGCCGCTATATCATCCTCTGTTTATGGACACAACCTTTACCATACCCTAAAAGAAAAAGCTGCCGCTATTGCTTATCAAATTATTTCACGCCACATATTCCGAGACGGTAATAAGCGAACTGCAGCCCATGTAGCCTGGGGGTTTCTTCGCAGTAATGGAGTTCACGCATTTCTTGAACCAACTATTATTGATTTAACTGAAGCCATAGCGAGTGGAGAGGCAGCCCATGCTGACCTCCTACAATGGCTCCACAGCCACCAAGAATCTAATTAGCATTCAGAGAATAACCAAATTGTAACCATTTTTATAACCGTCATGCTCAAAATAAGCTAATCAAAGCGAATAAAATCAAAACATCTTAAAATCTTTTAATCCACATTAAAAAGGAGAGGCCCCATTGACGGTGCTCTCTCCTTTCAGATGTGACAAAATGTGACAGTAATTGATTTTTTTGCCTATTTTCTTTCTATTGTTTCTACACTCCGATTCAATAATATCAATAACTTAAATGATTCCAGTATCTTACAAAACCCCTGGTGACTTGCTAAAAGCTCAAATGAGAACATCAGTAAAAGATGGTCACCGTTCGATGATGAGGCCTTGCTTTAATCCCAAAATCCTGGCTCATATTCCACAGGATCGAATCTACCTCAAAGGCCCTCATGACTTTTCTCAAAAGGACCAGTTCCTTTCGGATTAACTCAACTGCCCAGATGGTGTTGGCCCTGATCTCAACTTCCTCAGGACTTCCCGCCTCTAAAGGGGGACGTTCGTGTAGAGATTGCCTGACACCCCGTTATTTCAGTTAAAGACTCCATATGTCGCAAATACAGGTTAAAATGGTAAAAGGTCGAAATAGGAGTTTATATTTGAATAGCTGTGCAATCTCTGCACGAACGTCCCCCTTTATTTCCATGTTAAGAAAGGTTATAGATTGGGTCAAGGGTTATGGACTTCGGCTGAATAATCTTGATGCAACTGTTGTTGCGGAAAGGCCAAAACTGGCGCTTTATCTCCCAAATATGCGGGAGAGAATTGCAGAGGCGTTTGAGGCGTCTATAAATCAAGTCAATATTAAGGCAACAACGACCGAAGGGATGGGTTTTTGCGGTCGACAAGAGGGAATAGAGGCCTTTGCTGTGATTGGTCTTGAAATAACTTAGATAATCTGGCTGAGGAACTTTTGAGTTCTCTCTTCCACAGGGTTATCAAAAACCTCTTCAGGAGACCCTTCCTCCACAATCCGGCCTCCATCCATAAAAATAACCCGATCTGCTGCTTCTCGGGCGAATCCCATCTCGTGGGTTACCACGACCATAGTCATGCCTTCAGAAGCTAGGGTCTGCATGACATTCAGGACCTCTCTGATCATCTCCGGATCAATGGCCGAGGTAGCCTCGTCAAACAACATGACCTTAGGATCCATCGATAGGGAACGCGCAATGGCTACCCGCTGTTGTTGACCTCCCGAGAGCTGGTCAGGGTATACGTTTGCCTTTTCAGGAATTCCCACTTTTTCGAGTAAGGCCATGGCTTTGTTTTTGGCTTCTTCCTTAGAGCGTTTACGAACCACGGTTTGGGCCAATGTTACATTTTGCAGCACTGTTTTATGGGGAAATAGGTTAAAAGACTGAAATACAATTCCTATTTCTGCCCTGACCTTGTTGATGTTGGTCTTTCGGTCCAGGATATCGATCCCGTCCACATAAATATGCCCTTCCTCCGCAACTTCTAAACGATTTAAACAGCGTAGAAACGTGCTCTTTCCAGAGCCCGAAGGCCCAATGACCACAACCGCTTCACCAAAGTCCACCTTGCAGGTCACGTTCCTGAGTGCTTTCACAATATGAGGAACATAAAATGTCTTGGACACATTTTGCACGTCAATCATGATATAACAATCCTCCTCTCGAGGTATTGAACAAACATGGAGAGAGAGAAGGTCAGAATCAAGTATAGCAGGGCACACACAAACCAAAGCTCATAAGGCTGAAGACTAGTTGTGACCACTTCACGGGTGGCTTTGGTAAGTTCCCGAATGGCAATAATGCCAAGGAGGGAAGAGTCTTTGATCAGACTTATAAATTGACCCGCCAGTGGAGGAAGAATTCGGCGAAGGGCCTGGGGCAGGATCACGTGCTGCATGGCGTTGGCATATGTCATCCCCAGGGAACGAGCGGCTTCCATCTGGCCACGATGTATGGACTGGATGCCGGCCCTGACAATCTCTGCAACATAAGCTCCGACAAAGAACGCCAGAGAAGCCACACCGTACCATAAGGGTGGAATTTGGGGGAGTCCGGCTCTTGAAAACATGGCATTTAAAACTGTGCCTAACACAAAATACCAGATAAATATCTGAACCAGAAGGGGAGACCCTCGGACAAGTTCAATATAAGTGATTGCTGTCCATTTCAAGGCGGGGTTGGATGAAATCCGGCAGAGACCAGTAATAAGGCCCATGATGATTCCGATGCTAATTGCTATCATGCTAACCTTGAGAGTCAGCCATAGTCCCAAGAGCAAGATGCCTGGTCGCAACGCTTCATGGCTACTTAGGACATCACCTGGATAGATGAGATCTCCTTCACTTACTTGCAGGCTCTTAAAGGGTACCGTGTATTGCTTGACCTGGCCATCTTCTTGGATGAAAACAACGGCCTGCCCGTTCTTCTGGATAATTTTTGTGATTTTCCCTTCTATTTCAGAGAGGATTTCAACCTTGTCGTGGTAGTAGAAGTACTGGGGGATACGATACCAACGCCAGACATAGTCGACTTTCACAGTGGCGTAATAAAGGAAGGAAGCAATCCCGAAAATAAAGAGAAAGAAGACCAATACCCAGAAGTAATAAGAACCTCTTATTCTAAGCCATGTTGTTATTGAAGTCGGAGCCATCTTCTTATATCGCACATTCTACACCTCACTCTGCCCGCCGCTGTCGGATTCCGCGAGTACGGACCTTAAAACGGCAGGTGGAATGAGGAAAGGATGTGCGTCAAAGTTTAGCGAGTAGTGTTCTTACTGCACTCTTTTTATCCAGTCGGTGCCCTTGATCCACTTGTTGTAGATCTGGTCATATCGACCATCGTTTTTAATTTGGTAGATAAAATTGTTCAGCCAGTTGAGAAAATCAGGGTCGCCTTTATTAATCGCCCACGCAAGAGGTTCAAAGGTAAAGGGCTTATCCAGGAAGACAAGTTTTCCTTTTCCTTGTTGTGCCATGAACACCACATTGTAAGGTAGGTCGTATACAAAAGCATCTGCTTTTCCATTAACCACTTCTAAGGCTGCCTCAGGTTCCGTTTCAAAGGATTTGTAAGTACATTTCGGGATCATTCTCTTAACGGATTGCTCGCCGGTGGTCCCTAATTTAGAAGTGACAATGTATTTGGGATTGTTCAAGTCTTTGTAAGATTTCACTACCCCTTCATGCTTCTTGGCAATAAGAATCGTCTGCCCCACAATGATATAAGGGTTGGCAAAATTAATTTTAAGGTTCCTCTCTTGAGTGATGGTCATTCCGCTCATGATGATGTCGAACTTCTTAGTGACGAGAGCAGGGATGATGCCGTCCCACGCAGTGTTCACAAGAACAAGTTTTACTCCCATGGCCTTGGCCATTTTCTTGGCAACATCCATATCAAAGCCAACAAAATTCCCTTTTTTGTCGGTCATCTCAAAAGGCATGTAACCTGACTCGAAGCCCACCCGAAGCTTTCCACTCTTAAGAATTTGTTCCAGGGTTGATTTCTTGGCAAGCTCAATGTCCGCCGCCAATACCTGGGCAGAGCAGATAAACATCAAGACCGAGAGTAGTGCCATTGCTTTTACTAATCGTTTCATACTTATACTCCTTTCTTTAATAGGTTTACATTTCTATGACCACACCGGCAACCGCCCTGATGAAAAAAGATACTTATCTCAATAGGACTTTCCTTCATCAAGGAGTTCCCGGATCACCATTGTGGTTTTACATTTTGGGCATTTTGGAATATCTTCCTTGGGGATATAGATGATCTGAGTCTCTTTGCACTTGGGGCACACAATTTCAATAGGTTCTAATCTGTTTCTCATGTTTGAATACTCACCATTGTCAAGAAGGTTTTGCACAACGTACTAAGATGACTCGGATCAATCTGGGAGATTTCCTTTTATAGTTTGTAATTTATAGAAAAGAATGGGTATAAAAGTCAACATTAAATATAAGAATTTTCTTCATGTTTTTTACACATGTAAAAATCCTTGATATTAAAAAAATTATTTCAGATTTGAGAGTGAAAAATGTCTTCGCGAACCCATCAACTTACCATGGATTTCCTGTTGCTTTTAGTTACCTTTTTTTGGGGGGCCACTTTCACAATCGTGAAATCCGCTATCTCTGAAGTGGATGTTTTTGCATTTCTCACCTTACGCTTTGCAGTGGCCTTTGGCATTATGGTGATTCTTTTCCACAAAAAGATCTGGCCTATACACGCTCCCACTCTCCGTGCTGGAATTCTCCTTGGTATCTTCCTTTTTGCGGCTTTTGCATTTCAGACCTGTGGGTTAACTATGACGACGGCCACCAATAGTGCATTCATTACCGGTCTCAACGTTGTTATGGTTCCAATCCTATTGCTCATATTCATGAGGAGGGCGCCTGCACCTTTAGCTGTAGTGGGTGTTTTATTAGCCTCTTGTGGGCTTTATTTCCTCATAGGAGGTGTGCCTTCCCAATGGAACCAGGGAGACTTGTTGGTTTTTGTCTGTGCAGTCTGGGTAGCAGTTCATATAATTTTGACTGGATATTATGCCCCCAAGTTGGATACCTTGGCCCTTGCCACCTGGCAGGTAGGAACCATGGCCGCAATAAGTCTGGGATTTTCGCTTTGGTCGGGAACGTTGACCATTGACTTGTCATCCTTGGTCTGGCGTGCAATTGGGATTACGGCCGTATTCGCCACAGTGTTTGCCTTTGCTGTCCAAACCCATGCGCAGCGGTTCACACCACCCACCAGAACAGCACTCATATTTACTGGGGAGCCATTATTTGGGGCCTTGACCGCCCATTGGTATGGTGGAGAGCCTCTACTATTAGAACAACACTTGATCGGGGGCGGGCTTATCTTTTTGGGTATGGTGATAGCAGAAATCAGGCCCGGTTTTTGGAAGAGGGTCTATTTATCTTAATTCCAAGTGAAAATATTACTCATATATCCCTATTGTCTTGAAGATAGGCTTCATGAGGAAGATGAAAGTGTTGTCCCTATAGGTTTATATTACGTAAACGGTACCAGGCATAACTAATTAATTATTGACATTTAATCTTTCCTTTTCTACGTGCAAGGAAGATTTTTACTTCAACCGCCACACCTTTCCCCAAGGGTGGCTGGCTGAGGGAAAAGGACCTCTGGCCATCTGATAATCTATCAATGTTATGTAAGAGCTGCAAAAGCCGTAATTCCCGATCAAATTGGGAGCACGGCTTTTTTGCTTTTCTCCGATCAAATAGCTAAATTATGAAGAGGCATTCACCCAATATTTTTACCCATTTCTGCTCAAGGCCCCAGTTGAATAAGTTAAGGCATTCAACCCCAGTTGAACACCCGGAGGGTACCCGGTTCAACGAGGCAGACGGAGTAAAAATTTAACCCCGGTACCATCTTTTGAGCTACCCCAGTTAAATAGTCCTGTGGAATTCCACAGGGCGGGCCCCAGTTAAATACTGGCAAGGCCAATTTAACGGGGTAAACATGGCAGGCGGCGGGGTAAACACTTTTGGGTAAAAATAATCCCAGGCCGATCAGGTTTGATGGTAAGCCACCAATATTTGAGACTGAGGGAATAAAGGTGGCCAGTATTAGTTTAATTATGACCCCATTTATAACTCAATAGTCATTTCCTTTTTTCAAAAAATAAAAAAAAATAAAAAGATTGACAAATTGTTATTAATAGGCTAGTCTGACTAGGTCAATAATAAAAGGGGGTATATAATGAAAACTGCCTGGAAACTTCAAGATGCTAAAAGTCAATTTAGCAAGGTTGTTGAAGATGCCTTAAAAAGTGGTCCCCAATATATAACTCGAAGGGGAACCAAAACTGTCGTAGTCATATCGGTCAGAGAATATGAGGAATTGATTTCTAATAAACTTAGTTTTAAGGAATTTTTGCTAAGTTGTCCCAAAATGGATGAAGATTTCGAAATTGAACGACAAAAAGATTATCCAAGGAGTTTAGAGTTTTGAAATATCTATTAGATACCTGTGTTATTTCGGAGCTGGTTAAACCAGCCCCAAACAGAAAGGTTGTCGATTGGTTAAATAAACTACCTTCAGAAGCATTATTTTTATGTGCTATCACTATTGGTGAAGTAAGAAAAGGATTAACCAAGCTACCAGATTCTAATAAGAAAGAGAAGTTGACGGTCTGGCTGAATACCCTATTGGAAGAGTACAAAGAACGAATTCTCCCTATTGATTTGATGGTTTGTGAGAATTGGGGAGTCCTTCAGGGAAACGCAGAAAAAGCAGGTACTCCAATGTCCTCAATTGATGGTTTAATTGCAGCCACTACTTATACCCATAATTTGACACTATCTACCAGGAATGAAGAAGATTTTATCCCAAGCAACATTCCTATCATTAATCCGTGGAAATTATAGGAAATCTAATGAAGAGGGCTAACCATGTGCTTAAGTCTGACCGGGCTTACGATGTCGTAATAGGGGACATCCTGTAGAAATTGCTTAACATCTAATTACCTAATATGAGGGCTTTTCCACATGCCACGGTCAGCAATATTAGATGCCTCCCCGCCTGCCGTCCGTCGGGCAGGGCCTGATCGAGAGCGACCCGCCCGCCTCGCGTTGCGAAGCATTGCGGGCAGGTGGCGGGCGGGCCCCTGGTGTCTTACATCATGTTATGGACAGAAGGATAGAAAATCGGAGGATTGTTGACTTTAAACCCTGGCCCAGTCCTGGCCTAAAAGCTTAATAGGCTGACTCAAGCACGTACTGGCTTATAGACTTAGTAGGCTGATTAGATAGCTTAGCTCCAGGGCGGGCTTTATGTTCTTGCTATTTAAAGGTGATTTATCAGGCTGGCAGCATATCCGGCCCCGAAACCATTATCAATATTTACTACTGTTACCCCTGCTGCACAGCTATTTAACATACCCAAAAGGGCAGATAGTCCCCTGAAGCTGGCACCATATCCAGTGCTTGTTGGAACTGCGATAACCGGTTTATCTACAAGTCCCCCTACAATACTCGGTAGGGCTCCCTCCATGCCAGCCACAACTACAATCACAGAGGCCCCCATAATGGTATCCTTATTTCCCAGAAGCCTGTGCAAACCGGCTACCCCTATATCAAAAAGGGTTTTCACATCATTTCCCATAAACTTGGCTGTGATTGCTGCTTCTTCAGCAACAGGTATGTCAGCTGTGCCAGCACTGATAACAAGGATTGTCCCCTTCCCTTTTTTCTCTATTGGCCTTACCGCTATAGTGAAAATCCTTGAGTTAGGGTAGTAATCACCTGAAGGAAAATGTTTCTTTATAATCCTGGCCTTGCTACCAGAAAGCCTGGTAACCAAAATATTTTCCTCTTTCTCCACCATCTTCTCTATTATTTTGATAATTTCATCTACCTTCTTCCCCCGGCCATAGATGACCTCCGGGAATCCTCTTCTTAGGTGCCGGTGATGATCAATAGAGGCAAAACCAATATCCTCGAATGGCAGGTCCTTTAGCTTTTTAAGTGCTTCATCTACCTCTATTCTGCCATCTTTTAATTTATCTAAGAGATCTTTAAGGAGTCGGATATCCATATTAACTAAAGTGCCTAAAGTGGGCTAAAGTGCCTAAAGTTATCATCTCTAAATTTGCAATTCGCAATTCAAAATTCACAATCCGCATATCCCAAAACACATCCTAAATAGATTGAATCACGGCAATGTTTCACAGTCAAGTAGATTTGCCTGACCTTAAAAAATCCCCATTTTTTTCTTTAAAATCTATTTGACAAACAACACTTCACTAATGTATTAAAGGGCAGATTTTTGGCAAGCGTTCAGCCCGCCGGCGGATAAAAACAAAGAACATTGTGTTTGTTGTGCACACCTTAGGCACTTTAGCGTAATTGCTCAATATCCTGTGGACTTATTGTATGTTATAAAGCCTGAACCAACATACAAATGTAGGGTGGCATTTTATAAGCCTTAGGCTTATTAATATGCCACCTGTTTAAGGTCGGGCCTGCCCGCCATCGCTCTCGCTCAGGCCCTGCCCGACGGACGGCAGGCGGGGAGGCGGGCAAGTATAAAACCCCTGGCCCAGACCTGTTGTTGAAAGCTGGGTATTTGGTATTGAGTACTGAGAAAGAATGATGCAGATATACAATACCCAGAATTGTCGCGCCAGGGCGGGCCGACCCTACATTTTCCATGCTTTATTGAGCATGTTCACTTTAGCTCACTTTAAACTTAGGTATATACCATGGGCCTTTTCTCCAAGGGAATAAAGCTTCCAAAGAAAGCAGACTCCACCACCTTCAAACTCATTGAAACACCACCTCCCAAAAAAGTAATACTGCCCCTTAAACAATACATAGGGGAACCATCTCAGCCAACAGTAAAGGTTGGTGACAATGTTAAGGTAGGCCAAATCATAGCAACCTCTGTTAGTGATAGCTCTATACCTGTTCATGCAACCATATCAGGCAGTGTAACAGACATCACAGAACACCTTGACTACATGGGTGTACCTGTCCCCTCTATCATAATAGAGTCTGATGGAACTGACACCTGGATAGAGCCTGAGGGAGAGGAAAAAGACATAGAGTCCCTTTCCCCCACTGAGATCCTTAAAAGGATTAATGAGGCAGGACTCATCAGCAAGGCCCTGGTTCCCATTCCCCTAAATATAGACCTTTCTCCCATTGACCAGCCAAAGACCCACCTATATCTGACTGGAAAAAGGGTGGTAAAAAAAACAGACACCCTACTTATCAATGCCCTTGACCCAGAGCCCTCCCTTGGGGTGAACAGATACCTTGCAGGGATAGTCAATGATGAGCTACCCATAGGAATAGCTGCCCTAAAGGCCATTACCGGTGCCTTAAATACCCTCTTTGTGGTGGACAAAGGCACCCCCCCCTTCCCCCATCTAAATGAGATGGTGGCAAAAGATGAGGAAGAGGCCACAAAGATCATCTCCCTTGACGGCCAGAGATTCCCGGTTGCACTGACTGTCCCACTTCTCAAGGCAGCACTTGGCAGAGAGTTGCCCCTGCCCTATGGACACCCCCGGGATATCGGGGTAGCACTCTATGACATTGAGACCACCCTCTCAATTGGGGCAAGTGTGCACAAACAGATCCCCCAGGTAGAACTACCTATCACTGTAGGGGGTGGGCTATCTCTCAAAGTGGGATAGTAAAGATCAGGATAGGAACCCCTATAAGGGAGCTCATTGAATCCCTTGATGGTCTAAAGGGTAATCCTGCCAAGATCATCTTAGGAGGCCCAATGATGGGCATGGCCCAATACAGCCTTGAGGTCCCCATAACAAAGCAGACACCAGCACTGTTTGCCCTCACAAAGGAGGAGATACAGTTAACCGAGGGCTATGTGGAGTGTATAAACTGTGGGCTGTGTGTGGGTGTTTGTCCGGTTAATTTAATTCCAGGGATGCTATCCATGTACTGTGCGCGTGACAGGTTTGATGTAGCAGAAGCCGAA
>JAUWZV010000164.1 GCA_030615105.1 Desulfobacteraceae bacterium
TGCCCTTATTCTTGGGGAGAGGCAAGGCCTTACATCTAAGTTAAGAGAGCCATTCGATAGATCAGGGGTAGGTCATATAATGGCTGTTTCAGGTCTCCACCTTGGTTTGGTAGCCTGGCTATTCTTTAAGTCTCTAAGGTGGCTATTATCCCTTTCCTATCGTTTGACCCTTATGACAGATATAAGGAAACTTGCAGCAATAATAACCACCTTGCCAGTGATAGCCTATGCCTTGCTTACTGGTCTTCAACTTTCTACCCAGAGGGCCTCTGTGATGGTTCTGGTATTCTTATGGTCCTTTATTATAGGCAGGGAAAAAGATGTCTGGTCCAGCCTTTCTCTGGCAGCCCTTATTATACTTGCCCTTAAGGGGGACTCCCTCTTTAGCACCTCTTTTCAGCTATCCTTTGTAGCTGTAGCTGGGATTCTATGGCTGGTCCCTTTAATCATTCAACGAATACCAAAATTTAAAAGAGGCAACGAGTCTTTTAATAAAGGCCAGATACTACATTCAATTCTTACATATACCCTGGGTCTGATTGCTGTAACAACTGCAGCAATGATTATAACAATCCCATTGATCGCCTATTATTTCCATCGCTTTTCCATTGTAGCCCTTCCGGCTAACCTGACAGTAGTTCCCATAATAGGGCTCTGGGTTATCCCCCTTGGATTACTTTCTTCTATTACCCTTCTGCTTTCTTCTACTCTGGCAGGATTTCTGCTTTCTTTAGGTGAATCTGGCCTCAATATGGCCACCTCATTAGTTCAATTCTGGTCAGATATTCCCTGGAGCTCAATCTGGATAATTCGACCCACATTGCTGGAGATCCTTTTACTATATGGGCTGCTTTTCCTAAGCCTTAATTTCAACCGCTCAAGAATATACCGGTTCTTCTTGCCGCTATGTTTGGCCCTGCTTTGTATGGATATCGGATACTGGGTTTACAAGACCCGCCTTAATAATAATCTAAGAGTAACAATCTTGGATGTAAGAAGAGGTAATGTTTCACTCATACAGTTCCCTGGCAAAGAGAGGATGCTTATTGCATCCAATGCCTTTGGATATGGAGGATTTAACTTAGCCCGCATGGTGGTGGCCCCATACCTCTTGCAGGAAAAGATCCAGCGAATTGACTATCTTTTTCTAAGCAGTCCTCAAGTGCACCAGACAGAGAAACTTGGATTCATGATCTACAACTTTCATCCCAGAGAGGTGTTCTCCAATATCTCCAAAGAAAGGATGATCGGTGGGGTTAATATTAAAGGGGGTAATACAGAAGGAATCAAGATAAGCTATCGAGGCTGGTCTCTCCTCTTTTATGATCAGAAGATAAAGATTGAAAAGGAAAACCAGCAAAGAGGAGGCGAGTGGCCGAAATACCTCATCATCACTAAAAGAAAGATGAAACGCCGATCTCCCTTTCCTGTTCTAAATTTGGATCAAACCGGGGCAATAACGATCACCATAGACCCAGAGGGTAATATAAAGATGAAGAGTTTTCTAAAAAAGAACCTGAATGTGGATGGGGCATAACTGATAATAAGTATTAGAATTTAGGATAGGACGATAGACACACTAAAGTAGATCCTTGCTCGGAACAGGAAGAAAGAAATACTTGTGAACATATCGCACATTCGGTGCGGATCTGTAGGGGTTCGATTTATCGAACCCGCAATGACGGGCGTCATAAATGCCGCCCCTACAAGGACTTAAAAAGGAAATTCCTATACTATTAAATTATGCCCGGTACATTTCCTATTTCTGATTATACGCAACCATTTTAACGGTAAGTGGTCAGGATTCTTTGTCAGTTTTCATGAAATCGCTTATGGATATGATTCAATCAGCACTCAGGGGGCAGCTTTGAGAATTGCCATCTCCGCTGACGGTCGGGATTTAGAAGCCAGAGTAGGGGACAAGTTTGGGCTCTCTCAATATTTGGTGATCGTTGATTTAGAAACAATGGCTTTTGAGGCAGTGCCAAACCCAGGTGCATCAGGCCAACGTGGCACCGGTATTCAGGCTGTTGTGCTCGCCATCAGCAAGAATGTCAATGCAGTTTTGACTGGCTACATGAGTCAAACTGCCAAGAGGCATCTCTCAGCCAACGGCATAGAGGTCCTGACTGGGATCTGTGGCACGGTAGCAGAAGTTTTGGAGAAATACAAAAAGGGTGATCTACAGAAACATATGGGAGTTGTCAGCAAACCTGAATCGAGAGGGGCCAAGATTGACAAGGTCGCCTTAGTTCACGCCTTGAGAAATTCTGCCAATCAGTTTGCCAACCTGCTGCCGATACTGGTAGGTGTCGTGCTACTCATCGGGATATTCAATGCGTTCGTGTCTAAAGAGCTTATATCCTCTATCTTCTCGGGGAACACGGCATTGGATAGCCTCTGGGGAGCTTGCCTCGGCAGTATTCTTGCCGGAAATCCCATTAATAGCTACATTATCGGGGGAGAGTTACTGGAATATGGGGTTAGCCTCTTTGCGGTCACTGCCCTCATTATCGCATGGGTGACTGTAGGCTTGGTGCAGTTGCCCGCTGAGATAGCAGCCCTGGGCAGGAGATTTGCCCTGACAAGAAATGCGATATCCTTTATCCTATCCATAGCTATTGCCATTATTACAGTAGTCGTTTTAAACTTAATCAAGGGGTGATTTCGTTGGACAAGGATATGCCTCAGAGTGCCAGATGGAAAAGACGTGTGCTGTGGACTGGCCTTTTTCCGGCTTCCGTGTTGGTCATCTACGGCATTCTCTTTGCTGTTATGCCAGATAAGGCCTCTATGGCTCTCAGAAGCAGCGGTCATGTTTTTCTCAACATCATTGTCCCCTTATGCTTGGTTTTCATTCTTATGCTTGTTTTGAATCTCTTTCTAAAGCCAGCACACACTGTAAAGTTCCTTGGCAAAGGGGTTGGTATCAAGGGCATCATACTCACAGCGACAGCAGGAATCATCTCAATAGGCCCGATTTATGCCTGGTATCCTTTGCTTAAGGAATTACGGGAAAAAGGCGTTGGGGACCCTTTGATCGCCATTTTTCTGGGCAACAGGGCTGTTAAGCCATTTCTTCTGCCTATGATGATTGCATATTTCGGTTGGACATATGTACTAATCCTGACAGTTTTTACCATCTTAGGCTCACTTGGTGTCGGATACTCCGTAGGCGCTTTAGTTAAAGAGAAAACCAGCTTATCATTTCATGTATAGTTTCTGATCCACAAAATGAGATAGACAGGAAAAGGAAAATTTTAGGAGCCTGGTTCCTTGAATTCTTGGGCGTGACAACAATCACTATAGTTACTATCATTGAGTCTTGAATTATTTTGATTCTAAGGGAAATCCAATTCCCACTTGGCTCATTATCATACCACATATTGGTTATTGCATATGATTCCTTCCACACGTTCCATTCTTGGGAAATGCCTCTAGACCCCAAATCTCTAATCTGATAGTAGATCAAAAAATAAATATTACGATGGAGCGAACTCACTATAGATGAATATTTAAATATTGCTGGTATTACTGAGCGATCATGTTGCAACCGGTTATCTCGTAGTAGGCGAGTATGTGAAGAGCTAGTAGCTTCTAATAGCAATCCAGGAATCCTGTCAACTCAGATCTTCAATCTATAGCCAAGGCGGAGATTGAAGAGTTGAAGAAAGTACCAGGAATCAATCAGAGAATTGCGAAAAATATTTTTGATTATTTTCATATAAAACCTCCATAGAAAATCTTTTAAGAGAAGGCGACAACGTTTAAATGTTATAAAATTGGAACACTATATTAAAAATAAGTTGCAGAAAAGATACATTTATTTTATTATTTATTTGAGAAAAATTTTGGGGGTAATTGAATATTTCCTTAAATATTAATATGTTATCCTATTTTATGAGAAGATTCTTAAGTTGGCACAGATAATGCTCATAATTAATTTAGAAAAGGAAGATTTAATAAAAACTAAAGGAGAGTTAAAATTATGAAAATAGCTTTTAGTTCAACAGGAAGGGATCTTGACTCCGAGATAGATCCAAGGTTTGGCAGGTGTGCATATTTTTTAATTGTTGACCCAGATGATATGACTTTTGAGGCATTTGAAAATGAGAGTATGTCCCTTGGTGGAGGAGCAGGGATTCAGTCAGGCCAATTTATTGCTTCCAAGGGGGCTAATGTAGTTATAACCGGAAATGTTGGCCCCAATGCGAGTAGAACACTGAATGCAGCCGGTGTCGATGTGATTGTTGGTGTTAGTGGTTCAATTAGAGAGGCGATTGAGAGATATAAAAGAGGCGAGCTATCACCCGCTAATCAAGCGAATGTCCCGGATCATTATGGAATGGGCATGGGTGGCGGCCAAAGTGCCTCTCCTGGCGGAGGCATGGGAATGGGCCAAGGTA
>JAUWZV010000122.1 GCA_030615105.1 Desulfobacteraceae bacterium
CTAAGTTAATCATTGAGCTATCCTATTTGAAAGATTAATATTGTAATGGATTCCTTGCTAAAATAGTACACTTCCTGATACCTGCGTTACACGCCTTACAAATCTTTTCACTTTTCTTTTCATAATATTCTTTTAAAAATAAAAAAAATATGATAATGGTTAAACCATTCTAATAATAGGAGTAATATTATGTTCCAAAAGGCAAAACAAAACAGAATATTTCAGGACGTGGTTGATCAGATCCAGGAGGCCATACTCCAGGGCAGACTAAAAGCCGGAAACAAACTTCCCTCTGAGCGGGAGTTGCAAGAAATATTTCAGACCAGCAGGGGAACCCTTCGGGAGGCATTACGAGTCTTGGAACAGAAAGGCCTGATTACAATCAAGACTGGTGTGAGCGGGGGGCCTTTGTGAATGCCTTGACCACACACCAGGTTAGTGAGAGCTTGGATCTGCTGATACGGTATGAAAGGGTTTCCCTGAGGGATCTTGCCGAATTTCGGGAGGGCGTGGAAGGGATTGTTGCAGGTCTTGCTGTAGAGAGGGTCAAAAGTAAAGATATCCAGTACCTAAAAAAGCTTTTGGCAGATGCAAAAACCCACCTTGATGAAGGAGCCTCTGGCTGGGATGAGTTTATTCGGTTAGATAACCAGCTGCATATGGCCTTGGCTCACATCGCCGGAAATCCCATATATAAATGGGTTCTCAGGACGATTTACGATAACATTCATCGCTATTTTGATCGGTATCTACCCAGGGAAGAAAGACTCCTGCGAGAAAACTATCAAGATCTTTGTGAAATCGTGGAGGCTGTAGAACAGGGACAGGCAACCAGAGCACATTTACTGGTACAAAATCACGTGTATCGATTCAACCGAATAATGGAGGAAAAGTTGCAACAAAACGGAGATTCTCCTGTTAATGGATAGAGTAGCAATGCATAAGGAGCATGACCAATGCCTGAATGGAGGATTAAAAAGCATCCTATTTTAAGTATTCACAAAAGGAAAAAAATAGGTTTTTATTGGAACAATCAGAAATTACAGGCCTATAAAGGCGAGGTGATTTCATCTGCTCTCTTGGCCAATGGGATTCATGTTTTTGGCCATCATATAAAAGATAACGCTGCACAGGGAATATTTTGTGCCAATGGGCAATGTGCCCAGTGTACGGTGATTGCCAACGGGATTCCAGTAAAATCCTGTATGACCAAGGTAGAAGAAAATATGATTGTGGAGAGCGTTGAAGGGGTACCAGAGCTTCCTAAAACTGTAGATAATTTTCAATTTTCGGACATCAAAGAGACTGAGACAGATGCGTTAATAGTGGGCGGCGGTCCTGCCGGCCTTTCAGCAGCACTGCAATTAGGTGAAAGAAGGATAAAAACCCTCATTGTTGATGATAAAGATCGTTTAGGGGGGAAGTTGGTTCTTCAAACACACAAGTTTTTTGGCTCAATTGATGATTGTTATGCCGGAACCAGAGGTATAGATATTGCGACAATTCTTAAGGATGATCTGCAAAAGCATAAGTCTGTAAAGGTGTGGCTCAACAGCATCGTGTTATATGTTTTTAGTGACAAAAAGGTGGGAATCTTAAGGAATGGAAAGAGTTATGCGATTGTGAAGCCTAAAATTGTCCTCAATGCAGCAGGGGCAAGGGAGAAGTCTCTGGTATTCCCTGGAAATACTCTTCCGGGTGTCTATGGGGCTGGTGCCTTTCAAACTTTGGCTAACAGGGATCTTGTCAAGCCTGCCAAAAGATTATTTATAGTGGGAGGGGGAAATGTGGGATTGATAACTGCCTATCATGCCCTGCAGGCGGGTATTGATGTCATCGGAGTAGTGGAGGCATTGCCCCAATGCAGTGGATATCAGGTTCATGCAGACAAAATAAAACGCTTAGGTGTTCCGATATATACCGGGCATACAATTTTAAGCGCTAATGGGAATGAGCGGGTAGAGTCAGTGACAGTATGCAAAATAAATGATAATTTTCAACCGATTGCCGGTACAGAAAAAACCTATGAATGCGATACGGTTTTAATTGCGGTAGGACTTAATCCCGTGGATGAATTCTATGAACAAGCCAAACAGGCGGGAATAAGGATTTTTGCAGTTGGTGATGCAAAGGAAATCGCTGAGGCATCCTCTGCCATGTTTAATGGCAAGATAGCCGGTCTGGAAATTGCCAGGGAATGTGGCAGAGAAGATAAACCGATCCCAAAAGATTGGTACCAAAAGGCATCTATTCTCAAAAGCCCTCCCGGCCCTGTTACTACACCCAATTATGATTCCTTTCCTGAAGATGCTATTACCCCGGTTTTCCATTGCGCCCAGGAAATTCCCTGTAATCCATGTGTTTCTGTGTGCCCGAAAGGAGTCATTGCTATTCGTGGTGACTCCCTTCTGGGAAAACCCCAGATTACCGACAATCAATGTATTGGTTGTAATAAATGTCTATTTATCTGTCCCGGCCTGGCAATCTCCTTGGTAGATTACCGCGAGGATAAGAACTATCCTACGGTCTCTCTTGCCTATGAAGTGTATAACTATAATTATAAAAAAGGAGATCCTGTTTTATTAACCGATTGTGAGGGCAATTCTCTTCAATCCGCACTTGTTATTGACACCATTATCAATAAGGCCTCAAGGAAAACCCAGATTATAAAGGTTCTGGTTCCAAAAGAGATTGCCAAACGTATTGCAGGGTTTAAGATTCAAAGGGATGAAATGACCCTGCCAAGAAAGGGGATCATCTTACAAGACATGCCTGATGCGGCAATCGTGTGTTGGTGCGAACGAGTAACTGCCGGAGAAATACGCATGTTGATTAAGAAAGGCATAAAAGATTTAAATCAGATCAAGGCTCTTACCAGGGCAGGGATGGGGGCCTGTGGTTCTAAAACCTGCGAAAACTTGATCTTACAGTTCTTTAAAGAAGAAGGGATACCTCTTGAAGAGGTCACGTTAAATACAAGAAGGCCTCTTTTTGTTGAGGCCCCGCTTGGTGTTTTTTCTAATATTTCCTATCCGGGATAAACCGGAAATCCGAAGCGCGAAATTCGAAACTCGAATAAATCCGAAATTCTAATTTCCAAATGTTCAAAACAATTTTTTCTGTTAAATATGGATCTTGGGTTTATGTCATTTGAATTTTGAAAATTTGGTTATTATTTCGAATTTCGACCTGCCCACCATCGTGAGCTCAGGCGATGCGGGCGGGTATTCGAATTTCGTATTTATTCACAGCGAAGAACTTGGGAATGCTCCTTGGGATAAAGAGATGAGAACATTTTATGATCTGATTGTTATTGGTGCCGGATCCATTGGTGTTCCTGTGGCCATGGAGTTTGCAAAAAAGGGACAATCCGTATTGGTTATTGACTCCCTGCCATCTCCGGGGCAAGGGCAAGACAAAAAGGCCATTGGTGGTATCCGTGCTACCCATTCTGATAAGGGAAAAATAGTAGTCTCTCAGAGAAGTATAGAGATTTTTTCTCAGTGGAAAGAAGATTATGGAGATGATATTCATTGGAAAAGTAATGGATATTCATTCCCTGCCTATACACAAAAAGATGAAGATATTTTACGAGATTTAATGAAAATTCAACAACATTTTGGTCTGAATATTCAGTGGCTTTCTCCTGAAGAATACAGGGAATTAAATCCAGGAATCAACATGGAAGGATTGCGGGGCAGCACTTATTCCCCGGAAGACGGCTCCGCATCTCCTTTGTTATTTACCCAGTCCTCCTATTTTAGAGCAATGGAGTATGGCGCAAAATTTAAATTCAAAGAAACAGTTGTTGGATTTCATATAAAAAACAATAAGATTTCTTCAGTAAGAACTAATAGAGGGAACTATTCCTCGGCTCATGTTCTAAATGCTGCTGGCTCCAACGCAAAAGAGGTTTCTCAAATGGCTGGCATTGATATTCCGGTAAAACCAGATTCTCATGAGGCAGGAATTTGTGAACCTGTAAAACCATTTATGGGACCAATGGTTGTTGATATGCGGAAAGAAGCCAGTTCAATAAATTTTTACTTTTACCAAATTAGTGAAGGTCAGGTGGTTTTCTGTATGACTCCTGATCCTCCAATCTGGGGAACGGACAATCGCGCCACCTCTCTATTTTTACCAATGATTGCCAGAAGAATGATTAAGATTATGCCTATGCTGGCAAATTTAAAGGTTCGACGTACCTGGCGTGGGCAATATCCCATGACACCTGATGGCTTTCCTATCGTAGGAAAGATGAAGGAATTGGATAACTTTTACCAAGCTGTTGGTATGTGCGGTCAAGGCTTTATGCTTGGACCTGGTATGGCAGAAGTAATTTACAGATTGATCACGGAAAACTATAGGTCAGATGACCTGGAAATCTCAAAAAGTTTCGATCCTTATCGTGATTTCAAGGATCAGGAGATATTTAAATAAATTGAAAATTGAAAATTTTCAATTGAAGGAGGCTTCTTTGAAAAAAGTTTACGATATCGTAGTAATCGGGGGAGGAATTATTGGGTCAAGTATCGCCTATAATTTAGTCAAAGAAGGATTCGATGGTAAGATTCTGCTCATAGAAAAAGACCCCTCTTATCAATTTGCATCCAGCACCCTGAGTGCTGGTGGTGTGCGAGAGCAATTCAGTCTTCCTGAAAATATTAAAATATCCCAATATAGTTTAAATATATTTGAGAACTTTGATGAGATAATGGAGGTTGATGGAGATAAGGCTCACGCAGAATTCAAACAGCACGGTTACCTCTTCCTTGCCAATGAAAAAAATTGGCCTAAGATCAGAAAAAATCATGAGATTCAGAAGAGCTTAGGAGCACATGTATCTTTGCTTTCCATTAATGATCTCAAAAAATTAATTCCCCACCTGAAGACCGATGATCTGGTGGGTGGTTCCTTTGGTTCCCGAGATGGATACCTCGACCCTTACGGAGTTATGCAGGGATTTATAAAGAGGGGCAAAAAATTGGGAGTAGAATATCTCTACGAAGAGGTGACAGGGATTGAAGTAAAGAGAAAAAAGATTAAAGGTGTCATCACTAATAAGGATGAACAAATAAGCTGTAGAATTGTTGTCAATGCTGCCGGACCGTATGCATCTATTGTAGGAAAAATGGCCGGGATAGATTTGCCAGTAGAGCCTGTAAGAAAAATGGCATATGTCTTTGATCCTAAAATCAAATTTGACTATGACCTACCTCTCGTAATCGATACCGATGGCCTCCTCTATTTTCGCCATGAATCTGGTAAAACTATTTTAACCGGTAAATCAATACCTGATGAACCACCTGGCTTTAATTTTGAGTGGGACCGGAATTTTTTCATGCAGGTTGTTTGGCCTCAAGTGGCCAGAAGGATTCCTGCACTTGATACCGCCAAATTGATGAGGGGTTGGGCAGGGCTTTATGCCATGAATAGAATAGATGGAAATGCGATTATTGGTCATTTTGGTGATGTCGAGGGTTTTTATGGCGCGGTCGGTTTTAGTGGTCATGGTCTGCAGCAGTCTCCTGCAATAGGAAAATGTCTCTCCGAATTAATTCAGTTCGGAAAATACCAAACAATTGATCTATCTTGCTTTTCATTCGATCGTTTTAAAACTGGAAAACTTGTTTTTGAAGAGGAAATGGTCTAAATAAGTGCAAAATGCAAATTGAAAAATGTAGAATAAAAAAAGTGCAATTTTGACTTTTGCACTTTTCAATTTTCATTTTTCATTGTCTGCTTAAAATTCCACAGAATTTTGAGCAGATAGATCTGATAGACAACAAATAATTTAACTCAGGTGGTTATAGAATGGGATCTTTTGAGAGGGATCATAAAAAAGAATTAAACAGATTTGACTACCCCCTTAGTCCAATTGAAAGGGGTTATAACAATCGGACGTTATATATAAATCTTTCTGATAATAAAATCTCGAGCAAACCAGTCACGGATGAAATGAAAAGGATATTTACTGGCGGCCGGGGGTTTGGTTTATGGTTGTTATGGAACGCCATTAACGAAAAAATCAAATGGAACGATCCAGCAAACGAGATATGTGTAGCCTGCGGGCCGTTAGGTGGAACCATCCTTTATCCAGGCAGCGGCAAGAGCATTGTGGTCACCATATCACCACTAACACAATCTGTTATGGATTCCAATGTGGGTGGGTATTTTGGCCCATATCTTAAATTTGCAGGTTGGGATGCACTGGAGATCCAAGGTAAAGCCGACAAAGACGTCTTTATAGTAATAGACGGTGACAGTGGTATGGTAAGAATAGAGGATTCGGATGGGTTTCCGAAGGATTCACACCTCCTCGGTGCAGCCCTTGCTAATAAGTATAGCGAGGGAAACCTTAGGGCCATTTCAACAGTGTCGGCAGGCTCTGGGGCAGAACACACCCTAATGGGTTGCCTTAACTTCTCCTGGTATGACAGTGCTCGCAAGACCTTCCGTTATAAGCAGTCTGGCCGTGGTGGCACTGGGACCGTTTTTCGGGACAAGAAGATAAGGGCCATAGTCATCAAATTCTCCAAAATGGTTTCAAATATAAACCACCCTGCTGATTTCGATAGGCTAAAGAGAGTGGGACGGGCATACACCAAAGAGATCAGGACACTTGATCTCAAGCAGAACGAGATGGCCAAGATAGGGACAACTCATCTGGTAACTATTATGAACGACTACGACCTTCTTCCAACCAAGAACTTTCGATTCGGGAGCCATCCCGATGCACCGAACCTTGGCAAGGAGGTATACCGTAAAAAGTTCCACTCAGGATTCGACGGTTGCTGGATGGGATGCTCGGTGGCCTGTTCGCACACGGTGAAAGATTTCATCCTGAAGACGGGTCCCTACAAAAGACAGGCGGTATGGGTCGATGGCCCCGAATATGAAACAATTGCTGGTTGCGGTTCCAACTGGGGAATATTTGATCCAGATTTTGTCATAGAGGTTAATTTTTATTGCGATACATACGGTCTAGACACTATATCTGTGGGGACCGCAACAGCATTTGCCATGGAATGCTATGAGATGGGCCTTATAGACAAAAACGCTACTGGCGGTCTGGAACTTTGTTTTGGTAACAAGGAGGCCGCCTTAGAGATAATACACCAAATGGCCAGAGGGGAGGGTTTCGGTGCCATAATAGGCAAGGGTGTGAGAAGGATGAAGGATTTATTTGCAAAGGAATATGGTGCTGATCCCACTATCATTCAGGACATAGGAATGGAGTCCAAAGGCCTGGAGGTTTCAGAATACATTACAAAGGAGTCGCTTGCGCAACAGGGTGGATACGGTCTTACCCTAAAGGGTCCCCAGCACGATGAGGCATGGCTAATATTTCTGGATATGGTCAATAATTTAATGCCAACCTTTGAGCAAAAGGCTGAGGCCCTTTACTGGTTTCCCATGTGGAGGACCTGGTTCGGCCTTAATGGCCTCTGCAAGCTTCCCTGGAACGATATTGTTCCTGAGGATAATAAGGGGACACCAGAACCAGCAAAGGTTATGAAGCACGTTCAATGGTATGCTGATTATTTCTCCGCTGTTACAGGTGTAGATGCAAAACCTGACGATTTGATAAGGATGAGTGAGAGAGTCTACAACTTTCAGAGAATATTC
>JAUWZV010000144.1 GCA_030615105.1 Desulfobacteraceae bacterium
TGCCATGCATTACAATCGGTGCAAGAAAGGCAGACGTTAGAGGGAAAATACCTTGTGGTATTTAATTGACATAACAAAGAGGCATTGCGGGCAGGTCGAAATCCTAAACCCTGGCCCAGACCTGGCTTATAGGCTTAATAGGATGATCCGAACACGCAGCACCCTATAGACTTAGCAGACTGATTCGAGCATGTAGCGCCAGGGCGGGCAAGCACAAAATTCAAAGGTTCTAAATCCAAAAGCATTAAATAACTTCCTGCCAAACTCCAAATATGTTTTGGTCATTCTTGCCCCGTTAGATAGTAAAGACTGTAAGAATCATAACTTTTCTGAAACAGAGAGAAGTTAGGGCATAAATTAAAAATACAAATCCTTTATCTAACGGGGTGAAGATTTTGATATTTATTATTGTTTAGGGTTTCGGATTTAGAGTTTAGTATTTATAAGTCTACAGATTATTTAGTAATTATGACTATCATAAGGCGCTAAACAGATGGGTGTTTGTATTCACTGCGGTGCTTCTTCGCCCCTTACCTCACAGACCATTGGGATCTGTCTGACATGCCTGAGAGCTGGTCATGACAGCATGATCGATCACATTCTTGAAATTCACCGAAAATCTCGTGCTCCATTTGGCCTTCCTGGCTTGCCACCGCGAGCACCAGGAGGTATTAAATGCAAGCTTTGCTTAAATTCATGCCAGATTGCTGAAGGCGGCCTTGGATACTGTGGCATCAGGTCAGTTACAGGGGGCAAGATAAAAGGCGGAACAAAAGATGCCAATGTGGATTGGTACTATGATCCCCTGCCAACAAACTGTGTGGCTGATTGGATATGTCCAGGGGGCACAGGCACGGGTTACCCAAAATATGCCTATAAAACCGGCCCTGAACATGGTTACAAAAACCTTGCAGTTTTCTACAATGGATGCTCTTTCAACTGCTTATATTGCCAGAATTGGCACTTCAGGGAGAGGGTTAGCAAGGGGAATAGAGTGCTGGTATCTGAGCTTGCCAGGACCGTGGATAATAAAACCTCCTGCATCTGCTACTTTGGTGGAGACCCAACCCCTCAACTGATTCATTCCATAAATGTCTCAAAAAAGGCAATTAAAGAAAACCAGGGAAAAATACTAAGGATTTGTTGGGAAACAAATGGCTCCATGAATCCTACCTTGCTTTCGCGGATGATTGATATCTCTCTAAAATCCGGAGGGTGTATAAAGTTTGATCTCAAGGCATGGACAGAAAACCTTCACCTTGCTCTGTGCGGGGTGAGCAATAAAAGGACATTAGATAATTTTAAAACGATTGCCCGGGATATTAATAAAAGACCAGAGGCACCCCTGCTTGTGGCCAGCACCCTGCTTGTCCCAGGATATATAGATAGAGAAGAGGTGTACCAAATCGCCTCCTTTATCTATAGGTGCAACCCTGATATCCCTTATTCCTTGTTAGGGTTTTATCCTCATTTTTTAATGACAGATCTCCCAAAAACAACCAGGGTGCAGGCCGAGGAATGCCGTCAAGCAGCCAGGGAAGCAGGTCTTACCAGAATAAGAATCGGTAATGAACATCTATTATCATAAGGAGGTAGGTGACAAGGATAGGAACCTTGGCCTCCGGCCCGTAGGGCATACGCCCCAGAAGGAACTGAAGAAAAGGGCTCATTACCTTATTATCACCTGATCAGTTACATAAGAAGGGCATGCTTCAATCAACCAATTCTACTACCTTGTCTACCAATAGCTCGATGCCAGAGGCTACATCCTTGATTCCAGGCCCAAGCATATAGGCTGGGGTGGTAACGATTTTGTTTTTTTGATCCACACAGATCATGTCCACTGTACAGACCTTGTGCTTGCCTCCCATGGACTCTATTGCATCAGCTGTAGACTGATCGGTTCCAATTGTCACCTCCAGGTTTCTGCCCGAAAGTGCCTTTGTCAGGGTAGTCGGGGCTATGCAGAGAGCCCCAATTGGTTTGCCTGCGGATATCATCTCTTGAAGAATCCGTTGAACCTCCGGGTTTATAGTAGCATCCGTGCCTTTTACTGCAAAATCGCTTAGATTCTTAGCAGCACCAAAACCCCCGGGAATAATCAAGGCATCCAGGTCTGAGGCTTGAACATCTTTTAAATCCTTAATCTCACCCCTGGCAATACGGGCAGATTCTACCAACACGTTTCTCTTTTCATCCATCACTTCCTGGGTTAGGTGGTTAATCACATGGTATTGTTCCACGTTGGGCGCCATGCAAATGATATCGACACCTGCCCGATCCAGGGCCAGCAGAGTAATAACCGATTCATGTATCTCAGCACCATCAAACACACCACATCCAGACAATAATACACCGACTTTTTTAGCCATCATCTCCTCCTTTCTAATTCGGGTTTTGGCTTATCTTCTTTAATGTTCTTGCCTTTCATGATATTGATAAAAAGCCAGAAGGTGCCAACGGTAACTGCGGAGTCTGCCACATTAAATGCGGGCCAGTGATAGCCCTTTAAAAAAAAATCCAAAAAATCTATCACATAAGCAAGTCGAACCCTGTCAATAAGGTTACCCATGGCCCCTCCGAGGATAAGGGAAAGACCTATGGTCAGCCATTTTTGATTCTTTTTTTTCCAAAAAAAGAAAAAAAGGATTACACCTATGGCAGCTATTGTTGTTGATAGTAAAAAATAGTAGTAAAATTCAGATCTGGTTTGGCTAAAAATACCAAAGGCCATCCCCCTGTTTTTAACTAAAACTATATTGAAAAATCCTGGGATTATAGAAAGGATCTGATGTGGTTCTAAATGATTGATGGCCAGCCATTTGGAAACCTGATCGAGGAGTACAATAATCAGGGCTAGACCAATAAATAAGGGATAATCTCTTTTCAATTAACAATTACCAATTAAAAATTAGCAATTATCAAGCATCAGAGATTTGGAGTCCTGAAGCAGGCGTAAGTTTGCGCAATTGCATGATTTACCCAAGTTACAATTCCTTAACTTTAAGTATTTTAGGCACCTTAGGCACTTTAAGTGCTTAATTTAATAACCTGCACGCATCGTTTGCATAAGGTGGGGTGTTCTGTATCATGCCCTACAGCAGAATCATGGATCCAGCACCTCTCGCATTTAGGAAAAGATGATGGCATTACCTTGATTACTAAACCAGGATATTCCTGGCTCTCGTAGCCTCCCTCAACTTTTCCATCATCTACAAATTCAAGGGCCGAGACAATACAGATAGACCTTAATTCATCCCGGTAATCTTGTAATCCAATTAAGAGATCCTGGGGGAGGGCCAAACTTACTGCTGCATCCAGGGAATGCCCAATAACCTTATCCTTTCTGGCCAGCTCCAGCGCCTTGGTAACCTCTTTCTTGACATTCAACAGTAAATCCCAGCGCTTGATCAAAGAGCTGTCTTTAAACTCCTCTCTGACAGGCATAAATAAATCCACATGAACACTGATCGGCTTCTCTTTATTGGGAAGGTATCCCCATACCTCATCAGCAGTAAAGGGGATAATAGGGGCCACAAGCCTGACAAGACCTTCTAAGATCTCATTCAAGGCTGTCTGTGCAGATCTCCTCTCTTTTGAATTCACAGGCGAGGTATAAAGCCTATCTTTCAATATATCCAGGTAAAAGGAAGAGAGGGTAAGGACACAGAAATTATAGACGGCCTGGTATATAGAGTGATACTCAAATCTTTTGTATGATTTTATTACTGTCTCTGTTAATTCCTGAAGCCTGTGTAGGGCCCATCTATCAAGTTCTAATAACTCCTGGTAGGGGAGGCTGTCTGTTAAGGGATTAAAATCATAAAGGTTCCCAAGCAAGTATCTGAAGGTATTCCTGAGCCTTCTGTAAGCCTCTGTCAGCCTGTCTAAAATTTCCTGTGAAAGCCTTATATCACCCCTATAGTCCTCCGAGGCCACCCATAGTCTTAATATCTCAGCACCGTATTTATTGATGACCTCTTCTGGGGAGATGACATTGCCCCTTGATTTGGACATCTTCCTTCCGCTTCCGTCAACCACAAACCCATGAGTCAAGACAGACTTAAACGGGGCCTTCTGCCTTGTCCCAACTGAACACAAAAGAGAGCTGTGGAACCAGCCCCTATGCTGATCACTTCCCTCCAAATATAAATCGGCGGGATAGCTCAGGTAGTCCCTCCGCTCAAGAACGGTAAAACTTACACCAGAGTCAAACCAGACATCCAGTATATCTGTTTCCTTCCTGAATGTATCCCCATGACATTCAGGGCAGGTTGTCCCTTTTGGTAAAAGCTCAGAAGCAGACAGATCAAACCAGACATCAGTGCCATGTCTTTCCACGAGCTGGGCTACATAATCTACTATCTCCTGGGTGATAAAGTGATTACCACACTTGAGGCAGTAAAAAATAGTTATCGGCACACCCCATGATCGCTGCCTGGAAATACACCAATCAGGCCGGTTCTCAATAAGACCATAGATCCTTTCCTCCCCCCAGCTCGGGACCCACTCCACACCCCTTATGGCCTTGAGGGATCTGGCCCTTAAATCTTTCTTGTCCATAGAGATGAACCATTGCTCTGTGGCTCTAAATATAACAGGGTTTTTACATCTCCAGCAGTGGGGGTAGGAATGGGTAACTTGCTCCTCTTTAATCAATACCCCTAACTCACTCAACTTCTGGATAACATTTCTATTGGCCTCAAAGACCTCCTGACCAGCAAAAAATTCCACATCCGGTGTAAATCTCCCCTGATCGTCAACCGGGGAATATATGTCAAGATTGTATTGTAAGCCGCTTTCGTAATCCTCCTGCCCATGGCCAGGTGCAGTGTGAACACAGCCAGTACCCACGTCCAAGGTAACGTAATCAGCCAGAATTATTACAGACTCTCGACTATATAGGGGGTGCTTGACCTTGAGACCTTCTAACTCGCGGGCGTTAAACCTCTCCAGAAGGGTATACTCTTCAATGCCTACCGTCCTTAAGAAATACTCCAAGAGACCTTCAGCCAATATTAAAACACCGTAAGCTGGTGTATTTATAGCTACATACATAAAATCAGGATGAAGGGCTACGGCCAGATTAGCCGGTATAGTCCAAGGAGTTGTGGTCCATATAGCTATGAAAATATCTTTGCCAGCAAGGGATGGATGGTTCAATGTTAGATCTGAAACAAAAGGAAATCTTACATAGATAGAGGGAGATGTATCATCTTCATATTCAACCTCCGCTTCTGCTAAGGCAGTGCCACAGGAATTACACCAGTAAATAGGCTTCTTGCTTTTAATGAGGCTACCATTAATAGCAAATTTGCCAAACTCTCTGATAATAGTGGCCTCATAATTATAGTTCATTGTCAGATAAGGATTGTCCCACTCGCCTAAGACCCCGAGTCTCTTAAATTCATCCCTTTGAATCTTGATGAATCGATCAGCAAACTCGCGACACCTTTTTCTTACCTCTGACTGGGTCATCTTTAGCTTTTTATCTCCAAGTTCTTGGTCTACCTGCGATTCTATAGGTAATCCATGACAATCCCATCCAGGTACATAAGGAACATCATATCCATCCATTTGCTTTGATTTAATGATTATATCCTTTAAAATCTTATTAAATGCAGTCCCCATATGAATATTGCCATTTGCGTAA
This sequence comes from Desulfobacteraceae bacterium, assembly GCA_030615105.1. GTDB lineage: Bacteria > Desulfobacterota > DSM-4660 > Desulfatiglandales > B25-G16 > JAUWNK01. The sequence continues at coordinate 5,654 of JAUWZV010000144.1, forward strand.
GGTGGGCCATCGTGCAGGATATAAGTGGGTCTTCCTTGAGATGTGTTTCTTATTATAGAGTAAATATCCTCTTGCTCCCATTTTTTTAATATTTCAGGCTCTTTTTTGACAAGGTTTGCCTTCATGGGAAAATCAGTTTTTGGAAGATTGAGTGTCTTTTTGTAGTCCATAATGTATATCTCTGAGAGTTTAGGTATTAAATAAATAATGGTAAATTAGGATCACCAACAATTAATAAGTAATTGCTGAATATCAAATATAGCCTATCAAGTCAATGTCAATATTTGATTGACTTGTGATCAAAAAAGGGTATCCTGTGTTGCCTAATCATATTATAAATCAAGAAGTAATCTTAAATGTTTATGCTTTCTCTTGGAGGGAAAAATGAAGCTAGATGATCTTACTATTTCCAGGTCTATTATTGAATCTTATATGGAAAAGCTTCTC
>JAUWZV010000135.1 GCA_030615105.1 Desulfobacteraceae bacterium
ATCTGACACCGGCGCTACGCTTCGGGGTTATTCATGGAAATAACTTTATATCTTAAAAAACAATTTTCCAATTTAGCCCCATATGTTATAATTAAAGTTTCACTATGTCCCAATATACATTAAGTTACTTAGGAGGGTGAACACTGCCATAAATTATAAGTCTTTTTTCTGGCAGGATAAGCGATTGGCTATGTACTATAGACTTTCTTTTAATTCTTTGCCCGGGCGAAATCTGACAACCTTGCTGGCTTTAATCTGAATTGGTGAGCCAGTCTGTGGATTTCTTCCAGTTCTTGCTTTTCTGTTGACTACCACAAAGGTTCCAAAACCAGCTAATGGAAGTCTGCCCTCCTTGTTTATAGTTGCTTTTGCAATATCGAGGAAAGCGTTTAGTGCTCTTTCTGAATCGGCCTTTGTTAAACCAGTCTGTTTAGCTATCCCTGTTATTAATTCTGCTTTTGTCATGTCATTTCCTCCCATTTTTTAATTTTGATTTTTGGATGCTAAAGATGCCTTAACTAATTATTACTCTCTTTCCCCCCTTTCCCTATAAATTTTTTTATCGTGTATTTTGAAAAGGTTGATGGCTACGTCAGTTGCTATTTATAAAGATAGCGACTTCATTAGCATAGTGAGAAAGCAATTTCAATAAAAAATATTGCAAGGTCGTAAAAATTTTTTTTAGTCTCTAATATATTATTAAAAAGATATTTTAAATATGTAATATTAATATAATGATATCCCGATTAATTAAACCAAATTATTAATCCATAATTTCTAAGATCTTAATTGGCTACCCATAGACAAATCCAGCATTGACAAATGTATATTGAGATTATACTTTGATATGACTATTGAAACAGGGTATTTATCTTTAAAAAATAAATGGGCAAATTAATGGAGAATATTATCGCAAAAGCAGTTAAAGAGAGCCTGAGGGTAAAAGAGGATTTTATTAAAAAAAATACCTCCAAATTGATATATCTTGCTGAGTATATTTCTAAGACCTTTAAAAATGACAGAAAGATCATGTTATGTGGTAATGGAGGAAGTGCAGCTGATGCCCAGCATATTGCCGCAGAATTTGTTAACAGGTTTCAGTTAGAACGCCAGCCTTTACCAGCCTTAGCACTTACCACTGATACCTCCATTATTACAAGCGTGGCCAATGATTATGGGTATGAGGAGGTTTTTTCTAAGCAAATTGCAGCCCTTGGTGTTGAAGGAGATATCTTGCTTGCCCTTTCAACGAGTGGAAAGCCAAGAAACATTCTTTCTGCCATAAGCACTGCCAAGGAAAGAGGATTATATGCCGTTGGTTTTATTGGAGGAGATGGTGGGGAGATGCTCAAATTAGTAGATTTAGCATTAGTGGTTGAAAGTAATCAGACACCGAGGGTTCAAGAGGTCCATATCTTGGCCGCACACCTAATCTGTGAGTTAGTTGATTATATTCTTTTCCAGAAAAATTCTTAAGGCTAAATAAATAATCAGTATTAGTGCTTGAATGTAGTAAAGAACATTTTGGATGTGAGATATTAGATTTAAGAATTTAGTAATTATAAATCCCAGATCGATGACTTTTAACTTATAACTTTAGTTCACTTTAGGCACTTATGAAATTCAAACCAATATCCTTAGAAAATATAAAAACTTATTCCCTTAAAAAACGGCCAAGCAAGGTCTCGGTAATGGATTTTGGATCGAGTTGGATAGCTGGTGGAAAGATGGGCCTTTGGTTCGAGAAGCTGCCAAATATTTTAGCAGGAAGTGATCTTAGAAAGTTAGTTAATAGACTAACAATGGCTGTAAAGGAAAAAAAGGCTATTATAGTAGCTATGGGGGCTCATACTATTAAGGTTGGATTAAGTCCTGTAATCTTGGATTTGATGGAAAGAGGAATAATTACAGGTATGGCCATGAACGGTGCTGGCATCATACATGATTTGGAGGTAGCCATGGTTGGTGCCACATCAGAAGATGTAGACAGTGAACTCCCTCAGGGCAGATTTGGAATGGCCAAAGAGACAGGAGAGTTTCTGAACAGGGCAATTAAGGAAGGGGCGCAAAAAGGAGATGGATTAGGCTATTCGATTGGTAAGAATATTCTCGAGGCATCTTTTCCTTTTAACAAGTTTAGTTTATTAGCTGGAGCCGCGAGAATGAATATTCCTCTTACAGTGCATGTAGCTATAGGCACAGACACTATACATTTTCACCCTGATGTAGATGGATCTGCAATCGGAAAAACTTCACATCTTGATTTTCGAATCTTTGCCACATTGATCTCACACCTTGAAGGTGGTGTATATATCAATCTTGGTTCAGCAGTTATCTTGCCCGAAGTATTTTTAAAGGCACTTACCCTTGTCAGAAACCTGGGGTTTAATGTCAAGAGATTTACAACAGTCGATATGGATTTCATAAGACATTATAGGCCCATGACTAATATAGTTAAGAGGCCAACACTTGAGGGTGGCGAGGGATTTTCCCTAACTGGGCATAATGAGATTATGTTTCCCCTGCTTGCAGCAGCCCTGATTGAGAATTTAGAGAATAATGGAATTATTCAGCCACTAAGCCACCAAGGCACAAAGGGGGAATAATGAATAATATTTGCCCATCAACAAGGGAAGGTTCCATTGTACAATAATCTTAGTGACTTCGTGTCTTGGTGGCTAAATAGTAACAGTTTTCCTAAAAAATAGAAATGGTCATAGAGAATTTCAGAGTTGGATTTGGTTACGATGTTCACAGGCTGGTTGAAGGAAGGCCTCTGATCTTAGGAGGCGTTAAGATTCCTTATATAAAAGGTCTATCAGGTTATTCTGACGCCGATGTCTTAACACATGCCGTTATTGATGCCATTCTTGGGGCACTCAGTAAGGGTGATATTGGTCGCCATTTTCCAGACTCAGATCCGGCTTACAAAGGAGTAGATAGCCTTTTTCTTCTAAAAAAGGTAGTGATGCTTGCCAATGATGAAAGATTCAAGGTGAACAATCTTGATGCCACTATTGTTGCCCAGAAACCGAAATTGTCCACATATCTGAATGAAATGGAAGATCGGTTATCAGGGGTTTTAGAGGTCGATCCTCACGTGGTAAATGTTAAAGCAACCACTACCGAGGGCTTAGGTTTTTACGGTAGAGAGGAAGGGTTGGCTGCCTATGCGGTGGTAACTCTAAAGCGCACATGAAAAAGAGAAAAATAAGGATAATAAATGACCCTTAAGTTATATAATTCAGCAAGCCGGAAAAAAGAAATCTTTAAGCCAATAAAAGATGGTGAGATTGGTATCTATGTATGTGGAGTTACTGTCTACGATCTGTGCCACATAGGACATGCCCGTTCGGCCATTGTTTTTGATGTCTTAGTTAGATATCTTCGGGCCAGGGGATTTAAGGTTACCTATGTTAGAAATTTTACAGATGTCGATGATAAAATCATTGAGCGGTCAAAAGATACTGGAGAGGATACAATCACCCTGGCAGAGAGATATATAAATGCCTTTTACCAAGATATGCTTGCCTTAGGTGTGTTTAATGCTGATGTGGAGCCCAGGGCTACAGAGCATATTGATGATATCATTGATATGATTGAGATCCTGGTTGAAAAAGGATTTGCCTATGTAGTTGATAATACTGTCTACTTTTCTGTTGAAAAGTTCGATGGTTATGGTCAGCTTTCAGGTCGCAGACTTGAGGATATGATTGCAGGTGCAAGGATTGCCGTTGATGAGAAAAAGAGCCATCCTATGGATTTTGTTCTCTGGAAAGGGGCAAAACCAGGAGAGCCCAAGTGGAAGAGCACCTGGGGTGAGGGAAGACCAGGGTGGCATATAGAATGCTCTGCTATGAGCTGTAAATATTTAGGGGCAAATTTTGATATACATGGTGGCGGTAGAGATCTGATATTCCCGCACCATGAAAACGAGAGGGCCCAGGCGATGGCGGCCAATGGGGTCAATTTTGCAAATTACTGGATACATAACGGTTTTTTGACTGTGGAATCGGAAAAAATGTCTAAATCTCTGGGTAATTTTCTTACAATACAGGATGCACTAAAGTTATATCAACCCCAGGAATTAAGGCTCTTTTTGCTTTCCAAGCATTATAGGAGTCCATTGGATTTTTCTCGGTCTGCCCTATCAGAGGTCAGATCTGGTCTTATCAGGATCTACAGGACCCTTCAAAGATTAGAAGAGATAGTGGGGCCTTATAAAACCCGTTCAAAAGGGATAATCACCCCATTTCTATCTAAGTCAGATGGAGATGATTTTAAGGGCCGCTTTATAGAGGTTATGGATGATGATCTTAATACAGCGGCAGGATTAGGGTTAATCTTTGATAAGGTAAGGGATATTAATAGGATTATAGATTCATCAGCCACGCCTATAGCGGACTCAGAAGCCCAAAGGAAAGATATTAAATCCCAATTGATTAAAGAAAGAAGCGATCTACTTGACTGCGGCAAGGTCTTGGGCCTGCTCGAAGAGGAACCCACTCAATTTTTTAAGGAGATAATAAAGACTCCCTCTGGAATGAGTACTGAAGAGATTGAAGAAATGATCCGGGAGAGGGATAAGGCAAGAAAGGCAAAAGATTGGGTCAAGGCCGATGCTATCAGGGAGGAACTATCCAGAAAAGGGATTATTCTTGAAGATGGACCAAAAGGAACAAGTTGGCGATTTAGCGTTGAGGGGTCTTAGGTCTTCAGCTTTTCAGCTTATCTCTCCATTTAAAGTAAAAGGTGATCAACAACATGCCATTGATGCCCTTTGTAAAGGTTTAGAAGAAGGGCAAGAGAGACAGGTATTGATTGGAGTAACCGGCTCTGGAAAGACATTTACCATAGCCAATGTTGTGGCAAGAGCACAGAATCCCACCCTTGTTATTGCTCCTAACAAGACTTTAGCTGCCCAGCTCTATGGGGAGTTCAAAAACCTTTTTCCAAACAATGCTGTTGAATATTTTGTAAGTTACTATGATTATTATCAACCCGAAGCGTATGTTCCTCAAACCGATACATATATACAGAAAGATGCCTCCATCAACGAGCAAATCGATAAGATGAGACATTCGGCAACCAGATCCCTTCTGGACAGGGATGATGTTCTTATTGTAGCCAGTGTTTCATGCATTTACGGGCTTGGTTCCCCTGAGGCCTATCATGGTATGCTCCTGTACGTAGAAAAAGGCGATTATATAAGCCGGGAAGATGTCCTCAAAAAATTGGTGGAAATTCACTATGAAAGAAGCGACCTTGACTTTCATCGCTCATCTTTCAGGGTCAGGGGTGATGTGGTGGATATCTATCCAGCATACGAGGATTACTCTTCTATAAGGCTTACCTTTTTTGGCGACTGTGTTGAAAGTATCCAGGAGATTGATCCACTTACTGGTCATGTTATGCAAGGGCTAAGCCGGGTTGCTATATATCCGGCCAGTCATTATGTGACCACATTACCTAAAAGGAAAGAGGCCATCCAGAATATTAGAGAAGAACTGGCTGATAGGATTGAGTATTTTAAAAGGGAAAAAAAATGGATTGAGGCTCAAAGAATCGAGGAGAGGACCCTCTATGATTTAGAGATGATTGAGGAGATGGGTTATTGTCATGGTATAGAGAATTATTCCAGACATCTGACAGGCAGGAGACCTGGGGAGCCACCCCCAACGCTTCTTGACTATTTTCCTGATAATTCCCTTATTGTACTGGATGAAAGCCACATTACAAATCCCCAGCTCATGGGTATGTACAGGGGTGATAGATCAAGAAAAGAGACATTAGTTGAATTCGGTTTTCGCCTTCCCTCTGCCCTTGATAACAGACCACTGAAGTTTGAGGAATTTGAATCTCGGGTTAAACAAGTAATCTATGTCTCTGCAACCCCAGGCCCCTATGAATTGGATAGGACTACCCACGTGACCGAACAGATTATTAGACCGACGGGCCTGATAGACCCGGAGATCTCAGTCAGGCCGGCAAGCAGCCAGGTTGATGATCTATTAACTGCAATCAGAGATGTCATTCATAATGGTCAGCGAGTTTTGGTTACCACTCTCACCAAACGCATGGCAGAGGATCTCGCTGAGTATTATACTGAATTGGGTATCAAAGTCAGGTACCTGCATTCTGATATAACTACTATTGAAAGGACGGAGATTATCAGAGATCTTAGGCTTGGAATCTTTGATGTTCTGATAGGGGTCAATCTTTTAAGGGAGGGTTTAGATCTGCCAGAGGTCTCGCTGGTGGCCATTTTGGATGCCGATAAGGAGGGTTTCCTGCGATCTGAAAGGTCTCTTATCCAGACCTGCGGGAGGGCCGCCAGAAATGTGAATGGTACCGTCATCTTTTATGCTGATGAGGTCACACCATCCATGAGGAAGGCAATTGATGAAACTCACAGGAGGCGGCGATTACAGAGGAGATATAATGAAGCGCACGGGATTACACCGGAGTCAATTAAGAAGGATATCGCTGACATCCTTGGCTCTGTTTATGAAGCAGACTATGTAAGTATTCCCACTGTCTCAGAACCAGAGGAGGAATATATTTCTCTCGATAA
>JAUWZV010000019.1 GCA_030615105.1 Desulfobacteraceae bacterium
ACAGGGTTTCTAGAGGAAGATGGTGTGGGCCTTAGCAAGTGGAATACCGTAGAGGTATTAGATGAGGCAACAGGAGAGACCAATATAGAAGGTGTATTTGCTGGTGGGGATGCAGTCACTGGGGCATCCATTGCAGTAGAGGCAATTGGGGCTGGAAGGAGGGCAGCCAGATCCATCCATCTATATCTGAGTGGGCAAGACATTAGTGTTCCTGAGAATGCAATTGATAAGAAAAGCCAGCTTCCTGATGTGGAAGAGCTTAAAGAAGTAAATATATCTGAAAGGGTGCATATGCCTGAGCTCAGTGTGGAGCAAAGAAAACTGAGCTTTAAAGAGGTTGAGTTAGGCCTTGAAGATCAGATGGCTAAAGGTGAGGCAGAAAGGTGCCTAAGGTGTGGGCTTATATGTTATATAAAGGAGGGGGGGTAAAAACTATTATTTCTTTTTCTTCAGCTTATCTTCCAATTCCTTTAGGTTCACAATAAAGTCTGATTTAATACCTAGAATATAGCTTCCTTTTAATCTGCCTCGATTTATTGGTGTCTTATGTATAACTCTGCCATCTATTGTCAAGGTTGCTACAGTAAGAAAAAATTTCAAATCCTTTATTGTGTCTCCCACATTAATCTTATCCAATAGATCTAAATTTTTTTTACCTACAACGAGACCAATACCATGAGAGCCGAGGTTGATGACCTTCAATTGGTATAATGTGCTATCCCCTTCTAATAAAAACTCAGCAGAGAGAAATTTCGTTAGATCATTTTCAATCCTCTCTTCCCTTCTCTTGTCTTCTATTTGAATAGCTGCAGGAAAATCTGCTATAAGCCCAAACTCAGGATACTGGGTATTTATACCACGATATTTTGTGGGAAAAACACCCTTGCCTCCACTAAGTGCAAAGGAAAACAGCACACCAGGGGAAGATTGGATAAGAGAGTTGCCAACTTCAGGATAAAGCTTCTCAATTATAAGATAACTATGTCCGTTACCTCTTTGTATTTTGACCAATTTGGTTGTGAATTGCTTATTGCTATCTTTGATATCTACTGATATCTCAACCTTTTCTGAGATCAAATAGTAAATTATAGCAAGGGTTCTCTTTTTTTCTTTTATAGTAAATAGATCCATTAAGCTTTCCCCCTTTATGCCTTAATTACATCTGGTATAACCACAAAAATGGCAGGTCATGCATCCTTCTTCAAAGGTAATAGGCTCAGCACATTCAGGACAAATCTCTCCCTTGAGAGACCTTTCTTTCCTTGATACCTTTTTCCCTTCTCCCTTGAGATACCTATCCTCAAGTACCTTACCTATAGCATCGGGTATTGAGAGCACCAGCCCATCTTTTTGAAAAATCGGATGCTCTCCACCTATGCCTTTTAACTGTTCAACAATATCATCTACCATTACACCAGATCTAAGTGCAAGAGAGACTAACCTGCCAATGGCCTCTGTCTTGGCTGTGGTTGAGTTTCCTGATTTGCCGATTATAGCAAAAACCTCGAATGGCCTTCCATCGTATTCGGTGACATTAATATAAAGATTGCCCAATCCAGTCTTTATCTTGGTAGTAAAACCTTCAACAGTTTCAGGCCTATCCTTTATAGCGCTATAAAAATTATTGTTATCATTCTTTTTGATAAAATTCAATACCTGTTTCTCCTTGCTCCCATCCCTGTAAATAGTTACACCTTTACAGCCAAGCTCATAGGCCAGATTGTAAATTTTTAATACATCAGCAGGGGTAGAATCATGTGGTAAATTAACCGTCTTTGATACAGCATTATCAGTATATTTCTGGAAGGCTGCCTGCATCTTTACGTGCCACTTAGGGCTTATATCGTGGGCAGTCACAAAAACCTCTTTAACATCAGCCAGGACCTCTTCTATCCCCTTTAAAGTTCCCTCTTTGGCCACCCTGTCCATCAATTCGTGACTATAAAAACCCCTTTCCCTTGCGATCATTTCAAACCAAGGATTCACCTCCATCAATTCATCATCATCCATAACATTTCTTATAAAGCTCAATCCAAAGAGGGGCTCAATACCGCTGGAACAGTTAGCAATGATACTGAGGGTTCCTGTTGGTGCAATGGTCGTTGTTGTGGCATTTCTATAGCGACAATCAGCTCTATCTTTAAAGATACTTTTTTCAAAATTTTTAAAGACCCCTCTCTCTTCTTCGGCCAATTTAATTGAGGTCTTCCCTGATTCCTTCTGAATAAAAGACATGACATCCTCGGCAAGAGAAAGTGCCCTGTCACTATTATAGGGAATTCCCATCTGATAAAGCATATCCGCAAACCCCATTACCCCCAGACCTATCTTCCGATTTCCATGGGCCATCTCTGTAATCTTATCCAAAGGATATTTTGACATATCAATTGCATCATCCAAGAACCTTATGGCTAACTGAACCGTTTCACCCAATCCCTTCTTATCAACTATTGAGCTATTACCCTCCTGGATAACAAACTTGGCAAGGTTTATGGAACCAAGGTTACAGGCCTCAAAAGGCAAAAGAGGTTGTTCTCCACATGGATTGGTGCTCTCAATTTCACCTATTTCAGGGGTTTGATTATCCCTATTTATTATGTCAAGAAAGATAATACCCGGGTCCCCATTTTCCCATGCCTGGTTTACAATCGCATTATAAACATCAGGTGCATTCAATTGACCCATCTCCTTCCCACTCATAGGATCTATAAGGGAATAGGTTGTATTATCCTTCAGTGCCTCTATAAACTCTTTGGTCAGTGCCACAGATATATTAAAATTATTCAGCTCCTTGTAATCCTTTTTGCTATAAATAAATTCCATTATATCAGGGTGATCGACCCTTAATATGGCCATATTGGCTCCCCTTCTGGTCCCACCCTGTTTGACTTGTTCCGTGGCAGTATTAAATATCCTCATAAAGGAAACCGGGCCTGAGGCCACTCCACCTGTTGTTCCAACCCTGCTGTCCTTTGATCTTAACCGGGAGAAGGAAAAACCAGTCCCCCCTCCAGACTTATGGATCAGGGCAGCATATTTCAAGGAATCAAAAATACCCTCTATGCTATCCTCTACCGGAAGAACAAAACATGCAGCCAACTGGCCTAATTCTGTGCCTGCATTCATTAAGGTTGGAGAGTTAGGTAAAAACTTTAATTCAGTCATTAAAGTATAAAATTCCTCCTCAATCCTTTGTGCCTGATCTGCGCTAGTATAATGTCTCTCAGCCTGTGCCACATGATGCGCTACCCTTCTAAACATCTGCTCCGGGGTTTCAATCACATCACCACTGGCATCCTTTTTAAGATACCTTTTCTTAAGAACCTTAAGGGCATTGGCAGAAAGTTTAAGGCCATTATCCTCTTTAAACAATAAATGATGAAGATGAATCGGCTTTACTTTTGTCAGGCCATACTCCAACATCTTGGAATCTATAATCTTCTCCAGTAACGGGATCTTTATTTCATTCAGGCCCATCCTCTCTATATCCTCTCTCAAGGACCTGGTTATTGTTATAGCCTGGTCACTGTTTATCCGGTTCTGGGTGATCAGAATATCGCTAATCATCTGATCATCCCATTTTACGGAGTTCGGGATTAGATTCCCATCCCTTAGCACTAAAACCATTTCTGCCCACATAACTCCCTCCAAAAAGTTAAAAACAAAATCTTTACTTTCATAATATATTGTGATAGAGAGAAGTCTAAACCCCTATATATTGTATGTCAAGAAAAAATAATCACTTTTTTATCGAAAATTTAAAAAGGTATTTTGGTTTGACTAATTAATGCAGTAAAGTAAATATTACTTTTAGGCATTTTACTTTAAAGTTGGCCTGAAAATAAAATCATCATAAAAATAGAAATATTTATTTGGATAGTAATATGACGAAAATCATTGATAGTTTAGAAAAACACATTGCAGAAGCGGTCGCACATTACTGGCTTACCCGAAGGGCGCAAAGGCAGAAACAAAAGAAACGAGGGGTATCAGATGCTGGTTTACGTAGTGCTGTAACCGGCGGCGCTCAGATGGATGGTTTTATAAGTCTTTTCACTAAGTTGATTTTAGAAACCGGATTAGACAAAAGATACGTGTTCCAGAAAAAAGCATTAGATTTGCCCGGGTTCTTTCGACCAACAAAAGAGTGGGATCTATTGGTTATAAAAAAAGGCCATCTGATCGCTACTATTGAGGCAAAGTCACAAGTAGGTCCTTCGTTTGGCAACAATTTCAATAATAGGACTGAGGAAGCTATGGGCAGCGCTCTTGATCTTTGGACAGCATATAGAGAAGGTGCTTTTGACGGAGGAGTTCAACCATTTCTTGGTTACTTCTTTATGCTTGAAGACTGTGAAGGATCTAATCACCCGGTAAAGGTAAGAGAACCACATTTCAAAGTCTTCCCGGAATTTGTAGGAGCTTCGTATATGAAACGGTATGAGTTGTTTTGCCGCAAGCTAATACTCGAGCGCCATTATACTTCCGCATCATTTATAACTTCAGACAGCGAAAATGGCATTGAGGGAGTTTACGAGGAGCCTTCGAAAGACCTGTCATTTTTAATCTTTGCCAAATCTCTTGTCTCTCACGTTGGAGCATTCGCATGACCAGAACTACTAATCAAACATATCAGAGATTAATTAATGGAGATGCAAGAGATTTATCTTTTTTGGAAGATAAGTCTATCCATTTAGTTGTAACTTCACCTCCATATTGGAACCTTAAACGGTATAACGAAAATCCCGATCAATTAGGCCATATTGACGATTATGAATCATTTTTAATTGAGCTAGAGAAAGTATGGCATGAGATTTATCGTATTTTGGTTCCCGGTGGAAGGCTTGTGTGCGTTGTTGGGGATGTCTGCGTCTCACGTCGTAAATTTGGTCGTCATCTTGTTTTCCCATTGCATGCCGATATCTGTGTTTCATGTCGTAAAATCGGCTTTGATAACCTAAATCCAATTATATGGTATAAAATTGCCAATGCCAGTTTTGAGGTGTCTAACGGTTCAAAGTTTCTGGGAAAACCTTATGAGCCAAATTCTATTATAAAAAATGACATGGAATTCATCTTAATGCAAAGAAAACCAGGAGGATACAGAAAACCTACTGAAGAACAAAGAAAGTTAAGCAAAATAGATAAAAAAGACTTTGATAATTGGTTTAGGCAAATTTGGAGTATTCCTGGCGCATCAACCAGAAATCATCCTGCCCCCTTTCCCCTTGAATTGGCAACTCGCTTGGTAAGAATGTTTTCATTTCATGGTGATACCGTTTTGGACCCATTTTGCGGTTCAGGCACTACCATGATTGCCGCCTTAAGAAATGGAAGAAATAGCATAGGAATAGACATTGATACTGAATATTGCCGTATGGCCGCCCGTTACTTAAAAGCGGAGAGTAGCAATCTTTTCATAAATACGAAATTGATATTTGAAAAAATGATAAATGACTTCAAGGGCCATATGCAGGTTTGCGAGGACCAAGCCCTTTACAAAGTTAGATCAGCCAGAAAAACAATGGGATAGGCCAATCGGGTAGCCCCGGGGTTTTTCTCCCCCAGCCACCACACCACTCCCGATAAATCGGGATCTACACAGGGCGGTTCACAGAGCTCACCGAGTCCCACGAGAATAGTAGATGTTCACCCAGAGTTTCGTGATGGAAATCAACCCACCGAGCATCACATAACCAACTATCACTGGCCCTATCAAGCAGCTTCCGAGAGGGACTTATGGCCATGTTTCTTGACATTTATTCGTTCATTCTTCATATTAAAAGGACGTGACTTAGAGCTGTTTTGGTGACTGCCTATAGGCCAGATCCAGATATATGGACAACAGATTTTATGAGGAGAAAATCATGAGGAAGAGACATCACAAAAAACTTGTTCATGAAGGAAATTATGTGGCTGAAGTCGATATCGAGCTGATCGATACAGATGAGGGCTGGTCACCCTATCTGTCCCTTGATGATGCACAAAAACTTGATGATGTTCGTGAGTCGTTGCGCAGAGGGGACCTAAAGGCAGCTAGTCGACTGGCCCGCGTTTTCACCCTCACACCAGTGGCAGCTTAACTCCTGCCGGAGAACAAGCGGCTGAACCAGATGCGCTAATACCGCGCGATGGTTAGCCGCACCGGTTAGGCCGCGCTGTATTGGCTGAGCTTTGCCAGGCCGGGAGATGGCAACGGGCGAGGAGGGTTTGATGGCGCACATTGAATTCGAGTGGAAGACGAGCGATGGGTTGGGACTCTACGGTCAAGGCTGGGAGCCTGAGACGAAGCCTAAGGGGGTAGTCAGTCTGGTTCACGGGTTGGGAGAGCATAGCGGGCGCTACGAGCATGTGGCTGCTTTCCTAAACCATGCAGGCTACGCTTTGTTAGGCTTTGATCTACGAGGGCACGGGAAGTCGGAGGGGCAACGGGGATACGCGCCGGGGTTTGGGGTGTTGTTAGAAGACATCTCGCTGCTTGTAGCAGAGGCGAGGCGACGTTACGGTGGTAGTCGGAGGATCTGTACGGCCATAGTCTTGGAGGGAACCTGGTGCTGGAATACTTGCTGCGTGGTCGTGCAGAGGAACTAAGTGGAGTGATTGTCACGGGTCCGTGCCTGCGGACGGCGTCTGAACCTCCTGCTTGGAAAGTAGCCCTTGGGAGGATAATGTACCGGTTGTGGCCAAGGATGTCGATGTGGAACGAGATCGAACCAGAGGTGGTGTCGCGTGATAGAGATGTGGTGGAGGCATACAAGGACGATCCGTTGGTGCACGATCGGCTGACGGCGCGTGTAGGAATAGATCTGCTGGAGAGTGGCTTGTGGATTCTGGAGCAAGCGGGGGAGGTATCGGTTCCAGTGCTGCTGATGCGTGGGGGTGCCGACAGGTTGACGTCGGTGGAGGCAAGTCGTGAGCTCGTGGGTAGAGCGGGCGAGTGGTGCACGTTGAAGATCTGGGAAGGGTTGTATCACGAGATTCACAATGAGCCTGAGAAGGGAGAGGTGTTGGCATATCTGCTGGAGTGGTTGGAGAGCAAGGGGCAGTGAGATGCACAACTGCTCTGCCTAACACTCGCTGGAGCCGACCTGGGCTTTCGCGCTTCGATTTCGGGACTGGTTTTGGAGAAGTGACTGGCTGTGGGGCAATAGGGCATGGCGGCAAATCCGCCCACGCGGCTCACTCACCCTTTAGGGAAGTGGGACATTCGTACTGGCTTCGGTTTGGGGAAATTTAAAGTAATCTCTGCACCAAAGTACATGTCCCAGGAGGAACTTAGTATCGACAGAAAAACAGATAAGAGGCCAAGGTTGCGGTTGATTCAGGGCAGTTATCCCCGCAAGATGTCGTTTGGATCTGTTGATATAGTTGCAGCACCAAAAGATAGACCACCTTTCCCTATAAATGCAGTGGCTTTCGAGGAGGACACCCTCCTCGTCCTGAGTGCAGATCCAAAGGTGCATGAACCTCATGAACATTTAGTACGCCTAATGACCCGCGTGATCGAAACACGCCCTGAAATACTCGGCAGCGTTCTGGTAAAAGGCAAATCCCCCCTTCACTTGCTTGCAATTGTTCACGATCTCAACCAGGATCCATCATGGAGGGAGGAATGGATAGCGAGTGCTCTTGACGGGATCTTCCGAGAGGCTGAAAGTCGAAGGATCAGATCGATCGCCCTCCCGTTTCTCGGGACCTTACACGGCTCTCTTGAGAAACAACGTTTTGTTGTGCTGCTGCGAGGTGCTCTGGAGCAAATTTCAGCCAACCACCTTAAGCGTTTATTGCTGATCGTGCCTGCTGGGACCAGCTCCAAGATCTTCAAAATACTCGAATTTGAGTCATAGAAATGAAGATATAGTTTTTTCCATTATGATAGAAGGGACATTAAAATGAGAGACAGACATTATGGTGGGTACAAGAAGTCGAGGTCTGGAAAGAAAGGCAGTGATCAATCTTTTGATGATCTTCTTAAAGAAATGAGAAAAGGCAGTTCCTCGGACAGCGATTACAGAGAACGCTCACTGAAGATTCACGGGCTTATCTGTGCCAAATGTGGGAGAGAGTTTACTTACAAAAACAGGCATCTTCTGACTGTACACCATAAAGATGGAAATCACAGGAATAATCCCCCTGATGGTTCTAACTGGGAAAATCTATGTGTTTACTGCCACGATGATGAACACAGCAGAGATCTACTTAGCGATTATTTAAGTGATGGAGAATAGACATGCCTAACTTCCTTCCTCCTTGTAGTGGGAGGTTTTTAGGTGGGGTGAAAAAACGGAGGTTTTAGTTCTATGAGCGGGAATTCAGCCAAGAACATCGTGGATCTCGCTGAGCTTCGTGACCGGGTCAATGTCTTTCGTGACCGGACGCATGCAGGGAAGATCCTGGCTGGTATGCTTGATTCATATAGAAATACAGATGCAATAGTGCTTGGTATACCAGCAGGCGGGGTGCCGGTTGCTGCAGTGCTCGCCAATCATATTAATCTTCTTCTGGATGTATTGGTGGTCAATAAGATCACACTCCCCTGGAATACCGAAGCTGGCTATGGGGCAGTAGCATCTGACGGAACCGTGCGCCTGAATGAGAAACTCTTACCACGACTGCGGCTGAGCGAAGATGAAATCCAGCAGGGAATTGAAAAGACTCTTCAAAAGGTGAATCATCGGGTAAAGAGCCTTCGAGGCGAAAGGGCATTTCCAGACCTCTCAAAACAAACAGTGATCCTGGTAGACGATGGACTTGCATCTGGCTTCACACTTCTTGTAGGGGTCGAGGCCCTTCGTAAGGCCAGCGCAGGCCAGATCATGGTAGCAGTGCCAACCGGTCACTGGGACTCCGTTCAGATGATGGCCCATCAAGTGGAGGCTGTGTACTGCGCCAATATCCGTCAAGGATGGAGCTTTGCGGTTGCGGATGCTTATGAAAGGTGGTCGGATGTATCTGATGAAGAAGTGGTTGAGGTCATAAAAAAATTCAGGTGATTTAATGAAACTCTTTTTTGCAATCTTATCTGTTTTGTTATTCGGTTCCCTTTCACTTAATGTAATAGCCCAGGAGGAAGGAGAGATAGAGACACAAGAGCTTATCGAGTTAGAAGGTGATGAAGGATATAATGTTTCTGAGTTACTATGTAGTTGAGGTAGGGGATCTCGAAGCACGAAAGAGGATTGTTGAGGGCCTCCTGGATTTGGTATGAAGATGGTGGGGAAGGATAATAAGAGATGGAAGAGGTAAGGAAAAGGGAAATAAGACAGGTTTAAGGAAAAATGTATTCTATGGGTGGCTGATCAAATGTGTTTTATTAATTTCTTTTAATTTTTTTGGCCAGGGAGCCAGTTTGTACAAGGTATCTACGAGATTGGACTTTCTACAACGAGGACAGAAACGAAGATAATCATCTGTAATTATCTGGCTAATCTTATTCAACTGAGGTTCAGGCGCAAACAGGGCATCACATCTTTCACACACTCTGAGTTCTACTGACCTTATCTCCTGTTTGGGAACTATTTGGAAAAACCTTCCAATACTTACTTCATGCCTTAATTCTGCAGCCTCTTCCGGGCAGGTATTTACACATGCCCCGCAACAGATACATTGATAATGGGAGTAGGTAAAAACCCGTAGTTTTCCTTCATCATTGGACTCAAGTGTTTCTGTTGGACAACTTAATTCACATGCGGCACAACCTGTGCATTTTATTACATCAAGTCGTGTTCTACAAAAGAGAAAGACAGCAACAAGTAACATCACCTCACCACTCAGCACGTGAATGATTCGCATGTTGTTTCCTAAGAAGGCAATAGAGTCCAGACTGCCATGGGTTAAAAAATATCCTGTCATAAAAGGTAAAGCAGTTATAACTATTAAAAAGTAGTCTGATTTGGAAGAGTTAAGGCGAATGTCTTTTAATACAACACGCCTGATTAAAAAATAGGCGGCAAGACCTAACAAAAGAAGTGTCATCCAATCAGCCCATGTATCTGGCAAGGGCATCCAATCCCACTCAAATCTGGATTCTTCCCACAAGACAATATGTCCGGACAACCAGATGGGAACAACAATCAGGCATACGTGGAATATATAGCGCAATGTTGTGTAAGTGAACCTTTTGGCAACTGCATTATGAAAAGGCAAAAAGGAGCGCCCAAATGTAGCTAAGATATAGCTCCATCTGAAATCTTTATCCTTACCACTTTTTATGATTGCGTAGAAAAAGAAGGCAACCCTGGTAATAATCCCAATAGTAAATATTAAAAAGACAATCCACAATAATGGGCCCTCCACAAAGGAACCGAAATCCATCTTGATTAATCTCCCCCCGTCATTACCCAATTGCCCCGTGATCAGTTACCTATATTTTACTGCCTCTTCCTGAGGATCCTTTTGTCTCCTATCCTGACCGTTAGCTGGATTTTATCAAAGTATTCTATCAGAGGAATGGTATATTTTCTTGAAACCTCTGTAAGTTTCTTTAAATCAGGTGTGGTTATTTCACCTTTCTCTTTTATAAAATCAACAAGCCGACTCTTTAGACCATCTATCGCCTTTTTATGGAAATAAAGATCCTCCTTAACCTTGATAAGGGTTCCATCCTTGACCATGACTTCCAGCAAATCCCTTCCTCCCCTTTCTATTATACTTTGGCCCAGATCTTTAAAGTATGGAGGCTCAAGCCCCTCTTTTAGATAGATTTGCTCAATCTGGTTGCGCAAATCTTCCTGATCTTGAAGTAGCTTAATCTGATGATCTTTGACTTTAATGATATCCTTCTCCCTGACAATGATAGCCTCTTGTATCAGGTCATTGATTATGTAGTTGAAGACTTTCTCCCTCATGTTAGGGGCCATCTTGGATCTCAATTCCTCTTTGATTAGCCCATCTTTTAGGGGAAACCGCCTGTGATAATCGGCAAGGATGTTTAATATCTTTTCTTTAGACTTATTGTAGGATTCAGCATGGATAAATATCTCATGCTCTATGTCGGATTTAAAAATAACATTATCTGAAATTAACCTGTTAATTATCTCATCAACTTCTTTTTGGCTTAGATTGGTAAGAAAAGAAAGCTCAGTTTTGCTCAGACCCTGGAGGCGGCTACCTTTTATATGCTGCTCAACAATAGCCTGGTCAGGCCCCTCATTTAAGGTTTTTAACTCCTGTAAAACATCCTTTGAAAACCTCTTCTTCTTCAATGGAAGGGGGTTCAGGACATAGCCACCACCAATGGTCCTTATTGGTGAGTAACTCCTGATGACAAATCGATCTTTTGAAAGAAATACCGTGGGCCTTTCCAGGCGAAATTGTGTAAAGCATTGATCACCTGGAGATAGACTGTCTCTATCCAATAAAATAACAGTGGCGATTATCTCAGAGGCACCGCAGTGAAACCTGATCTTAGTCCTGTTTTGTAGTTTTTTAGGGGCACTCTCCAGATACTCCAGAACAGTATCAACCATATAGGTGGGTCTGAGAGAATCCTTTTCAGCGACTACATCTCCCCTGATAATGGTTTCTTTTTCCACCCCCTGAAGGTTTATAGCGGTCCTTAAGCCTGCCTTGACCGATGGCACATCCTTATGATGTACCTGGATTCCTCTTACCTTGCTCCTTATTCCCTTTGGATAAATCGTCACCTCTATGCCAACATCTATATGCCCTGAAACTGTTGTGCCCGTTACAACCGTGCCAAAACCTCTCATGGTAAAGGCCCTGTCTACGGGAAGCCTGAAGAAATTACCAAGAGCCCTTTCAGGGGCTTTTTTAGTAAGCTCATCAATAGCTGTTAGCAGTTCTTTAATCCCTTCCCCGGTTTCCGAGGAAACCTCCACTATAGGAGCATCTTGCAGGAATGTACCTGCAAGAAATGAGGAAACATCATCTCTAACAAGGTCGAGCCATTCTTTGTCCACAAGATCTATTTTTGTTAATATGACCAGGCCATGTTTGATATCAAGCAGAGAGCAGATTTCAAGGTGCTCTCTTGTCTGAGGCATGACACCTTCATCAGCTGCAATGACAAAGGCCACTAAATCAATCCCGGTTGCTCCTGCCACCATATTTTTAACAAACCTTTCATGACCGGGTACATCCACAATTCCTATAGTCAGCCCGCTTGGCAATTTTAGATGGGCGAAACCCAGTTCAATTGTTATTCCCCTCTCCTTCTCTTCTTTGAGCCTGTCTGTATCTATGCCTGTCAGGGCCTTGACAAGAGCGGTCTTACCGTGGTCTATATGGCCTGCTGTACCAAGAATAATCTGCTTCATTATTTTCTCTCTCGCACGCTTCCTCTGTTCGCTTGAGCCCACAGAGGGCCCGGAGATAGAATTAATCTTTGCCTGATTTTTTGAGCGTGAAAAATCAGGCGAAATAATCAGCCACTAACGTAGCATAGACCAGGTTTTTAATAATTTGCGAATACAGTAAAAAAAGTATTGTTTGAAGATCCATATCCCGCCAAGCGGGATCATGGTTTATCTGAATTCCCCTCTCAGGAATTCAGATAAAAGCTCTGTGACTCTGTGAGTTCTGTGAGAGATAATTATACCCTTTCAATGTCAGAAACAATGGGTTCTACTCAAAATTCAGTAAACCCCAGTATTTTTTACCCTTATTTAGATGCTAAATTAAAGGTAACTGTCTCCCTTGTCAAGAAACTGTTTTTTTAGGCTGAAATTTACCCCGTTAGAAAAGGCTATGTCTTCAGAGAAGTAATATGAAAGAAATAAATAGCTTGGGATGAGTTAAAACCATTCCCAAACTTTCTAACGGGGTTTGCCCAAACAATTTGATTGACGTTCAAAACACTTTCTGTTAGATTTGATTTATAATTTTCCCCGGTAGCTCAGCCCCGCTTTGAGCGGGATTTCGCTGAAGCTCAATTGGTAGAGTTTCCGACAAAGTCTGAGCATACCAGGAAAAAAGTTGATAAAGGTGATACTCCCCGGTAGCTCAGTTGGTAGAGCGGGTGGCTGTAGGAAGGATTGCAGCTTTCTCGAGAAATTGGGATTGAAAAATCGGGTGAATTCAGGGAAGCCTAAGTCCCGATTGTTGAGGGATATGGTAATCCTGAGCGAAGTCCGCTGAAGGGGCAAAGGTAGGCGGAAACGTGCAGAGACTATGAGGTGAGGACCCCAACCAATAAGCTTCTATAGCGCCCGACACCTAAGGTTGGCTAAACGCCCGAAATATGGAAGGCAAAATTTAGGGTGTCCAGCTAAGGTGATGAGATAGTCCAAGCCTGGTAGAGATATCAGGGCACTTGTAACCACTTGGTCGGCGGTTCGAGTCCGTCCCGGGGAGCCAAGAAATTTTTAGCCCAATCTTTTTAGATTGGGAATTTTCTTATTGGTCAGAGGTGAGCTTGTCCCCCTTCGCTCAGGGGCACTCCACATATGTGGTTGCCCCTTCCTTGCCTTTCGGCAGGCTCAAGGTCCCGAACTCGGTCGAGGGACTCATGGCCTTCGGCCTTTATATATTCGTTATGAGTGTCGAATGGCCTTGAGCCGTCCCGAACGAAAGTGATAGGCGAGTCGAAAGGCCTGATAGAGCTCTTTTGCATGATAAGAACTCCGCACAAATGGCCCACTGGCAACTTCAGAAAAGCCCATTTTGAGAGCGATCTCTCCCCACTTCTCAAACTCTTCGGGACGAATAAAGCGTTCAACCTGTAGGTGTTCCCTTGTGGGCTGAAGATATTGACCCAGCGTCAGGATGTTGCAGCCCGCCTCAAGAAGGTCCCATAACGTTTTGTCGATTTCTTCGGGAAATTCTCCTAAGCCGAGTATGAGACCTGACTTAGTGGGAATGGTGGGGTCATACTGTTTAGCCCGCTTTAGGAGATCAAGTGAGCGACTGTAGACGGCCTCTGGCCGAGCCGAAGGATACAGACGTGGCACGGTTTCAAGATTATGGTTCAAAACATCGGGATGAGCCTCCACGACCGTCTGAAGCGCATCTGTATTCCCCTGAAAATCCGGTATCAAAACCTCCACAAGTACATCGGGTATTCTTTTGCGAATTTCTTTAATTGTTCCTGCAAAAAGACTGGCTCCGCCGTCAGGGAGATCATCCCGGGTGACAGAGGTGATTACCACATAGCTCAATCGCATGCTTTGTGCGGCTTCGGCGACCCTGGCCGGCTCTCCGAGATCTGGCGGTCCTATTGGTCCATGTGCTAACGCGCAGAAATGGCAGTTGCGCGTGCACCTGGGCCCCATAATCAGGAAGGTTGAGGTCCTTCGGGAAAAACACTCCCAGATGTTGGGGCATTTGGCTTCTTGGCACACAGTTTGAAGTCGGCTCTTTTTTAGCAAAGCCCTCACGCTTTCATAAGTGGGCACCTCTGGAAGACTCCTCTTTAGCCAGTGGGGCTTGGCAACTCGCGGTTTCTGCTGTTGGTTATGATTCATCAATACTCTCAGAGATTTTAAGATTCAAAAGATTCCAATACATCAAATTGACTATTGATGATTGATCATTGACTATGAAATGCCATAATTCCTCAATCACGATCATATCGTAAAAAGTAAAAAAGCATGTCATTGCGAGCTTCCGGCCCAGAGGGCTGAGCGAAGCAATCTCCTGTAACATAACTTATTGTATTTATTAGATTGCTTCAGGCTAAAGCCCTCGCAATGACGCCAGGGCATGACTTTTTACGAATGCATCAATCTTCAATTCCTTAAGGCTTGTTATTATTAGCTCAACCTCAAAAACAGCCTCGATATGACTTTTTACGGTCTCGCGGACCTGATTCATGGATACTTTATGTGAGAGTTCCTTCTCCATGCTTGTTATCCCTATATCCTGAAGACCACAGGGATTTATCCATCCAAAGGGCTTCAGTGAGAGATTGACATTAAATGCAATGCCATGAAAACAAATTCCACGGCGAATCGCTATCCCGATGCTACCCAGTTTGTTATTGTCAACCCACACTCCTCTGTTAATGGGATTCCTCTCAGCCTTAATTCCCCAGTCTGCAGCAGCCCGAATCATGACTTCCTCAAGATTTTGAACATAATCGACCACCCTCATCCTAACAAGTCTCAGATCAATGATAGGATACACAACGAGCTGGCCGGGTCCGTGAAACGTAATATTGCCGCCCCGCTCCACATGGATCACGGGAATTCCTGCTTTTTCCAGAAAAGCAGGGGACACTGTCAGGTTGCTGAAACCACCCCTTCGACCAAGGGTGAAAACAGGGGGATGTTCTAATAATAAGATAATATCTGTGTCAATGCTTTTGTCTTTTCTTGCAGCCACAAGATTACTCTGCAGATTCCATGCCTCCCTGTATTCTATGGCAGGAAATTCAATGCAGAGCCATCTTTTGCCGTGACAGTTAACCATTCTCTTACTGATCAGCCCATTTCTCCACTATCCATAATCTAGCGAAGCTTCGCCTCAAACCGTCGAGGGTTGAAGCTTATAAAAATTCGGAATCTGAAGCAGAGAAGAATTAAATCCGAAATTCGAATATCGAAATCCTAAACAAATTCCAATTACCAAAATTCAAATTCTCTAAACCAAGAGGTCTTTGCCAAGAGCAATTTAACTTTTGGCTGTTTTGAATTTTGAACATTTGAATTTCAATATTGATTCGAATTTAGTATTTCGGATTTCGAATTTATTTGATTTTCCTTTCACCACAAAAACTTGACATAAATTTTAAGATCTTGGCTTATATAGACGTCTAATATTGCGGCAGTTGAGCAGTGCCCGAAGGGCATCTGTCTCGAACTCCTGGTTCTCCCCGCAGCGGAGCGTAGGGGAAAGCAGGAGTTTACTGCTCAACTGCCGCATTCCCCCCGGAGCGAAGCGAAGGGGGGAACAAGTAGATGGAAAGAAAACCTTTTCGCATTTTTTTGGTGGAAGCCTGAGTCTTTTGAGCCCTATCTCCGCAACCTGCGATATAGGATCATACATCTGTGAGACAGGGGGATTGTAAGAAAGCTCGGCATCCATAAGGTCGTAAAGCGTCATACCACCATGTATGGCCAGAGCAAAGATGTTAATTCTCCAACCAGCTCCTTCTTCTCCCACAGCCTGTGCGCCCAGAATCTTCCCGTCCTTCACATCGACGATGACCCTCAGGTTTATTTCTTTTACATCAGGCATATAATGGGGCCTTATCTCTCGTTTGGTGGAGATGGCCTTGGCATCATAACCCAGACTTTCCGCGATCTTTAGAGTATATCCGGTTGAGGCAATTTCCAAACCACTTATAACCGTGAGGAAAGTGTTGATAGCTCCAGGATAAGGGCTGTCTCCACCGGCAGCATTTATTCCTGCCGCCATTCCTTGTCGGTAAGCTGATGTAGCAAGTTGCATCGTGGTGGGGGTCTCATCTATGCGGGAATAGGTTTGGACAAGATCTCCAACGGCATACACATTTTCGACCGATGTTTCCATCCTATTGTTTACCACGACCAGTCCTTTTTCAGTTTTTGCACCTATGCTCTCAGCTAATTTGTTGTTCCCGCTCATCCCGACGGCCATGACTACTATGTCACAATCGACGGTTTCACCAGCGATTTCCACCGATTCTACTTTTTGGGTACCGTTGATGCGGTCTATACCTTTACCAAAGAGAACCCTTATTCCCAGTTTTTTTAGATGCTCAACTATAATCTTTCCCATTGCCGGGTCCAGGTTCCGGGGGAACGGGGGCGGCGTCCTCTTGGTCACCATCACATCAAGTCCCAGTTCCTTTAATCCCACCGCAACCTCCAGGCCCGTAGCCCCTCCACCTACGACCACCGCATTTTTCTTTTTCGATGACTTTGCAGCCTTAAGAAGAGCCCTGGTGTTCTCTATATCCGATACGAAATAGACGCCTTTTCCCAGGAGATCCTTTGCTCCAGGGATCGGGAGATTAATGGGGGATGCACCGGTTGCAAGTATCAGTGAATCGTATCTGATTTCCTTTTCTTCTGAAGTAGTAAGGTCGAAAGCCCTCACTATTCTTTTATCTTTATCAACAGAGACAACTTCATGATGAAGAAGCTTGGTCAACTTGTTTTTTATTTCAGGGACATCGTACTTTAGCTCCTCGAAGTCCTTTATCACCCCCTTGATCACCGATGGAAGGCCGCAGGGGGAAAACTGATCGAAGTCCCTCTTCTCAATAATTGTCACATGGCACTTGCGGTTATAGCTAAGAGCGCTCTTTGAGGCATAAAGCCCGCTTGCACCAAGTCCAACGATTACTATTTCCAGGGGTTGGTTATCGGCCATATTATCAAATTTTCCATTTTTTGACAGGATAACAGGATAAACAAAATAAGTATTATAGAGACTTTCATAAATAAGATGACATAAAGGGTAAAATTCTAAATGCTAAACCCTAATCTCTAAACAATCTCAAATACTAAAATTCAAAATACAAAACATTGTCAAGACCACAGTTTAGAACATTTGAATTTTGTGCTTGTTTAGGCCTGCCCTGGCGCGACGTTGCTCAAACATAGTGTGGTGATTGCAGTATTTTACAACTGAATTCTATATATACATATACCTTTATAGCCAGGTCTGGGCCAGGGATTTCGATATTAGGGTTTAGGATTTAGGATTTATTGCTTAAACTGTGTCCACTTATTTTAGACATTTATTATAAATCCTGTATATCCTGTTATCCTGTCAGATATATTTTTCAGCCTGCAAGACATGGCTTTCGCGCTGCTGCTGCTTCATCCAGCCTTTTTACTTTACAGCTTTTTGGTGCTTCATGCAGCAGATCCGGGTTTTCCCTGGCCTCGTTTACAATGGCTTTGAATGCTTCGATATACTGATCAAGATCCTCTTTTGACTCTGTCTCAGTGGGTTCGATCATGATAGCACCGTTTACGACAAGTGGGAAATAGATGGTGGGTGGATGAAATCCATAATCCATAAGTCGCTTGGCCATATCCAGGGTCATGACTTTGTGGGCTACTTGATATTTATCGGAAAAGACGCATTCATGCATGCATGGCCTGTCAAAGGCAAGATGTAATGTCCTTTTTAACCTTTCCTTGATATAATTTGCATTCAAAACAGCAAGCTGGCTGGCCTTTTTCAGATTTTTTGGCCCCATGCTTCGGATATAACTGTAAGCCTTTATCATGACACCAAAATTTCCATGAAAGGCTGAAACCTTGTCTATAGATTCAGGATAATTTTCAGCAAGAATAAATCTGCCATTCTCCTGGATCACGCGGGGAACAGGCAGAAATGATTCAAGATGCCTTTTGACACATACAGGACCTGAACCGGGACCTCCTCCCCCGTGGGGAGTCGAAAAGGTCTTATGGAGGTTAAGATGTATGATGTCAACACCTATTTTGCCCATTTGTACAATACCCATGACTGCATTCATGTTTGCACCGTCACAATACACCAGCCCGTCTTTGGAGTGGACGATTTCAGCTATTTTTTGGATGTTTTCTTCAAAAAGACCAAGTGTGTTGGGGTTGGTTACCATAATTCCGGCTGTATCATCGTCCATGACATCAGCAATGGCTTCCGCAGAAAGGATCCCCTGTTCGTTGGATCTTACAGACACGGGGCGGTAACCGCAGAGTGTCACACTGGCAGGGTTTGTCCCGTGAGCAGTATCCGGAATAATTATTTTTGAACGCCGCACCCCTTTGCTTTTATGAAAGGCATAAATAAGAAGCATTCCGGTAAGCTCTCCATGGGCCCCTGCCGCAGGCTGAAGGGTGGTTGCGTCCATACCCGTGATTTCAGCAAGATACTGCTCAAATTCAAACATAATCTTGAGAGCTCCCTGGGATAGATTGGCCGGAAGCAGGGGATGGGCCCCGCTAAATCCTGAAAGGCCTGCCTGTTTTTCATTTGTCTTCGGACTGTACTTCATGGTGCATGAACCTAACGGGTACATACCAGAATCCACTCCGAAATTCCACTGGGACAGCCTGGTGTAATGACGTACCACATCAACCTCACTCAGATCCGGAAAGTCAGGGCCTTCGCATGTAAGGTCCTCATCCAGAGGGCAGGATTCAACGTCACGCCGGGGAATGGAAAATCCGCATCTTCCCTTTTTCCCTTTTTCCCAAAGTAGCGGTTCATTTAATATAAGGCCTGTAGTACCTAAAGATTCTTTCATGATTTAACCTCTCTATTAATTTGGTAATTTGGGAATTCCCCAATCCCTCAATTCCTCAATTTGCTTACTAATTCATCCATTTCGTCCATGGACTTGGTTTCCGTTACACACAAAAGGTAATGGTTGGCAAGTTCAGGATAATATGGAGCCAGAAAAAGGCCTGCTATTATCTTTCTCTCCAGAAGGCGCTTGTAGGTGACCTCAAAGTCTGGAGGGAATTCCACCACGAATTCATTGAATGTGGGGCTGTCAAAGCTTATTTTAAATCCTGCCTTTTTTAGTTCTTTTTTAAGATACTCGGCCTTATCATGGTTAAGACGGGCAAGTTCCCGTATCCCGGTACCTCCTACAGAGGCCATATACATTGCAGCCGCCAGAGCACAGAGGCTATTGTTGGTGCAAATGTTTGAAGTCGCCTTTTCCCTGCGAATATGCTGCTCCCTGGTAGCAAGCGTAAGGACAAAGCCTCTTTTTCCATCCAGATCTTTTGTTTGGCCAACCAAGCGACCAGGCAAGCTGCGCATATATTCCTTTCTGCTTGCGAGGATCCCAAGTGCCGGTCCACCAAAGGCCTGGGGAATACCCAGACTCTGACCTTCTCCGCATACAATATCAGCTCCTTGGCTCCCAGGATTTTTTAGGTAACCGTAAGCAAGGGCTTCTGTAAATGAAGAGATAAAAAGGGCCTTTTTAGCATGAGCCCTTTCCCCAATAGCCTGGAGGTTCTCAATGCATCCTAAAAAGTTTGGCGACTGAACCGCAACGGCTGCAAGGTCATCCATTTCATCAAGCTTGGTAAAATCGGTCATACCATTTTTAAGATATTTAAGTTCCAAAACTTCATAACCGGTGGGATTAAAATAGGTTTGAACCACTCGACGATATAAAGGATGAATCAGACTTGAAATGGCGACTTTTCGCTTCTTTGTTATACGAACGGCCATAAGCAGTGATTCGGCCAGGGCTGTGGCACCATCATAATGCGATGCGGTTGCTATTTCCATACCCAGTAGCCTGGCAACAAGCGTCTGATACTCATAAATCGCCTGGAGTGTTCCCTGGCTCATTTCCGGCTGGTAGGGAGTATACGATGTTACAAACTCGGAGCGACCTAAAAGGTACGATACCGACGCAGGAATAAAATGTTCATAACTACCTGCTCCCATGAACACTTTATACTCCGGGGAGACGGCCATGCTGCCGGAAATAGAGGCCATATGGTCATTCAATTCCCACTCGCTCAATGCCTCAGGCAGATTGAGATTGTCCCTTAAACGGCAATCCTCAGGGACTGTCGAGAAAAGACCGTCAAGGTCATCAACCCCCACAACCTTAAGCATTGAAGCAATTTCTTCACTGGTATGAGGCAAGTAAAGCATTTAATCTGCTCCTTTCAGTTTTTCAAGGCACTCGGCATTGGTCATCAGGTCGTCCATCTCAGATGGATCGCTGGGATTGACATCAACAAACCATCCATCGTTGTATGGACTTTTGTTCACAAGTTCAGGCGATTCTTCAAGGGCCGTGTTTACAGCAATAATTTCTCCGCCGACCGGCAAATAACACTCCACAACAGCTTTTACTGATTCCACAGTTGCGAATTCTTTCCCCTTTTCAAAGGTATCACCTATCTGGGGCAGTTCCACAAAAACAATGTCTCCAAGTTGATCCTGGGCATAGTCGTCAAGGCCAACCCTGATCCTATCGCCCTCAAGCCTGGCCCATTCATGATCTTCTGCATAGCGAATATCATCGGGCAAATTAAGTTCACTGATTTCTTTCATAATCTCTTCTCCTTTTGCTCTATTATCTCTTCAATGGGACATCGTGCTGTACGATCAGGACGAATGTCACTCACAATCATGACCTTTATTTTTCGCCTTTTATCTTTGAGTTCCACTACTTGCCCGGGATCCAGCTTGGACTTCACCTTTACAAAGCCGCAGCTCAATCCCTTGGGTTCGAAATTTTCCGGTTTATCGGGGCTTGAAATGCTGTAAATCCGGTCTCCATGACGCCCAATTGCTATATCACAAATGCAGGTAAGAACCAAACCTATTTTATTGCCCTCAGAATCCAATACAATAGGCTGATCATAGACGGAAACCTTACGGAGGTCATAGCCTGTGAAAGCATAGGTGTATTCTGGTTTGTCTATATTCTTAAGGGCTTCGTTTCCTATAAACTTTTTGGTAAAGTCTGTTCTGTTAGGATTGAAAGGCAGGGCAAAATGCCACGGATGATTGATGAATGGCCATGGACCAATATCCTGATGGGACAGGGGAAGGACCGCACTGGCCCTGAGAGAATCCCTGACCGCTAAACCGCAGGGCAAAAGACCAAAATCTTGCCCTGCGTCAAAAATCATTTCCCAGACCTTGACGAGATGAGACTGGTCTACGAAAATTTCAAAGCCAAATTCCCCGGTATAGCCCGTGCGGGAAAGCAGAAGCGGCGTACCGTCAATCAATCGAACCTTATCGGCAAGTGGAGATGCTTCATCAAAATAGCCCTTGAACGTAAAGTAGAGCATGTCTTCAAAAACTTCTTCGGGATCTACCAGAACTTTCATAAGGATCCTGGCGGCCATGGGACCCTGGATGTCCATTTTACCTATTTTGTCCGTAAGGTCGGTAATTTCAACATTTCGCCTATCCCTGTAAGCCATCAGATGCCGTGCTACTTCACCGCCTAAGCCGGCGTTTACGACAGTCATGTAAGTGTTATGCTCCAGCTGGTACACGATTGCGTCATCAATGACTTTGCCTGATTCATTAAGAAAGGCACCATAAACACATCTGCCAGGTACCAAAGGTGATTTGTCTTTCCCCACGCAGGCATACAGGTCTTTGGTAAAGCAGATCTGGAGCAGTTCAAAAACGTCAGGGCCTATAACTATGACCAGGGCCATATGGCTTGTATCGAAAATGCCAGCCTTTGTAAGAACCGCCAGGTGTTCCTTTTTTGCACCTGCAGGATACCAGAGCGGCATTTCGTATTCTCCGAAACTGACCATATTGGCCCCATGGGCCACATGCCAATCATATAAAGGAGTCTTCTTTGTTTCCTTTTGCATGGTTTATTCCTTTAATTAATGCCGCTTCTCTGCAATTGCGAATTTCGGAATTCAGGAATTGCGAATGGAAATAAAGGATTTTATCTCTTTTTAATCAATAATATTCCTAAATCCCGCGATTCCTCAATTCCTTAAAGTATATAAGGGACCTTCAAGTTGTAGCCCTTGTAAATCACGAAGCTCTCCACGGACCGAACGTCCTTTAACCGGTACACCTCCTCTGTGTAAAATTCCAGGAGGTCAAAATCTTCCTTTAAAAGAACCACCAGCATTAGATCATATCGGCCCGTTACAACGCTTGCAGACACCACCCCCTTTAATTTGCTGAATTCCTCAGCTTTTTTGACCAGGTTCAAGGTATTTAATTTAATGCCGACCATGACCACCCTGTGCCCAGGAATGGCTTCTGGGTCCACGAGGCCGGAGATCTCCAGGACACCTTCGTCTATCAGCTTTTTTACCCTCGATCTTACCGTGTTTTCGGAAATGCCCAGTTCATCGGCAATCTTTTTGAAGGATTTTCTTCCATCTCTAAGGTGCCTGATAATTGTGATGGTGGTTTCGTCTATGTTCATATTAAATATACCCCCGCTTAATATTGGCGACATCAATAATCGAATCAGTTAGGATATCAAGATGCCTCAACTTTTGGACGATACCTAAATATTATTAGATTATATTTTTTCATTATGCTTTTCATCCCTCAACTTTTTTTTCAAAGGATAATAGACAATAAGATAATATTGATGCTTCTGTCAAGATAATTTATAATTTTTTGTGATATCTTCAAAATAATCGATATATTTCTTGAATTAATCAATTTTAGCGGTAAGACATAAAGGAAATGATACATGAAACAGGAAAATGAATAATGGAGTTTTAAGGGTTATGGAGAACGGCGTGGTTCTCACTAATGTAAGCATAGCTGGCCATTTTACACAGGCGACACTACCAACCACCCCGGCGATCTGTTAGCAGTAACCGTGCACCCGATAACAGTGGCCATGATTTTATGATTAAGTGCTTCCCCACAATGAGGAGGGGCACACCGTCAAGGCCGAATCGTGACCCCTCCCGTGGTATTGCTGGCTTGCCACTTCGATACAGTCCATTACTGGGCTGCACTGGCTGCATACGGACTTTGTCCTTCGACCAACAATTTCTGTACGGGCACGGGCCCCGCAAAGGTAGGGTTAGACAATCTCTTTCTTGAGTTGACGAAATGCCTTAAGATTGATACTATCCAAGCAATTTATAATTAGACCTCCTGTTAAAGTGATTTTGACTTATTCACTTAATTATTAACAGGAGGGCTCTTTTTTGGAGAAGGTAAGGAGATGATTGATGAGCGACATTCAAAGAACTATTTTCTATGACCGGCATGTGGCCTTGGGCGCCAAGATAGTGGAATTTGCCGGTTGGGAGATGCCCATTTTCTACTCCACCGGTATCGTGGAGGAACATCTAGCCACCCGAAAGGGGGCTGGGCTTTTTGACGTCTCCCACATGGGTCGATTCATCGTCCAAGGGGCTGGTGCGATGAAATTTCTTCAGCACGTCTTGAGCAACAATATTGAAGCCCTCGATATCAGAGGGATGGGTGCTCAGTACACGCTCATCCCCACCAAAACAGGCGGGGCTGTCGACGACGCCTATCTCTATCGGTTTGTCAAGGAGGAGTATCTATTGGTGGTCAACGCCGTCAACCGCGAGAAGGATTGGAATCACTTCCAGTCCCTTCTAAAAAATTTCGACGGCGTTGAGCTAACTGACCGCACGGAAGAAATCGTCATGCTTTCGCTGCAGGGGCCTAAGTCGCGCCAACTGATGGAAGAGATCATACAGTCCGGTCCGCTCCCAGAGCCTTTGCGAAACGCCGTGAGTATCGTGACGATCTCCGGTGTCAAGGTGAAGGTGGCTCGCACTGGCTACACGGGCGAGCCATTATGTTTTGAGCTCTTTGCCAATCGAAAAGACGGCCCGATGCTGTGGGACCAGATCGTGGCTAAAGGGGCAACGCCCATCGGTCTTGGCGCACGAGATACGCTTCGCCTTGAAGCCGTCCTGCCACTATATGGCCATGAGTTTGGTGAAGATCCCGAAGGTAAGGAAATTCCCATTATGGCCTGTCCCTTGGCCAAGTTCGCAGTGAGCTTTTCGCCTCTAAAGGGAAATTTCTTGGGCCGTGCGGAGCTGGCAAGGCAACATGAGGCGTTAAAGAAAATCATCTCCCGCGATTACTCCCTCATTGAAGACCTGCCCCGTGTTATCAAGCCGATCGCCGTGGCAGGGCGAGGCATCGCCCGTGAGGGAGCCAAGGTATTCAAGGACGAAAAGCACGTCGGCTACGTCACCAGCGGAACGATGGTCCCCATGTGGTCTGTCGAGGGCGAAGGACTGGAATCCGTTCAGACCAATCAACATAAGCTGCGGTCGATTTGCCTGGGATACATCGACAGTGACATTATCGAGGATGAGAAGGTCACCATAGAGATTCGTGGCAGGGCGTTTGATGCAGTGGTGGTGCCCTTCCACATGCGTACTGATGCCCCACCGCACGCCCGCCCCATCGTCTTCGATCACCAAATGCCAGTTGAGGAGCTGCCGGCCGGCGATGCGCCCACCATGGTCCGCAGGCTGCTGGAAAAGACAGTAGAAAACACCCTATGGCGACAGAGAGAGTGCATCAACCTCATTCCGTCAGAGATGACAATTTCACCCATGGCTCGGCTACTGTCTGTGATGGACCCTGCCTTCCGCTATGCCGAGCACAAGAAGACAATAGCATTCTACGACGCTGACATCTTCTATTACCAGGGTACCGATTTCATCGGCAAAGTCGAGCGGATGCTGGAAGAGGAAATGCGAAAATTCCTCGGCTGCAACAATGTCGAGACACGCCTCATCAGCGGGCAGATGGCCAACACTGCCGTTTTCAGCGCAATGGTCGACTACATAAATCGCTCCGACCGCAAGCGTGAGCCACGGCGAATTCGCCAGGTGATGAATAACCATATCGTCAAGGGTGGTCACCTCAGCGCCCAGCCTATGGGCGCGCTGAGGGACTACGTGGCCCGGGACCCACGCACAGAGCGCCCGGCCGTGGTGAATTTCCCCGTGCTGGCCGACAACCCTTACAAGACCGATGTGCCGGCTGCACTGGAATTGATCGATGAGTACCGGCCGGAGCTGATCATTTTCGGCAAGAGTATGGTCCTGCACAAGGAGCCGGTCTTCGAGATCCGTCAGTTCCTTGACGCCCAGAACATTGATTCTGTGTTGATGTACGACATGGCCCATGTGCTGGGGCTCATCGGCCCCCACTTCCAGCAGCCCTTTGCAGAAGGGGCTGATCTGGTTACAGGATCAACACATAAGACCTTTTTCGGCACGCAGCGTGGCATCGTGGGCAGCTGCCTTCAGGAGCACGAAGAGCGTTACAAGCTTTGGGAGGCTCTTCTTCGGCGGGCCTTCCCCGGCTCGGTGTCCAACCACCACCTCGGCACGTTGCTGGGGCTGCTGATGGCTACTTACGAGATGAATTACTTTAAGGGCGAATACCAGGCCAAGGTCATTGCTAATGCCAAGGCATTCGCTCGGGCATTAAAGGACTGCGGGCTTGATGTGGCTGGAGACCCAGCCATTGACTTCACCGAAACACACCAGGTGTTGGTTGATGTAGGTTACAGTTGCGGGCCGGAAGTCGCCAGCCGTCTTGAAGCAAACAACATTATTTGCAACTACCAGGCGAACACGGACGAAGAGGGCTTTACTACCTCCGGGGCTCTGCGGATGGGCGTATCAGAGATGACTCGCTTTGGTATGGAAGAAGACGCCTTTCGCACCCTGGCCCCGCTAATACATGATGTTGTGGTAAACGATACCAATGTCACCGATCAGGTCAAGGCGTTAAGGA
>JAUWZV010000147.1 GCA_030615105.1 Desulfobacteraceae bacterium
GGTTATAAAACAACTTAAAAATGGTCATTGGTATGAATTTGCGACTCAAATCTTTATCTTTGCCACAATCACCTCCTCGTTGAGAGCTCATGAATTGCTAAAACAGCAGGCAAGGGAAGGTTTAGGGTATTGGGAATTATTTACAAAGTGCTCTTGGATGTTGAATTTTTGACATACCTTTTTTTCCATATACTCCCAACTCCCTAATGCAAGTGTTGTATTTATCAACAACAAGAATATATGGGGGTTTTAATTAATATTGACATAAATGATTTCAGGGACATCAACCCAGGCGAACGTGTGCTTATGGGACCTGGTCCAAGCAATGTGCCTGCGCGTGTGTTACAGGCCATGTCAGCTCCATGCATTGGCCATCTGGACCCTTATTTTCTATCGGTCATGGATGAAACCCAGCGTTTGCTTAGGTTTCTCTTCCAGACAGAAAATCCCTTCACCATACCGGTTTCTGGCACAGGCAGCGCAGGAATGGAAACCTGTTTTGTCAACCTGATAGAGCCAGGGGAAGAGGTTGTGGTGTGCATAAACGGCATATTTGGTACCCGAATGGCGGACATCGTTAGGCGCCTGGGTGGGCAGCTTATCCGTGTTGATGGTGAGTGGGGTAGAGCAATTGATCCAGAGGCAGTGCGAAAGGCAGTTAAGGGAAGAAGTCCAAAACTTCTTGCCGTGGTACACGCAGAGACTTCCACAGGGGTCTGCCAACCACTTGAAGACATTGCAATTATTGCGCGCGAGGTAGGTGCATTGTTTCTCGTGGACATGGTCACCTCGCTTGGAGGGATGGAATTAGCTGTAGATAGCTTGGGAATTGATGCAGCCTACAGCGGAACGCAAAAATGCATATCCTGCCCGCCTGGCTTAGCCCCTATCTCATTCAGCTCTGGTGCCATGAAAGCCCTTGAGGGCCGAAATTCTCCGGTGGTGAGTTGGTATCTCGATATGAGCATGGTCCAAAGCTACTGGGGTACTGAGAGGAAATACCACCACACCGCTCCCATTAATATGATCTATGCACTTCGTGAAGCATTGCGCATCATTGCAGAGGAGGGCCTTGAGACACGTTTTGCCAGACACCAATTGAACCACAAGGCACTTGTGGTCGGCATAGAGGCGATGGGTCTTGCCATGCTTGTTCCCGAATCTGAGCGCCTGCCCATGTTAAATGCTATCTGCATTCCTGAGAACGTGGAGGATATGAAGGTGCGTAAAGCGCTGCTCAATGAATTTGGAATAGAGATCGGCGGCGGATTGGGCAATCTTAAAGGCAAAATCTGGCGTGTGGGGCTGATGGGTCACTCTTGCTGCAGGAAAAACGTCTTCCTGTTCCTCTCTGCCCTGGAGACAGTACTAAAGGCAGAGGGTGCTAATATAAAGGACGGATACCTTGAGGCAGCATCGGCAGTTTATATGGAAACATAATTAAGGCTGACTTCTTTCCCGGCATTCACAATCCATTTATAGAGTCTTAAACTATAAGGGCTTTTTAATTCTGACAAATCTCTTATCTAATAACTTGCTGCAACCCACCACTGCAGTACTGATCAGCAGATGAAATTTACCAAAAAAAGGGCCAAGTCTGCTCTTGACTCATAGTTTTTGAAGAGAATTTGCGTCTCGAATCTTTTTCTTGCCACAACCACCTCCTTGCTTAGCGCTTATGAATTTTCTAAATACCAGACAGGATATTTCCATCATGGGCCTATAACTTACCAAATGTTGAGATTGCAAGTTACATATTAGACTTCCTGCCTACCTTGACAGGATACCCTGTTTCTTCAGGCACGAGAAAACAGTTGGTGTTTTTATTGCAATGCATAAAGGGGGACGCTCTTAAAAAAATAAGAAAGTAAAGCGAGGGGACTTAGGTTCTGAAGCAACTTATGGATAGAGGTCACTTTTAAACATTAGATTCCCCCTCCTGTCAATGATGCGGTCATGAGATGGTCAGCAGGCCAGCCCTCCAGTCCGCCACTCCGCCACAAAGACGGCGGACAAGAATAACGGCGGACAAGCCCGCCAGAGGCGGGTAAACCCTCGATCTATTGACAATCGCCCTGAAAACTGATTCTAATAAACCAATGCAATAAGGAATTCTGCAAAAGATAAAATATAATGGATTATACAGAGATTTTTCTGCATAATAGTAATTGGTGATTAGCTTCCGGGACCCTTATGCTTCATCATCGTCAACCAGATCGTATATTTTAAAGAACCATGAAACCAAAAGTCTATATTTAAATGAGTATTGTCAGCTATTACACGAGTCACCCGAGCCGTGATCTTGTTACAGCGGCTCGTCAACAAATCACCCGCGAATGGTAGGAGGAAAATCGGTACCGGTTTGAAGTATACATATCAGCTCTGGCCCTTGAGGAAGCCAAGGGAGGTGATCCCTCTGCAGCGGAGAAGCGCTTGGAGGCCATCGCCGGAATGCCTGTCCTGAAAATCACTGCCGAGGCAGAAGAACTTGTAGCTTCCTTAGGAAAAGCCGGCCCAATCTCAGAAGAACACTCAGAAGATGCATTGCACATTGCTTTGGCCACCGTCAACGGTATGGATTTCCTTTTGACTTGGAACTTTAGTCATATTAATAACGCAATAATTAAGAAGGGGATTATCAGGGTTGCAGAAAACCATGGATATGAGTGCCCCGTGATATGTACCCCTGATGAGCTTTTAGGAGAACCCTCATGAAAAAAGATCCAATTGTTGAAGAGATCAGAAAGATTCGCGAAACACATGCAGCCAAATTTAATTATGATTTAAAAGCTATTTGTGCTGATCTGAGAGAGAAGGAAAAGGATTGTGGTCATCCGCTTGTTTCTTTCCCTCCAAAACGTCATTTGAAAGCAACCGGAAGCTAAAAAAAAGGATCAACCTGACAGGTATATCGCTTGCGCTCTACAAGTGGCTATATGGTCAAGCTGTCATCACCAATTTAATTCTACTCCAAACCCACGGGTTTAATTCTATACCATATCCCACCATTTTGTAATAAAAGGGATGTAAGTTCTAAAACAACTTAAAAGTGGACATTGGTATTAATATGCGGCTCAAGTCTTTATTCTTGCCACAACCGCCTTTCCCTTCAGCGGTCATGAATTATTGACATCGGTCAGGTAAAGAGGCCTGAAAATTCTAATTTTTACCCAAAAGTGTTTACCCCGCCAGCCCTTTAGCCCACAAGATGGTACCGGGGTTAAATCAATAACCTATTTAACCGGGGCCTTGAGATGAAATGGGTAAAAAATGAATATAATGAAAGCTGAGACCTGCCTCTTTATGAGTTTACAATTCTTCGCTCACGATCCCACAGATAAATGAAAGGGAAACACTTAATCCTTATGATCGTTCAAATCTACGAAATTCAGGACCCATGGCAAGCGGAACAATGTATCGCATTGGGTGTGGACCACATCGGAAGCGTACTGCTCTCAGAATATGGGTGGCGCCAGCCCTCCTTGAAAGATGTCATTTTTTTATCAGAGGGTACCGAGGTGAAGAACATCCTGATACCCCTCTTTGACGACATGGATACCCTTGAGCGGAGCCTCGACTATTACTGTCCATACTATATACACTTCTGTGACAGCCTCACGGATCATCTTGGCCGTCCGGTCGACCTGGAGAGGATAATACGATTTCAATGCAATCTCAAAGAGAAATTCCCGGAAATCTGCATTATCCGCTCAATACCTATCCCCAGGGCAGGGATGGCTCAAGACTTTCCCACCCTCGAAATAGCCCGAACCCTCGAGCCCGCGAGCGACCTCTTTCTCATAGACACCTGGCTTGAAAAGGAACCTGTGCAAGGCTTTATCGGGATCACCGGAAGGCCTGCCGATTGGGATCTGTCCAGGGAGCTCGTCCGCCAGAGCGACATTCCGGTCATACTTGCGGGAGGGCTCTCCCCTGAAAATGTGTTTGAGGCCCTTTTAAAGGTCTGCCCTTATGGTGCTGATAGCTGCACGCATACCAGTGAGGTGGATCGTGACGGAAAGGTGATCCGGTTTCAAAAGGATTTCAGGAAGGTACAAGAATTCGTTAAAGAGGTCCGTAAATTTAATAAATTTAGGGTCACATCTTCATAAGTCATTTATTTAATAAGGTAAAAGGGGTCGTTGCTTCTAAAACAAATTAAAATGTGACGTTGTTATGAATTTGCGGCTCAAATCTTTATTCTTGAAAAAATCACCTCCTCGCTCAGCGCTAAAGAATTGTTGAACCCAGATATTGCAATAGCAAAATCTGCCCATAGGGCCGCCCCATCTTTATTGCAGCTATGATAAGATTGATAAGTAAAAAAGGGAAGTTAAAAACCTTTTCTTTTTCATATAAAAACCAAGTGATGGGGCGGGATTAACCCCGCCCCTTCTTTTGGAAGGGGCGGCATTCGGCAAAACTTGCAAATATTATCAGGGAACGAGTTGCCTTTGCGAGATATTATGAAAGGACTAACTTCCCCGCCCGCTTCAGCAACGGTTCGTGACGATCTTTATCACCTGAAGCGGTTGGGGCTCATTGAGTTAAAAGGGCGTGGTCGTGGAGCAATTTGGGGGCTGGTGAATCCTGGCGAATAAGCTGGAATGCGCTGGTGAATAAGCTGGTTGCACGGGAGATGTGATGGCCGAATCACGGGGTGGCAAAGAAGACATGCGACTTAAGTCCTCATATAGAAGGTTTTTCATGAGGGGACTGAGTACGTAGCTGCTGAAGCCTTTGCAAGATATCTGACAAGCCGACAATTGAAGGTAAAGCAGAAAAGCAACAATATTGCAGGGTTGCAGATTGAAGATTTATTGGCCCACCCAAGTTATAGATCAACTTTGGCAAGAAAGAATAAGCAAAGCCTTCCTTCGGATTTTGGAGGAAAGATAGCACGTCTATTGGAAAAGGAGAAATACTATCGGAGTCCAGCAGGGAAGATTTATGGCTGGGGGAGGAAATGGCTGCCTTAGGACAAAAAGAAAAGGCCCTTTCGGGCCTCGAAGGCCATAACCGGCCTTCCACCTCCACTAAAACGGATTAATTAATTTTAAACCACAAATCTACCAATATGTCAACACTTTTTTAACTTTTTGGCGGATAAGAATTAAAAGTGCACTATTTTTGGATAATTTAATTAAAGGGCACATCCTGTATTCCCCATGTTCCCAGAGAAATAGCTCAGACCTGATGGAATAGCAAAGATTTAATCCCAGTACGATCATCCTGACCTATGGGGCAAGCGGGACAAGCAAGAAAAAATAAATAAGCTATAATTGCTGTAATATCAAGCTCAGGCTACTGCGAGGCTCATTATATAGGAAGGCGAACATAAAAGGTGGACCCGACCCCCTCTTCACTCTCTACCTTAACGGTTCCGTTGTGGGCCTCAACAATGCTTTTTACAATAGGAAGACCGAGGCCTGTTCCCACAATGTTTCTGGTTTTTTCAGTTTTTGCCCGATAAAACCTTTCAAAGATACGGGGTAGATCATCAGGTGCGATACCATAACCGGTATCACTGACACTTATACCCACAAAATCTCCTTTAACCTCCCCCCTTACATCTACCTTTCCCCCTTCCGGGGTATAGACAATAGCATTGGTGATTAGA
The DNA here is from genome assembly GCA_030615105.1 of Desulfobacteraceae bacterium. GTDB lineage: Bacteria > Desulfobacterota > DSM-4660 > Desulfatiglandales > B25-G16 > JAUWNK01. Next base: position 5,621 of record JAUWZV010000147.1, read on the forward strand.
TTGCTAAAAACTTCCTCCATGCTTTTCATGTCTGCATTAATAAGGGGTAAATCGGCCTTTTTTAGGCTCAGAGCGATATTTTTCTCCTCTGCCCTGGGTTGTATGAATTCCACCAAGCTCTCGAGGATATCCATCAATTGTACCTGCTTCTTATCCTGAACTATCAACCCTGCCTCTATCCGGGAAATATCAAGGAGCTCATTGGACAATTCAACAAGACCCTGAACCTTCCGGGATATTTTACCGAGTATATCA
>JAUWZV010000059.1 GCA_030615105.1 Desulfobacteraceae bacterium
CGAAATCGACTCATTTGTTACCTCCTTGGTTGAAGTTATTGGGCAACTCATCCTTGGATGTAACATTGAGTCGTTCATATGGCAAAGCCTATGAACTCTGACCTTGCTCAGAGAGCAAGGTTTTTTCCGTTAGAATAAAAAAGGCCCATACACCTTTTCTTTGATAAAATGTATGAGCCTTTATCAGTACTATATGAGTTCGCTCCCTGAATTTGGTTATGGTTCAAATTATCTTGCCGTTATTTAGAAAAATACCATTACTAAATTGTTATGCTGCCCATCAGAAAATAAGCCTGGTAGCAAAGAGGATACAATATATTGTTTTGATTTGTGCCGCCCTGAATTAAAGGTTTGATTGCCAAAATCGATAGTCGCTATCAACTCAATTTTGTTGAAGTATTTTAAATGTAATCATAACATTATTTTGTTTTAGAAGCAGAGGTCAATCTTTTTTCATTGATGCAGTCCGTTAAATTATAAAAATGGTGCGAGAGAACATAGCCAATTCAATTGTTAGAATAGATTATAGTTAATTAGCATGCTGAAAGTTAAAGAAATAAAGGCGAAAAGCGTTCTAAATAAATCGAAAATCTTCTCCTACTGCCTTAATCCCTATACCGGTTGCCAGATTAATTGTAGATACTGCTATGCACGATTATTTATGAGACGCTATTCCGGACATAGTGAGGCCTGGGGCGAATTTGTCGACGTTAAAGTCAATGCCCCCGAGGTTCTGAAAAACCAGTTGGATAAGGCCAAAAAAGGGACGGTTTGGATTTCCTCGGTTTGTGATCCGTATCAACCACTGGAAGCGAAGTATGAATTGACAAGACGTTGTTTGAAAGAACTGGTAAAAAAGCAGTTTCCTGTCAATATCCAGACAAAATCAAAACTTGTTTTACGGGATATGGATTTATTTCAAGAACTTGAGGAAATTGAGGTGGGATTTACAATAACCACAGATGATGAGGGGGTGGCAAAGCTATTTGAGCCCAGAGCAACCCCCGTAAAAGAGAGGTTAAGAGCATTGGAAAGAATTCACTCCTTAGGGATAAAAACGTTTGCCTTTGTTGGACCACTTCTGCCGGGAAACCCGGAAAAACTTATCGAAGACCTTAAAGGAAAGGTTGATAAGATTTTTATCGATAGAATGAACTACTTATCTTCTATAAAAGGATTTTATCGACAGGTTGGTTTACAGAAGGAAACGACAGATAGATTCTTCCATGAATACAAAGAAAGACTTATATCCGAATTAAAGAAAAGAAAAATGAAATTTGAAGTCCTGTTCTAAACTTTCCTTGAGCCCTGCTAATTTTCGAACACCCCTTGCCACAGTTCACGCCCACCATCAGTTCAATTTTATTATAGCTTACATCTGTTAAACTGAAATTTTTTGGACTTTTGTTTCTCACCCTTGATAGCAGCATTGGAAAGTCTTACCTGATTTTCAGCAACCACAAGATGTAGAGGTACAGGCAATATTTGTCACAGTCAATTTTAGGTTGTTCTTTACTAAACAGATAGCTTTTATTCTTGCTCTTTCTGCTTCTCAGCCATACATCTTATACCAAAGCATTTTTCTCCAATTTGGCCTTTATCATCCATCATTTGGATTAAGAACTCATATATCTGTTGACTGTCCCCAGAAAGAGCTTTTAATTATTGATATTTTTTCTTGTTCATGATTTCAATAATGGCTTGACACACAAGCCTATATCTTCCTATACTCACCCTACAAGAAAGCGAGTTCTATCGGTCGGGATTGTCTGAGGAAGCTCTTTATGGGTATTTTCAAGGCAAAGAAGATTTTCTGGCGCTAATTTCATAAAAGACGATGTATATTCCAATGTCAAAATCTTCTATCAAAACTAAGTCCTTCGATTCATAAGTTCGATTACGAACTCATTTAGACTTCGGCTGAGCTCAGTCGAAACCCTCAGGACTTAGTGCTGAGTGAGCCCTTCGGTCTGCCCTCGGCCATGAGCCTTTCGGCAGTGAGCTCAAGGCCGAACTGCTCGGGCCGAATGGAGCTCAAGGTCGAAGACAATTGCTCCAACCTAACTTGTTAAAATACGGCACTGTATTTGCGAATCGAAGCACTAAGCTAAGGGAAACGGGCATAAGCCCATGGGTATTTACTTATAATTATTTATTAAAAAGGAGGGTATCATGAATAACAAAATTTTTAGTACCATCATTACCCTAATTATTGCAGTAGTATTGATAGGAACCTTTGGGGTGTTCAATGCTAACGCGGCAAAAAAGGGTAAACCCATCATTGTAGGCGCTCCTGTTCCCCGGGCCAGTGCATATGGCCAGAATGGGGAGAGGGGTATGATCTTAGCTGCAGAGGAAATTAATGCTGAAGGTGGGGTTAATGTCAGTGGCGTAATGAGGCCCCTTAAGCTTGAAATAATGGATACCAGGGATGAAGAGCCAGGCGTGCCAACAAGTGAGGTACTCCTGGCAATAGAAAAGCTTATATTGCAGAAAAAATCAGATGTTATAGTTGGTGGACCCTGCATGTCAGAATGTGGTATTGCGGCTATGGACCTCTATGCCAGGTACAAGATCGTAGATATCGTCTCTATCGGGTGCTATACCCCCACATGGGACAAAAAGTTTGCCTCAAATCCCAAAAAATATAGATATTCCTTCAGGGCAAGCGCAAGTGTTGCGTGGTTCATACCTGAGGGAGTTGATCTATTACATAAAATAAAGGAAAAGTTCGGTTTTAACAAGATGTTTATCTCCATAGACGACAGTCTGATGTGCCGCAAGGCTGCCGGGATTGTGGAAAAGCTCGCTGCAAAAGATGGCTGGAAAATAGTTGGCCATGACAAACATCCCATTGGTACCACGGATTACTCCGTGGCGCTGCGCGAGTGCAAGAAATCAGGTGCACAGGTTTTGTTCATGTGGGCATATTCACCGGAAACATCTATTCTCTTGAAGCAGTGGTCTGATATGGAAGTACCGGCAATACCCCTTGGCTTCATTGGTGCTGCCGAGGATCCCGGTTTCTGGAAGGCAACCAGGGGCAAAGGAGCCTACACTGTAGTCACTATTTGTGAGACTGGCTGTGTCCCCAGCAATGTAATGCCAAAGACCATGAAATTCTATAATGCCTTTAAGAAAAGGTGGGGTGTGGCACCTCGAAGCAGTGGATCCGTAGCAGCCTATGAGGCGCTTTGGGTACTAAAGGATGCTATTGAACGCGCTGGAACCCTTGATAAGGACAAACTGATAGCCTCTCTGGAGAAGACCAATCTTCCTGCTGTTAGGGGAACAATAAGGTTTGATAAGAACCACCAGATCATTTATGGTTATGATCCAAAGGCAAGTGTATTAGGTTGTTGGATTCAATGGCAGGATGGTAAGAGAGTATGCATCTTTCCAGAAGCAGCAGCAACTGGTACCATTAAAATGCCTCCCTGGCTGAAATAATATCGGTCAGGTACAGTGGTTAACTCTTCATGGCCGGGCCAGCCCTGTTAGATTTAGATAAAGAATATCCTGGTAAGTTATATTGTTTTTGGTTCTTTCATAAAAAAGTTGAAATGACATAATCATCGTTAACCGGTTACGGTTACGATGCCCGTTTCGTTTATCGGTTAAGTCGTTGGTGTTTTTTGACGTAACCCTTAGACGCTTTACGATACGGGCTTCGTTACCAATGAACGTTACCTGTTTTTTATAGTCTTGTGAGTTCTTAACTTAAAGTTTCAACTTAAACACGAAAGATTGTTGTTTTTTTAATACAAGTGTCTCATTGAATAAATGACCATGTTCACGCCTATCTAACAGGGCCAGCCCAGTAAGTAGAAATTAAGATGGATATACTCATATATGGGACTGTTAATAGTATTGTCTTAGCCCTGATAGCCGTTGGTTTTACCTTGGTTTATGGCGTTAGCAGGATACCAAACTTTGCCCACGGTGCCTTGTATGTCTTGGTTGGCTTTTTAACCTGGAGTTTCATTAATGATCTAAAGATAAATTACCTGTTGGCCGTAACTCTTTCTCTTATTATCTCGGCACTCCTTGGCGCTATTATATATCGGTGGGTTCTCATACGTTTAAGGGGTATGGCAACATCAGAGATTATCGCATCTTTCGCTGTCAGTTTAATCATCCTGGAAGGCTTACGCATGCAAGGTATAGGTGGGTTTAAAGGTTTTATCGGCCCATACTATATTCTCCCACCATTTATCGAGGGGAAAATGAGGATAGTGGGAGTACTTATAGACTTTCAACGTCTCATCATCATAGGAGGAGGATTGGCAATCGTGCTATTGCTGTGGATATTCACCCATCATACCAAGGTGGGTTTATCACTTAGGGCCATAGCCCAAGATGAGCGGGCTGCCCTGATGCTCGGAATAGATTCAGATAGAGCAGCAGTCATAGCCCTTTCTATCGGCTCAGCTTTAGCCGGCTTGGCTGCTGTGATAATCCTTCCTCTGGGAAATGTCACTGCCGAAGCAGGATACAAGGTTCTAATCGATGCCATCGCAGTATGTATAATTGGTGGGCTTGGAAGTTGGGCAGGTGCGGTATTGGCCTCCTTCGTGCTTGGCTTTGCCATGATAATCAGTACAGCCCTGTTCGGGGCTGTGTGGGAAAAGGTGGTGCTTGTTGGAGCCATTATCCTTATTTTGATTCTAAGACCTTCAGGCCTTTTAGGCAAGCAGAAAGAGCTTGAAGAAAGGGTTTAACCTTGGTCATAGAGGAAACTCGCAGAAAGAGATTAGACAGGGGGATAAAGGTACGGACCGAGACTTTATATGCATTGTCTACATGGCGAGAAATGGCCTATCTGATCGTGCCAAGAACCGTGTTAATCCTGGGCCTGCTTTTGCTTCCCCTAATTTTGGATATGTACTGGCAGAGGGTCCTGTGCACGGCCGGTATCTATGCGATTCTGGCCCTGGCCTTTGATTTCCTGGCCGCATATGTGGGCCTGGTTTGTTTGGGTGGGGCCTTATTTATTGGAGCCGGCGGTTACATCTCAGGGCTCTTGAATGCCTATCTTGGTTGGCCACCGCTCCTGTGTATCCCTATTGCTACGCTGGCCGGAGCTGTGATCAGCACCTTTGTCTTACTCCCTTGCCTTCGATTAAGAGGCATCTATTTTGCCATTGTAAGCTTTATGTTTCCCTTATTTGCGGTTCATATCATTGTTGCACTCAATGTTTTCGGGGGAACCGAAGGTATAAGTGCCCTGGCAATATTACCTAATATATGGGTTGAACAGTATCTTATCCTGGGTATGATTATCGTGTCACTATTTGCAATCAGAAGATTGGTCAACGAGGATATCGGCCTGATTCTACGCGGCATAAAGGATAATGACCAGGCGGTCAGGGCTTCTGGTATTAGCATAACAGCCTACAAGACAAAGGCCGTATTCATTGCATCATTGATGGGTTGTTTTGGCGGGGCTTACCTTAGTCACCTTTATGGCTGGCTGGGTATCTCATTATTTGCCATGGATTTCTCCATACTACCCATCGCTGCCTGCGTGATGGGGGGAATGGGATCTTTGGTAGGCCCGGTATTAGGGGCTTTTATTCTGACTCCTATGTCAGAAGCATTGAGGGGCTTTGGCCAGCTCAGAGTAGTCCTATATTGTCTTATCTTGATAGGCTTTATAGTATATAAACCTGAGGGATTAATGAATTACCTCCAACGAAAGTATCATCAGTTTGAGTACTGGGAAAGGGTTTAAGCATGGACGGTGAAGCGCTTCTCCAGGTCAAAAATATTAGCAAGTCATTCGGGGGTGTTAAGGCCGTAATGGATGTAAACCTTTCGTTGTTTAAAGGCGAGATTCTTGGCATCATCGGTCCCAATGGCTCAGGCAAAACAACGCTTGTTAACCTTATCACTGGCTTTGTAAGGCCCGATTCGGGTGAAGTTTTATTTAAAGGGAAAAAAATCACAGGCATACAACCGCACAAGATCGCCAACCTCGGGCTTACAAGGACGTTTCAGATCATGAGGCCATATCACAGTTTGTCCGCATTCAAAAATCTCATCGTCCCCTTAAACTCTCCCCGCGTCCGGCGAAGCCGGGGGGGAAGGCTTGGAGACAGGGATGCAGTTGCTATAGATATCTTGGAGGAGATTGGATTTCAACGCGATGCCTATGTCCCATATAAAACTGCCTCCTCTTTACCCCTTGGATACCTTAAACGTCTTGAACTTGCCAGGTGCATTGCCATGGGGCCTGAGATAATAATCTGTGATGAAATTTTCTCAGGGCTGAGCATGGCTGAGATAGCAACCATGGTTCCTGTCTTAGAGAAGCTGGAGATGGAAGGTGTGACAATAATGATGATAGAGCACAGGCTTAGGGAGCTCTTTAGGCTTGTCAACAGGGTAATTGTAATGAATTTTGGCGAAAAGCTTGCAGAGGGTATCCCTGAGGAGGTCATGAAAAAACAAGATGTCAGGAAAGCATATCTTGGAACGGAGGTAGATAATGTTGGAGGTTAAGAACCTCATGGTTTTTTATGAAAATGCTATAGCAATCAATAATGTTAATATGACATGCAAGAAAGGTGTAATCACAGGGGCCTTTGGGGCTAATAGTGCGGGGAAGTCTACCCTGATGTATACCATTTCCGGAATAATGTTAGATATAAAGAAGAAAGAAGAGATGAGAGGTGGAGAGCGAATCACCGTACTCGGAAGCATTAACTACGATGGGGCTGATATCATCAATATGAAGCCCAGTGAAAGGGCCAAAAAAGGCATTATCCTCTGTCCGGAGAGGCGCAGGATTTTTCCTGAAAGTAGTGCATTGGAGAATCTAAAAATCGGTGGCTACTTAGCTACAAAGACGCAGGCCAAAAAAACTTTAGAGTATGTTTTTACCATCTTTCCATCCCTGAAAGAATTGCAAGGGAGAGAAGGAGGGTTTCTAAGTGGAGGAGAGCAGCAAATGCTTGCTATTGGCAGGGCCTTGATGGCCCAGCCAAAGTTACTCTTGTTGGATGAACCTTTACTTGGACTTAGCCCCAGAATAGAGGCAATTCTTGCCAGGACAGTCAAGGAGATCAATAGGGAAATAGGGATCACCATATTGATAACAGAGCAATATGCCAGGCCTATATTTCCTATAATAGATTATGGATATGTGTTAGAGAATGGGGGGGCTGTTTTGGAAGGAACTGCAAAGGAGCTGATGGAAAATCCTGATGTAAAATCTGCTTACTTTGGGCTTTAGGTGTAGGTAATGTCACTGATCACTTGTCATTAGTCATTTGTTAAATATAGAACTATTACTATACTTACCAGTGACAAATGCTTCCGAGTTCCGGAATTCGGAAACTATTGACTAATGACGTTCACTATAACTTTTTTTACACCCTAACAGCCTTCTTTTCTTTCTCTAACCGTCTCTTCTCCTCATCTCTTATCTCCCGCCTCAGCAGCTTTCCCACCTTGGATCTTGGGAGCACATCTCCCAATATTTTCCATTTATCCATATCTTGATTGTGGTGACTCCCATAATGGATTTGCCCATGTCAGATGCAAGGAGTGCGGCCATGGGTATCTTTTTTTGTGACGTCTTATTCCTTGATATACAATCCTATTTCCTTCTAAGCTGTACTCCCAAAAGAGGGGCTCCTTATCATCTCATTTCTTATCGTTAAGGGTTAAGTACCTGCAGAAAGATCTCCAATCTTGCCATGGTGCTATGCAGATCAAATTCCCTCTCATCCGCCATATTCCCCTCGTAAGTCATAACCTTGAAGCCCTCTTTCATCAGCCCAAGGCGGTTCTCCATTACCCCGATGGAGACTCCCTCACATCCCCGATTCAGGTGAAGGATAATGCCGCCAGCCTTCCATTGTCGAGCAACAGCTGACATCATGGCCGTCTGGAACGTTGGGTGGTAGAAGGTCTGATAATTGGGCCTGCTTAGAAGCCAATCAGCCAGAAGACGGCAGGCCTCTTCACGGTTCTTGGGTCTCTCATCAGGTAATTCTCGTGGAAAAATCATCTTTCATTTTGCATCATATCGCCAGACTCCTTCAAGACCAAAGGTATATAGTGACCCAATTGAAACAGCACCCATTTTTTCCATGGTCCGAAACATGCCCAGGAAACCCCAGGGGGGTTGGGCATGGGTCATGATACGAATGGTCTCGTTTTCAACTGCGGCGATGCCACGATCAACACGATCCTTCACTTCATCATAAAGCTCTTCGTAAAAATCAGGAATGGTCTTCCATGCCTTGTCCAGCGTTGCCAAGACATAAAGCGCATACATGGTCTTCTCCTCAAGGGGAGCTGGCACCGCCTGATTAAGTTCAGCGATCTTGGGCCAAAGGGAAACGGTCCTCAGCTCCGTCCAGACAGCCTCAAGAAATCTTTCTTCATCAAAGGGACGCCCTGTAGTTTTCTCTATCCAGTCAATGCCGTCCAAAAACTGGTCCGCGATATAGTCAATCTTGTGTGAATTCATTTCATAAAAAGGAGGACAAGCTCCTGCCCGCATGTCAATGATGTATATGGGGGCAGCCTTACCCTTCAAATCATTAACGGCCTGGTACCATTTGCCATGAGTGCAACAGATATGGGTCTGGAAAATGAAATCCGGTGTGGGAAAAGGTCCCCCGAAGGCATACTCATTAAGGACGACTGATCCTATGTAATTCAACATGTAACTGCAAAGATCCCTTGCAAAACCCAATTTCTCTGCTGCTTCTAGGCACCTCATGGAAAATTTTCTGTCAAAAGCAATGGATGCCGCATAGGGCTCGCTGGTCAATGCATACACATCATCACCAAAGCCCCTGGGGATAGAACAGGGTGTCCACGAACCCCCAGACCATCTCAGGCCACCCTTTGCATGCGCCTCAGCATAATCCTTATAGTATGTGAGCCTAAGTTCTTTGGCCTTCCCCCAACATCTTAATGGCTCTGTTTGATACCTGGGCACTTCGTCACTCCTTATCCGAGAATCTTATTTAGATTGTGTGGATTATCAAATTAATCGTGGACCAGGATCCTATCGAAGGTATGTAAAGACGTCTAGGAAGGAAAAGAATGCCGCCCTCCACCCATTCCCACTGCCTGAGTTGAATAGCCCAAATCTGTATTATCGCAAAGTCTAAGATAAACGAACTGCCGTAGCATTGATGCATCTACTCTAGGTCTGCTTTCGACCTTGAAATCAAAAATTCTTACAGAAAGTGTCGACGCTTTTCTCCCAAATTGCTGATAACAATTCAATTGGCCTGGGGTACCATATTGTGACTTTAAAGAAAGGGGCTTAGAATTGCCTAATCTTCCCAGAAACCTTTAGGCATAGCCTGCTTGCCGTAGCCGAAGACACCGTCTAGCTTCACAAAGATAGAATCCAGCCACCGGGTATTTCTCACTCCCCACCTGACGGCATCGTGCAGCCACCCAGATGGTTTATTAAACGGGCATACCCTAATGCAGTTAGCACAGGCTGTGCCATTAACTGACCAGAATTTAAAGCACTTCACCGAATTTAACGGCCATCTGAAGAGTCCTTCTCTGTTGGAAAAATCATGTATTTCATTAGTTGGTTCTCCATAGGAAATAGCCTGACCAGGGCAGTGCTCAGCGCACAGCCCGCACTTATTGCAAAAATCCCATACACCGAATTCAACTGGTTTGTCAGGGGCTAGAGGCAAATCTGTAAAGATCTTGTTCAGCCGAACCCTGGGCCCAAACTTCGGGGTAATCAGGATTCCGTTCCTTCCCAGTTCCCCGAGCCCAGCATCAATGGCTAAAGGTATACTACAGGCGGTGTCATTACCCATAGGTATTGCTTTATAACCGAGAAGGCGGATAAATTGAGCCATCAAGCCAGCGGTAAATGCCATTTGAGAGTAGCCTATGGCAACGCCAGCTCCTGCTGGATAAGTAGGAGAATATTTGTAGGTTTCATAATCCCCGGCATAGGCAAGGACAATGGCATATTTATATTCCTCTGGTATCTCAACCTTTTCAATAGGCTCGGTGAATCCTGAGAGCTTGGGATAATAGTGGTATGAATATAGCCACCTCCTGTCCAGCTCACAGACCCCGACTAGAGAAGCACCAAAGGACTCACCCGCTTTCTTTATTGCTCTGGCCATCTTCACCGGGTCATCTACAGTGAGTTTCAACCCCTTTGGTTGTGGGTTCTCAGCCCACGGCTTGCTCTCCCAGGCATACAGACCAAATCTCCCACCGAACATGCCATGGCCAAAGGCCATATCAACATAATAACCGGCATTCTTGAATGCCTGATACAGCAGACCGTAGCCAGGTCGGTTATCTTGAGGCTCCCACACACCATAAAATTTTTTGCCTAAATTGGCGACACTCTCGTCCCATAATGGACGTTTAAACATCTCATTCTTCTGGTCAAACTGCTCTACCTTTCCCACAACATATCTGCCAGCCCCCTTAGCTACTACTTCCTTTGATGTCATATCATACGTATTTTTCACTGTGTAACCTCTCAAAGCTATGAATGCAAAATTAGGTTAATGGTGATTTATTGCGAAACCCTATTGGTGTATCTTAATGATCATACCGCCATGGTCAGAATGAATTGTTTCCCTGCCATGGGTATGTTATAGAGGACTGCCGTATAGTTCTGGATAGCGCTACTACGTTTTCTTCTTGGCTATTCTTCGTCGCTCCTCATCCCTTATCTCCCTCCTCAATAGCTTTCCTGCCTTAGATTTCGGAAGCATATCCCTAAACTCAATATACTGGGGAACCTTATAAGGGGCAAGCCTATCCCTGCACCATTTAGTCAACTCAGATCCACCCACACCCCTTGCATCCTCCTTTAGCACCACTATCCCCTTGATCCTTTCACCAACCTTAGGATCTGGAATACCAACGACACATGCACCGATTACCGTTGGGTGGTCTTGGAGAACTGCCTCAATCTCTGAGGCTGAGACCCTGTATCCCTTATACTTTATTACGTCTGCACTTCTATCCACGTAATATAGCTGTCCGTCTTTATCCATCCTCACATAATCCTTCATTCGGTACCAGATTTTCCCGTCTATCTCCACATACGAGGAAGCGGTTTCTTCTGGCTTATTCCAGTAACTCTTGGAGATATACTCAGATGTGACCAGCAATTCCCCGGTTGTGCCTGTGGGAACGGTTTCCAGGGTATCCGGATCCACAATCTTCACTTCTCTGCTGGGTAAAGGATGCCCGATGCTCCCTGGAATTGGTTCTCTGTCCAAGGGGCACATCGATGTAAAACCCACCTCCGTTGAACCATATGCCTGATATATTGGAATACCGAATTTGTTTTTCCACCTATTATAAACCTCTATGGGAAGGACATCGCCACCACTCCAACAGTATCTCAGTGAACTCAAATCATATAAATCTACTCTGTCATTTTCCAAAATCATCCTATAAAGGGTAGGTGCTCCCAAAAACAGAGTCCCCTTATATACTTTTATAGCTTCTAAGATAGCATCTACCTGAGGTATGGGCATTAATACAGCAGTATTGCCTTTGGTCAGAACCATCCCCAGAATAACCCCCTGGGCCATCTGGTGAAAAAGAGGGTTTACCATTATGAACACTTCCTCACCATCGGCTATAAAGCCCTCACCTACTTTCCTAATCTCATCCACGAAGGAAACCATACCAGTATGGCTTGAGATGCAGCCCTTGGGAAAGCCGGTTGTCCCACCAGTATACAGGATATAGCTTAGGTGATCTCTGGGATTAATGTTTATTTTCGGTGGGTTTGGTGGATATTTATGAATTAAATCCTTAAAGAAATATGTAGTTTCGCCTCTCTCAGTTACCCCATCCGGTACTTTGTCGAACAAGGCACCGATCACTCTCTTATATATTGGGAGTAACTCTACATAGTTTGTGATAATAGCCCTCTTTAGGCAGGTTTCGGGAAAGACCTCCTGAATGTACCTGAAGTTTGTATCCATGCATAGGACCGTTTCTGCCCCTGAATCATTAATAAGATATCTTATCTCATATGGTGTATAAATAGGAGATACAGGAACTGATACAGCCCCAATCTGCTGGGCTCCAAAATATCCTATAAGGAATTGAGGGCAATTCGGGATGTAGAGCAAAACCTTATCATTATCCCTGACACCTAAGTCATATAGAGCCGTAGCAAACCTATCTATTAACTCTCTTATTTTATTGTAGGAAAACTTCTCACCAACATAAATTATTGCTGTCTTATCAGGATATCTCTCGCATGCCCGGTCAAATGCACTTATTACAAGTTCATCATAGACCCCCATGATGCATTCCCTCCGTGTTTGATAACGAAAACTCGCCTATGGATAATAATGGAAAGGGCGATTTTTGGTCAAGGATAATGTGACATTAGGGATTTAAAAAAACAGACTGTTAGCTAAATTTTAAAAGTGCACTATTTAAAGTTTAAAAGTGCACTAAATTCAAATCTTCATTTTTGACTTTTTGTATCCCAACTAACCTATTTTGGTACCAAAATCTGATTTCTACCAAACCCGATTGCCTGTCAGGAACGATACGGAGTTGGACTGTCCCTCTTATAGGAACTCCCGATACCTTTAACTCTAAATTATTAAAGGAAATCTTTCGATAGAGATTTACTACCCTCTCTGCCTTCAAACAAAATATATCCTTACTTGATTGATAAGGTGGGGGCACCATAAACTCCCTGAACAGTGATTTCCTCTCCTTTAAGGCTCTGTTGAACCTTAAGGCTGGAATTTCCCCAGTCGTACTGTGGACCTGTCGGTTGTTATATCGGTTCAATTCTTTCATAAGAATCCTTCTCGCATGGTCGATAGTGTGCACATTCTCTCTGGCGCAAGTTCTTACGACTCGGTCCTGAAGCCAGCCATACGGTCTCTCAATCTTACCCCTGGCTTGAGGAGAGAGGGCATAGATTACCTTCACCTGGCACTCATTGAGCACCTGCTTCCATTGAGGATCAACCTCATCAGTAACCTTATAGTGCCTCCTCCAAAAACTATCTCTGCCTTACACAAACCTGAATATAGAATGATTGTCCACACAGTAGGATAAGGGTAGCCCATAGGTGAGCAAGACACTCTCTGAGGCTAAGATATGGTCCCAACTGGTCTCCTTCACTACAAAGTCAGCATAGAGCAGTAACCTACTATAGCCATCCAAACTAGTGATCAGATGCCATTTCTCATGTGTGTATGGTGACCACTTATGGTAAGAAGGAGTCATGCTGTATTAACTCACCCACATAATTGGTTGCTACCTCTCGGTCATGGGTTTTTCTCTCTGGCCTTGGGAAATAGAAACCGTTCTTCTTTGCCCTGGCTATGATGGTGGGCAAAGAGACCTTTTGCCGGTATTTGTCATAGAGCTGATCCTTGATATGGCTATAGTTATAAAATCTGATAGGCATATCGCTATTTTCAATTAGTCTCTTCTCTGTGCTCAATTCTTTGAGAATGGTTTCCTCGATTTCCTTATCTATCTTTCTAGCGAAGCTTCACCTCAAACCGGCGAGTTATGCTTTTAAGTTCTAAAGTGCCTAAAGTGAATAAGAATACTTGATATCTCTATTGGGTCTTATATATTACCTCCGAAAGGAGGCTATTTATGCCAAACATCAATAACTTACTCCGTGACCATGTAACCCTTGAAGCAGAGTGCCTGGATAGAATTTACCTGAACGGCTATATTCCCAATCTGCAAATACCAGGTCAGTTGATAGCATTCCTTGTTCAACATCGCAAGCAGAAAATACCCTCACCAGCCCTATTGAATCAAATGACACAAAACTTTGTCAAAAATGTTAAACAATATGCCGAAGAAAACGACATTCCCATCATACATTTTGAGCATGGACAGCGCAAAGACGATATTGCTGCCAGGATGCGTAGAAAGAATCCTGTAAAAGATGGGGTTGTGTTCATCGGCGTTGCTCAAGAAAAAGCCTATGCCTTCAAGGGCCGTAAGAAAAACCAAAAAGGCAGAGAGGGAGGATTTCTCAGTGGGGGTGAACAGCAGATGCTGGCCATTGGAAGGGCCATGATGGCCCAGCCAAAGCTGCTGTTGCTGGATGAACCCCTCCTGGGACTGAGTCCCATGATGGAGGAAGTGCTTACCGAGGCGGTAAGGGATATCAATAAGGAAATTGGCATCTCT
>JAUWZV010000001.1 GCA_030615105.1 Desulfobacteraceae bacterium
TAAACAATAGATCAGCACAAGGAGAATAATTCAAACAACATGGGCAACTCAACCTTGCCCCCTGTGGGGGCAAGGCATTTTCATCCCCTTCCAGGGGTTAAACCAAAACCGGCCCCTCTGGGGTCGGATCCTTTATTTATACCAAATCTTATATAGTTATATAGTTATGAAATGTTTAAGAGAATTTAAATCGCTTTTCTTGTTATTTTTTATCCTTTTATTTGTACCAATTTCCGCTCTGGCCGATTCAAAGAGTAATATGGATAAGGAGCCTTCATTTTTGTCCATGTGAAAGATCACCTTTTGACAGTCAAGGTGAGGGATATTTCCCTCAAGAAGGTATTGAAGGAGATCGCTAATCAGGCATGGATCAAAATCGTCTACTATGGGCCAGATGAAGAGATGCTGTTAGCGGATTTTTCCGACATTCTACTGGACAAGGGATTGAAGCGATTGATTCGAGATATTAATTATGCCTTTATCTATGGCCCTAAAAGGAAAAAAATGGTGGAGCCAGAAATTAGTGAAATTATAATCTACCCTAAAACTGGTAAAAGCAGGATTGAAGGTGTGGAACCTACAATGATTGCTCCCAAACAACAAGCTATAAAGGGGCTAAGAGAGGTTTTTCTAATATATTTAATCAAAGCACTGGAGGATAAGGATCCTGTGGTTCGTGAGGAGGCAGTTGATCTCTTATCGGAATTTAAAGATGAAAGGATCATCAAACATCTGACAGAAGTCTTACTTAATGATGAGGACGAAGATGTCAGAGCCAGTGCGGCAGAGGCGCTGGGAGATTTTGGAGATCAAAGGGCCATTGATCCTCTGAGAGAGGGGCTTCAAGACAAGGAGGCCTGGGTTAGGGAAAACGTTGTAAAGGCCATGGGACAGATTGGAGGGAATGGGGTCATTTCTCCTCTGATGGAGGTTTTAGGGGATGAGGATAAGGATGTGAGAAATGCAGCCGCTTATGCCTTAGAGGGGAGGATAGAATAGTAGAGTGTAGAAATTTATTTATAAAAGATGGTGCCGAAGGAGGGACTTGAACCCGCACGGGCATAACCCACTACCCCCTCAAGATAAGTAATTGATAATACAAAGTAAATAGAAGTAAACAGAATGAAAAACAATATCAATAGTTTAACTTCTCTCTATGTAACACAGGTAATTGAAGTGAATCAAGCAGAAATGGGGGGATATTTTTTGTCAAGTGTTGATTATGCGTTGACCAAGCAACCATTACGTCCAGATCATACAGGTTTATAAGAAACTGATTATATTGTAGAATTGACTTTTGGGGTCACAAAATGTAGTATAGAACTAAATGAAAGCTAAATATTATAAGCAAAGAATAAAACAAATTAAAGGCTCTAAGGATTCCCATAGTTGTAAAGCTATGGGCTGGTTGCTTATGCCAGTTAGCAATCCTTGGGGCCTTTTTATTTATGGGGGGATAGCTCACCGGTAGCGAAAAGACAGTTCCCGGCTGCCCTTCCCTTCAACTCTTACCGGACCACTGTGGGGGTGGGAATGAGTGATTTAAAAAAATTAAAGCAAATTGAGTTATTGGAAAACAAAAGATTTCATAAAGAAATCTCAAAGTTCCTTGCACTTCAGTTAAGCATTGAAGATTTAACACAACGTTTAAAAGGGGGAGGTTTAGAGGCTGAAAAAATATCTAAAGAGCTTAACGAAAAAAAAGATTTCTTATCATTTATAAAAAAGCATATCTCGGATGCATATGATATTAGTTTGCTTACATTAGATGGTAAGACTTATCCTGTTCGTACATCAAAACCTATATCTTGTTTTTCACCACCATATAACTATAATCTTAACGAGATTTATGCCTCTCATCTTAACGCTGAAAACTACCTCTATCACTTAATGGGTAATAAGATATTGAATGATAAAACCAAAGAGCGTTTTATCCAGGATAACAAATTTTTATTTTTAAAAATCGATTTAAGTTACGATAAGGAAGATATAAAATTCGAGATAGATGATATAGTTCAAAAAGCCCAAAATTTAATTGGAAAAAAAAGACCAGCAAAAGGGATACTCAAACAGCAATTATTTGACCATGTCTTTTCAGATTATGCAGCCATATTTCCTGTAAGAAAAGCCTGTGAAAGAACCTCAGCTTATTTAGAAAATGTACACAAAATAACAATTGATGCTGATTCATTGTATAGAAGATATTACCCTGAATGGAAAAGGGGAAATAGAATATCGAATATTAGAACTTGGAAAAAACAAAAAGCAAGTAGCTGGAGGGATAAAGTAGGACAAATAAATAATTAGACGTCACTTTTAATAAAATATCACCCTGATTATATTTAGGCCGTAAGGTTAAAACTTACGGCCTTTTTATTCAAAAGGGAGGATAGATTTATGAATTCAGAATTAAAGATTGCAAGGATAAGAGCAGGATTTAGCCAACACAAATTAGCATTTAAGATCGGAATAAGCCAGACCATTATCAGTACTTTTGAGCAAGGATACAAAAAACCCAATCAAGAACAGGCTGAATTGATTGCAGAAGCATTGAACGTCAGTATCAAAAACATTTTTCCTGAAATCAAGGAACAACCTATTTTGGTTAAGGGATAATAAACTATGGCAATATTACTCTTTAGCTATCGCTCACTCTTTGCTTGCATTGTAAATCTAATATTCAAAATATTGAACCTTAAGAGTGCATAACATGAAAAAGGCAATACAAAGCCACTTTCAAGGCAACTATCGAACCTTTTATGAGAAATATCTACCAGACGTTAAGAAAATAGGCGGTGAAGAATATAAGGCAAGATGCCCTTTTCACGATGATACTGAACCTTCTTTCAATTTTGATAATCAGACAGGTCAATATTTCTGTCATGGATGCAACAAAAAGGGCGACGCTATCCACTTTTACGCAAAGATTAATAGTCTGGATACCAGGCGGGATTTTGGCAAGATTCTAAGGGGCATAGCCAATGATTTTAATATTCCCTGGGAAGAAAACAGGCCGAAACTTATCAAAACATATAATTACACCGATGCAGAGGGTTTATTACTTTATCAGGTATGTAGATATGAGCCTAAGAATTTCAAGCAAAGACAGCCTAACAATAATGGTAGATGGACTTGGAATTTAAAAGGGATTGAGCCTGTATTGTATCAACTACCAAAGGTATTGGCAGCCAAAGAGGTTTTGATTGTTGAAGGTGAAAAGGACGTTGATAACCTAATGGAATTAGGATTGACAGCCACTACCTGCCCTATGGGAGTTAAAAAGTGGAGGCCAGAATATAATGAATCTCTTAAAGGTAAGGATATTGTCTTGATACCTGATAATGACCTTGAGGGCAAAGAACACATGGCACAGATAGCAATATCCCTTAATGGACAGACTAAAAGCCTTAAACTGATAGAACTCCCGGGCTTACCAAGTAAAGGCGATGTTTCTGATTTCATTGCTAAGTTTGATGATAAGGCAGAGGCAACCGAAAAGCTATCCATTATGATTGAAGGCGCAGGCCCTTACGAACCACCGAAAAAGGTCACTATTGAAGATGTCATTTTACAGGCCAAAGATTTTACTGCCCTTGAGCTACCAGCCAAAAAAAAGCTACTCAATCCCTGGCTAACAGAGCAATCAATCACCCTTATTAGTGGTTGGCGTGGAACTGGTAAAACATGGCTGGCCCTATCTATACTTGATTCAGTTAGTAAGGGGGTATCCTTTGGCCCCTGGAAGGCAGAGACATCTACACCCTGTTTATTTCTTGACGGTGAAATGCCTACCCAAGACATTATTGAGCGTACAAAGGATTTAGGTATTGATTCAACATATATCTACAGCGATGCTTATGCCAACAATCTTGGATTGCCAAAGGCTAACCTATTAAGTGAGACGTGGCGATCCACTATGAAACGTATTTTGACCACTAGGGGCATTAAATTATGGGTAATTGATAACCTTGCCTCTTTAGCAGGGGGTATTGATGAGAATATAAAAAAGGATTGGGACCCGATAAACAGCTGGCTACTTGACCTTAGATTTGCAGGTATAGCAACTATAATGCTTCACCATGAAGGTAAAGGAGGGGGCCAGCGTGGCACATCTGCGAGAGAGGATAACCTTGATAATTCTATCATACTCAAGCGACCCTTTGACTATATACCAGAGGACGGATGTAAATTCATTATGCACTTTGCAAAGGCCAGGGTAAGAACTCAAGACCTATCGTTAATTTCTGATACTCAATTTCATTTGACCCAGGATGAACAGGGCGAGCTTGTATGGACACATGGTAATATTAAGGCTGAAGCTAAAAAAGAGATTCTCAGGCTAACAGATGAAGGATTACCACAAACCGATATTTGTAACTCTACAGGTCTTAGTAAGGGTTATGTAAGTAAGGTTAAAACTAAGTTAATCCAGGAAAATTATCTTGGCAAAAATGGGAAAATTACCCCTACAGGGATGGATTATCTTTATGAGGAAAAATAGGAAACTTTCGAGGAAACTTTAATGACGTTAGGAATAGGAAACTTTTTAGGAAACTTTAGGAAACTCGAAATGAGGAAAGCAAGGACTACACTGTATTTCCTCAAACAGAGGGTAGGAAACTTTTCTTATTAGACACAGTAGTTTCCTCCACCCCCCTATAGGGGGAGGAAACAGGAAACTTTTTATTAAATGAGTATCCTTAAAGAACTATAAAATGGATATGAAATATCAATCCTTGAAGGTGGTTTTGAAAACTGAGTTAATGGAAAAAATAGGTATTTTAGGTATCTTGCTTGCACGCACAGCGTATAGGAAAAATTAAGCATTATGGTTAAAGGGGGTTAGATAAGATAAATGGATAAGAAAAAAGACAAGACAAAGCTTTTTAAGACTAATCCTGCAAGAAAACAACGTGACGCAACTATAGCTGAAATGAGATTGAAAGGGAAAAGTATTAGAGAGATAGCAAAAGAGATCGGGCTGGATAAATCGCAGGTTTGTAGGGTGCTAAACGATAAAGAAATTAAGAAAATATTAGATGAGGTACACCGTTTTTATGGTGGTTTTGCCGAAGATGTGAGCAGAGAGTTTATGAACTTGTGTTTATTAAGTAGTGATCCAGCAATAAGAGAAAAAGCTATCAAAGAATATCACAAAATCATGGGGATAGCCCCCACGATGACGCAATCAATTTATATTCGAAACCTATATCAAGACAATAGACAACAGATTCTCAGTCCTGATGTTTTGAAGCTTTTAGGTAAACACCTTCAAGATGGCATTATTGATATAACACCCCTAGAGATAGAGAAGATGAGTCCAAAAGAAAATGACCCGGAAGATGAGGAAGATGGATAATCAAATAACAAAAAGATTGCTAAGTGTTGAAGAAGTGGCCCAATATCTGGGGCTTTCTCCAAGGACTATTTATAATCAAATAGCTCCTAAGTCAAAAAGACCGTTTCCAATAAAGGCGAAAAGAATCGGCAAGCTTGTTAAATTTGATGTCAGAGA
Source organism: Desulfobacteraceae bacterium (assembly GCA_030615105.1). GTDB lineage: Bacteria > Desulfobacterota > DSM-4660 > Desulfatiglandales > B25-G16 > JAUWNK01. The sequence continues at coordinate 5,516 of JAUWZV010000001.1, forward strand.
TTTAGATAATTACATCGACACACTCTAAGCTTAAAAGATAGTGGGCTATTGATAACTAATTGATATTTCTAATATTTTTCATACTTAGGTCAAGACAAGGTCAACAGATTGAAAGAGAGATAACAAGATAATCAGAGTAATATGAAAATCCTCATTGATACCAGAGAACAGCAACCTTATGAGTTTGAAAATCTCTCAGAAGTGGGAACCATTCCTATAGGTGATTATAGTATTGCAGGTTTAGAGAATCATATAGCCATTGAACGCAAGGAACTTAATGACCTTATCGGATGCCTTACTACAGACAGAGACAGATTTGAACGTGAGTTATTTAAGGGGCGATCCCTGGATTACTTTGGTTTAGTTCTTGAGTGTTCTTTATCAGACCTTGCTAATGGCCGGTATAGATCAGAGATGGATCCTAAATCAGCAATTCAATCCCTGGTAGCATTTAGTGTGAGATACCGGTTACCGGTGTGGTTCTGTGAATCAAGGGAGTATGCGCAGCGTGTGACTGAAAGCCTGCTTTGTAAGTATGTCAAGGAGATAGATAAGCTTGACCAGGCTATCAAGGGTAATAAGAAGGTTAAGGGTGAATAGCAGACTTAGGCCTCTGGGAGATCGTTTAACCTGGGCGTGATATGGGCTTATATCTACACAAACAGAGGTGATACAGGGCTGATATAAGGGATAGGGGCCTGATTAGGTAAGGAGAAGGCTGAGATAGGCAGGGAGTAATAGACCATGAACCCCATAGAAGCAAACGAAACAGCTAAAGATATGCAGGATATGGGACAGAGAAAGGAAGAGGGGGTGCGGGGTGCAGAATGGGTCCCATACGACATGCTTATACAGGAACCTGAGGGCTCGACGCACGGGAAAAACTTAACAGGAGCAATTTTGAGGGTCGGGAGAATTTAAGACTCAATGATATCTAATTGTCTGTTAATTCTTTCAATATTGCATTTAATGCGATCTTATTGAAATGAGTAGTAAATCCACAGAAACAACGAAAAGGAGAACCAAGTGCTTTAGCCGACATAGCTATTTTACATCTAGGACAATATACAGCTTCGTGATAGCCTCCCTCCGGTCTCCTTTTAAAAAGAGCTCCTTTGTATTCTTTAAAATCCTCGCACGTTTCCACAAGCTCCTTGTATTTTTCGGATACCTCTCTCAATTTTTTCGCACACTCGGCATTCTCTTTCTTAAGCTCGATATTTTCTTTAGAGATTCTATCTATCTCAGCGTCAAGTTTAAGAAGCCGCTCTCTGAGGATACCACTTACAGAGAATTCTTTCAAAAATTCAGCAATAAACCCCATGAGATTATTCGAATAAAAATTTTAGTTAGCGAGTCATTATTGGATAAAAATAACATAGGGATATAATAAATACAAAAAAAAGGCAGGGGAAAGCGAAATTAAGCCTTCTCAGGGTTTATTTTTTTATCTTTCGTTCTTTGAAAACTAAATTCAAGGTGGGTAACAGCCAGCCTGAAGTCGGTTGTAATTCACGGAAGACCTACGCCCCAGTTTTGGGTAATGCAACACCGTGTCGTGGGACACCCACGTAGCAAGCCTAAGCGAAAAATGGCAGTTTTAAGACTACTAAAAGTATTCTAACCTTACATTGACAGTTCTTATTTTCCTTGACTGTTTTACTTTGAGCCTTACGACATCTCCTGCTTTTTTCTTTTGTACGTATTGATAAAAGTGAATCCTATTTAAAATCTTAAATCGCCCTCAGTTTTGTGGATATAATTTTTTAAAAATCCTTACTGCCAATTCTTTACTTCCACGAATCTTTTTTAATTTTCCATAGGCTTTTAGGGCTTCGTCTCTTTTTTCTTGCTTTAAATAAAGATTACATGCTTTGTAAAGATAATCTATGGCATTATATGGTTGTCCTTGTTTAAGATAGTGATCTGCAAGATATTCGTAGAACACAATCTCATCAGGGAGTTTCTTGATAGCTACTTTAACATCATTAATATATTGTCTTAATATAAAATTCGACCAGTTAACTTCATACCATGATTCATAAAGACTGAATAGAGCTAAATAAGAAAGTTCATCTATAACCCCTGTTTCTTCCATGATTTCTTTAATTGCAAAAACTCCCTTACCGAATTCTTTAGATTTTTCAAATAGATTCATAATAGACCAATAATAACCCCCTGCCATCCCACAATCATCACATGATGCAATTGCTTTTTTATAATAATAAATTGCATCATCTATCTTTTCTTGCTTTGCATACATGTCGCCTATATCATGATATATGAAATCTTCCCTTACTCCCATTTCCTTAAGGGTGTCTTTTATTGAATCGTTTTTATCAATTAATTTTAAGGCAATATCATAATAGTCTATTGCTTGTTTAAAGTTGTTCTTATAGGTATGAATCCTACCTAATCCACAGCAAGCACTAATTATTAAATGATTTCTTTTTGCTTTTTCAAAAATGAATTCATACAACCTTAATGCCTCATCATAAAGTTTCTTTTTAAAAAAATCATTACTTTCAGTCATTCCCTCAAATAAAATATTTCTGGCACAAACACTGTAATAATCAAGCACTGACTCCCATTCGGCAGGAACTAACCGCCTATGAGGTTTTTCAATATATTTTTCAACAATCTTTATCATTTCCCAGGCATTTGGAATCCTGGCTTCGATCTTACAGCATTTGGAACACTCATAAGGGGTAGGGAGAGTATAAATTGCATCGATAAAATTTATATAGGCTGAATCAAATTTACCTTCTACATAATCTTTCTTTCCTGCTTGCAGATATTTGTCGTATTTCACCTGCTCAGGCAATAAAGCCATAAGGTCAAAATGGACATGGAGGACACCATTTTTTGCCGAACTGCAAATGATTTCTGAATCGTAATACCCGTCCTTTTTGACTTGATAACACCGAGGTTGCGTTTGCAGCCCAGAGATAGAAGTGGAATACGGAGTTTTAAATGAAGTCTCTACCGATTTATCTTGAGATATCCACTCATAGATATCTGCCCCTTGTGGATTGGAATTGACGACCACCTTGGTAGTACGCTTTTTAATAGCGCTTTCCTGAATAGTACTTTCCTTAATAGCGCCTGTGCAACCTGAAATGAAAAGCATCATTAAGATAAACAGAAAAACGGTTTTTTTGTTATCATGCAAGCTGCCTCCATAAATAGAAAACCTCACCTCTTCAAGACAAGAGAAACTGGGTTCAAATATAATCCATATCACCCCCAATTAAGGGCTATCGAAGTAAAGCAAAGATCCACGTTAAGAATAGGTCTTTATACCTCAAATTTCAACGAAAAAGAAAAAGTGAATGGGTTATTCCATGGGTATCCGAAATATGCGATTGTGGGCGACATATGCCCTTTTAGCTAGGCAATGAAATGAGAAGCTACTTTGAAGATTTGGGTGGGTTCTTTCCGTACTTTTTGAGAAGTTCTTGCATAGCCTCTTCAAGTATAAAATTTATAGGCTTTTCAAGATCGATAGCAAGCTTCTTAAATTTTTTCAAGAGATCATTATTTATGAGGGTTGAGAACATCTTCTTTTCCATAAAATAAATAATAATATCAAGAAATCAAAAAATCAATAAAAAATAATTTGACAAACTTGAATCAATGATATATTGATATATTTAGATCATTTATTCATAATCTCTAAACCACAAGCGATGACATTTAAAACAAAAAATAGACCGTTCAAGTTAGGCTATGTCGTGAGGTGTAGCCAGGGTGCTTGTGCCCTTGAGTACAACTTGAGCGGTTTTATTTGGCCTAATGGCCAGGGAGGTTAATTATGGCTATCTTAGCAGAATGTCCAAAATGCCACAGAAAGCAGACCACAAGGAATAAGCTTTGTGCTTGTGGTGCAGACTTGGACAAATTAAAGAGATCTAAAAAGGTCAGGTATTGGATTAACTATCGACTACCAGGTGGCAAACAGCGCAGGGAGCTTGTTACTATGCAAGGCAATCCAGATGCTTGCTGCTCCATTGAAATAGCCAGGGATGCAGACGGTAAAAGGAGAGTACAGAAAAGAGAGAACCGGATATTTGACATCAAACCGGAAACCAAAATGACCTTTAACGAGCTTACAGAGTGGTACCTGGGCCTTGAGAAAGTTAAATCTCTTGCATCTTATTCCATATTGCAAGGCTACCTTAAGAAATTCAATTCAGAATTTGGAAACAAGATTGTAGGTCAGATTAAACCCGCTGACTTAGAAAATCTTCAGGCGAAGCGTAAGAAGGAAGGTTGTGCCGATGCTACCGTTGATCAGGAAATAGGCAAGGTCAGGGCTATGATCTTTAAAGCGTTTGATAATGATATTGTGGGAGGTGATACTATCAAGGCATTCAAGAGAGTCAAAAAACTACTTAAAGGAAATGCAAACGCACGGGATAAGATACTTTCTAAAGATCAGTTTAATAAGCTTTTAGAGTCTTCTTCCAGGCACCTTAAAGGGATTCTTGCTACTGGCTATTATACCGGCATGAGAAAAGGCGAAATTCTAAATCTTACCTGGAATAAGCTTGATCTAAAAAATCGGCTTATTCAACTTGAGGCAGAAGATACTAAGGATAAAGAGCCGAGAAATATCCCTATCTGTGATGATCTATATGAGATATTGAGCGCCATACCAAGGGCAATATATGACCCCCATGTGTTTCTCTATAATGGTAAACCCATTAGAGATATTAGAACTGCTTTGAGAAAGGCCTGTAAACAAGCAGGTATACTCTACAGTCGATTTGCTAAGGATGGTTTTATATTTCACGATCTTCGCCACTGTTTCAATACAAATATGAGAAAAGCAGGGATCCCTGAATCTGTGATTATGCAGGTTACTGGCCATTCAACCAGGGAGATGTTCGACCGATATAACACAATTGACCTTAAGGATACCCAGCAGGCTATTAATCAGTTACAAAATTTTTTGAATGTTGACCATTCTGTTGACCAAGCGGCCCAAAATGACAAAAATAAGGATTAGCAGAAAATCCGCTAACCCTTAAACAGTCTTATGGTGCCGAAGGCGGGACTTGAACCCGCACGGGCATAACCCACTACCCCCTCAAGATAGCGTGTCTACCAGATTCCACCACTTCGGCATAAGAGCTTAGGGCTTCGCCCAATTGGCCTCCGGCCCGTATGGCCTACGCCCCGGAGGGAATATTGGAGTAATGGAGTACTGGAATAATGGGTTTAAAGGAAGAAGAACAATCGAAAATTATCTTTCCCATTTTTACTCATCCCAATGTTCCACTATTCCATCATTCCATTTGGGTGCCACCAATTGACTACTCCTAAAAGATATCTTACTTGTTTTAATTAGCTGTAGAATTTCCGATACGTTATTATCTTTCAGTTTTTGTATCAGAAGGGATATTAGTATTTATTGGTTTAGCCTTTTCTTGCTCACTTGCCTTTAAAGGCCTTTCCTGTTGAGTTTTGGCTTTCCCCTCCATAATAGAAGATTTTGGAGCCCTGGATGCTAAAAAGGCCAAGGTAAGGGAAGTTATCATAAAAGCAATAGCCACGCCTGCAGTTAATTTGTTGAGAAAAGGTGCAGCGCCAGCACTCCCAAATATTGTCTGGCTACTACCTCCAAATGCAGCTCCCAAGTCAGCTCCTTTACCAGCTTGGAGAAGTATACCTATTACCAACCCGATACAAATAAATACGTGAATAATTATGAGCATTGTCGTCATTTATTTACCTTATGTTTAAAAATATGATTACTTATATATCATATCTTCTAAATATTTCAAATTTAATTTCATATCCTATTAAAAAAATCATGCAAATTATCACTATTTTATAATGAGACCTTTACATAATTCACATTTTCTTAACGAGGATGGGCTTTTCTTCAGTTCCGAGGCTCCCGGGCTGGTCTTTTCAGCAACTTATCTACGGGGGAGTTTTGCCCCCTCCGCATTGCCCCGACATGTCGGGGCCTGCGGTTTCCCCCACTGATAAGTCGCGAAAAGACAGCGCCCTACCGCCAGTTACTTCAGAAAAGCCCACCCTCTTTTTTAGGGTGACAAAAATTGTCAGATTTTGCAAAGGTCTCATAATATGATTCGTCAGTAATCCCCATTAGAAGATTTGAACGGGGCTTGAAACCACTCTCAAACTTATTGATACTTTCACTCCACTATAAATGATAAGGCTTTTTTTCTAACGGGGTAAATATTCAATTCTTGACATTTATATAAATTTGGTTAACTATGATTTTAAAAGATATATATTCTTTGTGGCCATAAAAAGGATAGTTTGGGAATGGATAAGGAAGAATATACAAATAAGTATCGAAACTTAAGAATACTTAAGAGCATTCAGGAATATTTGAAGTCAGATGATAATGACTATACTGGTGTATATCCTATCAGGGTACCTGATGAGTTGCTATACCAGACATTAAAATTAAAGGGAGCCAAAAGTGCCGATACCATAATACATCACATATTCAAATTGGGTCTCAGCATGTGGAGTGAAAAGGTATATAATACAGTATTTGGCTCTCAGCAAGACCTTGAAGAATTTATAGAAATTGTCAAAAAGCAGAATAAGGAAAACAAATAGATTATCATTATATAATATTTAATATCTTATTAACTACTCCCTTTAACTTTAACTCTCCTGGTAACCCCTATCAGAATTTTACGAAGAATAACCAGAATGCCCCGACTTTTAGTCGGGGATGAATGGTCAAAATAAGCAAGCAATGTCGAAGTCATTGCTAAGCAAGTTCGAGCGGCATACTGCGAGAACTTGCGCCAAGAAGCCCCGACCTTTGGTCGGGGAGTTTCACTCTGGACTTTACACTCCGTTTAAAAAAGTCGAACAGCATTTTGGATACCATACCCGTCTTTCAGCAGGGGCAATCTAACAGGGTAAAAATAAAATTCCTTTTAAAATAAGTACCTAAAGTGAGCTAAAGTTCAATTATTAAATTTCGATATCTATTCAGATTTACCATGACTCTGGCTGCCCTTTCAGGTGTGGAGAAATTGACAAGAATTTTAGCCTCCTCAAACTGTTTTATCTGCTCATCCCATATTTTAGGTGGGGCCGAAAGGCAGGTGATGATAGGTTTTTTCTGCTCCCTATAATTTAATAAGAACGACAGACTTTTAATAGAAACAACATTGGCAGAGGCAAACATCATAAATAGAAGTATACCTGCTACGTTTTCATCTCGCATAACTGCATGCAAAATGCCAACGAGTGCCTCTGAGTTATACCATGCTGGACCCATATCCACCGGGTTTGTTCTTAAAGCCAGAGGGGGCAGAATCTCGTTTATCTTATTCTGGGTTTCACGTGTAAATGAAACTATGTTAAGACCAGCCATCTGACAAATATCAGCGGCGGCTATACCCGGACCAGCTTGAGAGGAGAGTATAGCCACACCTGAACCATTTAGTACAGGTGATCCGGCTAATGCCTTGGCTGTATCTAATAGGTCCTCCATGCTATTCACTTCCATTATGCCTGCCTGGCTAAATGCCCCTGAATAAATCTCCCCTCTTCCAGCCATAGATCCTGTATGGGAATGGGATGCCTTATCCCCTATATCTCCGACACCTGTTTTGTAGGCAATAATTGGTTTTTTACCCTTATATGTCTTGGCCGTGTCTATTAGTCCCTTTGGATCATCAATACCCTCTATATAAAGGGCTATTACATATGTATCTGGGTCATGCATTAAATAATCAACCATCTGCACAAAATCTACATTCAGCCGGTTTCCGATTCCTACTATCTTACTGAAGCCTATATTATCCCTCATGGCCATAAAAGAGAGCAGATGGCACATTCCCCCCCGCTCTGGCTGGCAAGCCCAATACTGCCCTTTCTTAACAAAGAAAACTCTGGCGTGAATGAGGCATTCAGGTTGGCGTGTAAATTTATCATACCAAAGGTATTGGGGCCGATTACTGGCACATTAGGCCTGTTTACAATTTTGGCAAGCTGGTCATGAAGATTTGAACCAATTGGATCATCAATCTCCTTAAATCCGGCTGTAATAAGGACTATACCCTTAACACCTTTAGCAAGGCATTCTTCAAAGATCGCAGGAACCATTTTTGCTGGTAGCACTACTATGGCCAAGTCAATATCATATGGAAGTTCCGTTATGGAGGGAAAAGTCTTCAGACCCATAATCTCTTTTGAACCAGGATTAATGGGTATAATCTTACCCGGGAAGTCCCCCTTAGTCAGACTCTTCATTACATGAAACCCAAGCTTAGCTTCCTTTTCCGATGCACCTATAACTGCTACTGACTTGGGGTTAAAGAGTATATTCATGTTGCCTATTTTCATATCCATATCTTATAATTCTTCCTCTGTCGATTGAAAATAGTTATATAGACGCTGACACTAGCCAAGACCGTAGAGAAGATAAGACCTATCCTGTGCCCAGTTGGTAACTCAGCTGGTAATAGAAAAATACGGTTATATGGAAACATTAACCTTGAATTAAGACACAGGAAAGACTCTTACCATATTTTTATCTGGTCTTCAACGGATCTAGCAGGCATATACACGCTGATATCGTCTTGGGTTTAATAGACAGGATGGGAGATATAATTTGGGGAAAGACAATTTTTCCTTATTACTATAATCATCGGAGCTTTTGTTTAAAAAAACGCTATTCTCATGTATAATCCGGGCTGAACATAAAAATCACATTTCTCTTATTGTAGAGTCGAAGATGGGCGCGGTGGCTTTAGGAAGCCCGGAGTAGCTGTTGCCGGCGGTTTTCGACATATGCTGGTGCCTCACTCCATTCCATAGCTGCATTTTGGCTGCTTTGACCATTACCTAAATCTTTAACATTATCCAGGTCAGTTGTTTTTCGCAAAACCCATAAAGCTCCATGGGCTGCCTGATTTGAACCACCGATTCATCTAAACCAATGAAGCACTAGGATAAGGGATCAGTTTCAATATTGGCCAAGATACACCTGAAGAGGGAACCCGAACATTTCATTTGTTGACATTATAGACCTGAGGATGTTTTGTCCTGACACGAGGAGAATGAGCATTAGTCCATTTTTGAAATCGAAACTCGAATTTTAAGTCGCCTTGGAACCCCTTTTTAAGATTGGCCCCGAAGGATGATCATGGTAGTAACCTGTTGTAATAACGGCTCCTTCCCATCAAAACCCTATCGCCCCTTCCACTGAGGTTTCCTCTTCTCAGCAAAGGCTTTGGGGCCCTCGACCCAGTCTTCAGATTCCATGGCCTGCTTAAAGAGGGAATATTCTGGTTTAATGGCTTCCTCGAGGGTCGGCTTTTCCATACCCTGGAGGGCGCACTGTTTGCTGGCTCTCACGGAAAGCGGGGCGCACTCAAGAATTTCGGCCGCCCACCTCTCAACTGTCTCCATGAGTACCTTCAATGGTACTACCTCATTGACTAGCCCATACTCTTTGGCCTGCTTGGCGGTAATCAGTTTTGCCGTCAACATCATCCCCATAGCTAACTTCAAGGGGATCTGCCTGGGAAGGCGGTGAACACCACCTGCTCCTGCCACTAATCCTACCCTAGGCTCTCGAAGACCAAACTGAGCGTGTTCTGCAGCAATGATAATGTCGCAAGCAAGGACGATCTCAAAACCACCCCCAACAGCAACACCGTTGACCGCAGCAATAATTGGTTTATAACAATCGAATCGTGTGGTGATCCCCCCGAAACCACCTCTAATCGCCTTTTCTGTCAATAACGATTCCTTTATGGCTTCAAAGCCTTCTTCTGCGGTGAACTTGAGGTCGTTTCCTGCGCAGAAGGCCTTCTCTCCTGCCCCCGTGTAGATGGCCACCCAGGCATCAGGATCCTCGCAGAAATCATCAAATGCCTTTGAAAGCTCCAAGTTTGCCGGTGGATGGAGGGCGTTCATGACTTCAGGGCGTTTGATGGTGATGTAGACCAGATGTCCCCTTTTCTCGCAATTGATGAACTCGAATGCCATTTTTACCTCCTTATTTATAACAGTTCGCTAGCTCGTCTCGATCTGCTTTGCTATTGTTAGGATTGCTGGTGAGTCATTCAGCACCGAGTCCAATAATGCCTCGAAAAAGGCTACCATCGATTTACAAACAGGTCGAGCAAGTCCGTTGCCAATCAGGTTATGAAACTCAATGTTTTAAAAGGTATCGATGAGAAGTATTCATGACGACTAAAGAATTCAAATTTATTTTAACATTCTGAAAGATAGCCCATTATCAAACACCATTTGAAAATTGAACTTCGGCTGAAAAAATAATGAATCCTTCTGCAAATGTAAAGAGTTTTTTATAGGTCTTCCACTAATAATGAATGAAGGATAACCGTGCATTGATTAGATCTATGGAAAGACAGGGCGCAGTTGTCCACCATGGTAAAGATGGCCATTTCCACGGATCCTCATTTTTCCGAGATGGAACGTCGGGGGCTCACCCCAAGAGGCACCGTGCTTAGGCCCGGCACCGTATACCGCTTCCTTCGCCAATATGAGATTAAGGACACAGAAAATCCACCTCCCATGGATCGCGGGATTTTCGGAGCCGAACTGTCGAATGACATCTGGCAAAGTGTCGCTATGAACGGCCTTCTGGTCACCGTGGCGTTGAAAAAAGTGCAAAACCCATGCCGAGTTCCACTTGAGTAAAAGGCTTCGGCATGAACTCATCTGAATGATCCGGCCGGCGGTCAGGTAGGCATGGGCCGCAGATATGGTATAGGCACCTGTCATACCGCCTTGGTGACCCGGATGCCGAACTTGTTTTGCATACCACAAAGTCCATGGATGGCATGCTCGGGAATGGAAGTCCTTTAAAAGATATCATTATAGATCCCATAAAAGGATGTTTTCACGTCTTGGATAGCGATCTGGGGGTCCTTCTCCACCTCTTGCGTGGCCATCTGAGCCAATTCAGACTAAGTCATTTCCCGCCACGTGCCCTTAGAAGGCGTCGTACCCGTACCAACAATATCAACTCGTTTTGACATAAACTTATCCCTCCTTTTTAATAAAAATCAGCAGAAAGTCTGTGGAACAAAAATTTCAGCTAACTAAGGTGGCTAACAGAAGTCAATCTGCACTATTAATAAAAAACCCCTCTATAAAATTTTCTCGTGAAAACTGGCCTTCGGTAAATTCTTTGAGAGAGGTCTCTTCACCGAAGAGTTTAGAAGCGATTTCTTTCGAGCTCATGCCTGATTTTTTAAGGTTGTGAACCCGGTCTTTGATTTTCTCAAAATAGGCAATGGTTCGCCTTAACACATCCGAACCATCGCTGTATATCCTCCCAGAAGAGGTTATCAAAAACTCAGGTTGAAGAGTTAGCATCTTTTTCAAGGCCTTTACAACCAGTCTATTATCCTCATCCTTTCGCGCCGAATTGGGCTTTTCCATAAAGAATTCGTCCCCTGTAAATAACCATCCTCTCTCCCTCAAGAGAAAAACCACATGATCCCCTGAGTGCCCGGAGGTGTTAACTATTTGAAGGGGGTAATGGGTGGTGTGGATTTTATCACCCAGGGGATTGACCAAGCAAAGCTCGGGACAGCCCCAAAGCTGCTCCTGATAAGAAAAAATATCCTGTTTACGAGCAATAATGGGTAGGGATTCTTGGGGTGCAAAAACAGGGATTTTCAGTCTTTCCATAATTACTTTGTTGCCACCTATATGATCCACGTGATGATGGGTATTGACTGCCATGGAAATGTTTTGATTTGCCAAGTAATCAACCAGTTCCCTCCGGGTATTATGGCATCCAGTATCTATCAGAAGTCCATCTATCAAATAGGCGGCCACGCTAAAGACAACCCGGCCATTTACCTCGGTGCCCATCATGATTCGAGTAATATCCTTATATCTTTTGACCTCAAACATACTTTCTAGGATAACTGTCGGCTGTTTCTTGTATCTCTCTTCCTAAATCCTTTTAAAATAGGGCGCCTTACCGTAAAGCCTCTGGCTATAATCTGAACGCTATGAATCCCCTACACGATGCAGAAGGCTTTGCGTTTCTTAAATTCTCAAGTTTTGCACCTCTGAATAAAATTTATAGAGATAAGAAATAATTATCTTACATGTTTTAAATAAATAAAAGAGACTCCTCTTTGTGATGTATTAACGTATTGATATAAGAAATAAACTATTAAAAGGAGTTCTCTAAAATGCATACTACGAATCACAAAAAGTTAAAAGCAGAAATTGAAAATTATAGGATTAATGGAAAAAATATTTTCGAATCAAGGATGGATAATGCATTTTCTATGCTCAAATTCAAAACACAGCTGAATCGAACCAAAACCAAGAAGAAAGATGGGGTATCATGCGGCGCATCTGCTGTTTATATTGATCTCTTGCCTATCAACAATCGGCAGAGGACCCCGGGCGTAAGCCCGGGGGTGAATGCCTTAATGAGCACAACCTTGATGTCTTTTCTTACGTTCCAAGGCTCCCGGCCTGGTCTTTTCAACGACTTATCTGCAAGGGAGTTTTGCCCCCTCCGCATTCCCCCGACAAGTCGGGGGCTGCGGTTTCCCCCGCTGATAAGTCGTGAAAAGGACGGCGGCTTCTCACCAGTCACTCAGAAAAAACATCAAGGCCTGCCCTTGTCTCCAAGTGCCACGGGCGTAAGCCCGTGGGTATCTACTTTGAAGATTAATAATATTCACAGTTTTTGCCTGAGACATTAGTATCATTAGTCTATCAGGCAAGAAATATGCCTTTTACAGGTTCAAACAGGGCGCATACCGATAGCATTCATTTATGAAAGCCTTTCATTTGTAATTAAAGAAAGATTATAAAAAAATAATAAAAAAAACTTGACAAGAAGGAAATAATAGGTGAATTTACAGTCTAAAATTAAACTGCTGGCCGGTAGATTAGTAATATTATACTGAAATGTCTACGGCATTCGAAAAAATTTTACGGCAGAAAGCTGCCATATGAAAATGGGAAAAAAATTAAACAGTCAGCCAGTTTATCATTCTCATAAAGTATCAAGTAAAAAGAACAGAAAAACTCAAATACTTGAAGCTGCCGCTTTGGTCTTCAAAAAAAAAGGTTATGATAGGGCCACTCTTCAAGACATTGTCAGCATTGTAGGCATAACCAAGGCGGCTCTCTATCATTACTTTCAAAACAAACATGAGCTGTTTTATACAATTATTCACACCATGATGATAAGGGGCATCGATGAGCTGACTAAAATTTTCGGAATGCCTATTTCGGCAGAAGAAAAGATCTGTCTTGCCTTCAAACAACACTTTTCCTCCTATGAATCTCATTTCCCTGAATTTTTGGTACTGCTTCATGAAAAGACCAATTTACTGCCTCCAAAAATGGAGAAACAAATCAAACAAGAATTTAAGCAGTATATGTCTTTTTGGGAGCAATTTATAAGGGAAGGAGTTGCAACAGGGCATTTTAGGCAAGATTTAGATCCAAAGATCATGACTTGGTCGGCCATCGGGATGTGCAATTGGGTTTATAAATGGGCTTCCCCAAAAGGAAGGCTCAAATTCAATCAGATTGCTGAGATTTTTACCAGCATTTTTTTGGTAGGGATCCGGCATCGAGAAAAGGTCGGATAGATCGCCAATATTGGCTCGCATTGGAGGAACTCTTTTACATGCCACCACTTAAGCCAGCTGTTTAAAACGTTTTTAAAAGGAATAGCTACGGAAAAAAAGATAGTGAACTCACCGATTTCGGAATTCTTCAGCTTAAGGTATTCTGCAGCCAAGCAAATATTGTCTCCGCCGAAGCTCGGAAGGAAAGAAACTGTGATTTCACCTACTTAGAAGAAGGACGCCAACATGGATTTCTCATTAAGTGAAGAACAGGAGATCTTACGTAATTCAATAAGGAAATTCCTGGAAAAGGAATATCCTAAAGAATACATTAGGAGAATCGATAAAGAAGAAGAATATCCTTTGGAGATCGTTCAAAAGATGGCCGAGTTGGGATGGCTTGGTCTTTCAATTCCAGAGAAATATGGAGGGGTTGGGGGTGACATTCTTGATCAGACTCTGATGATTGAAGAACTGGCTCGGTGTTCATCATCCATCGCTATAGCTTACTTGCTCAATATTTGTTTTGGTGCCAAGACCATCATTTACATGGGTAGCGAGAAGCAGAAAAAAAAATATTTACCTAAAATAGCCTCCGGTGATCTGATATTTTGTCTGGGCCTGACAGAGCCCAGCGGCGGAACAGATGCCCTCTCCTTGTCCACTCGAGCTGTAAGAAATGGTGACCATTATGTAATCAATGGACAGAAGGTATTTATCACTGGGGCTCACGTATCTCACTACATAATTCTTGTGGCTAGGACGGGTCCCAAAAAGAAAAAACTAACACGAAATATTGGCATTTTTTTAGTGGATAGCAAGTCAAAAGGGATCAATATCCGTCTGCTTGATAAGCTCGGAAATAAAGCAACTGGAACCTGTGAAATATTTTTAGAGGATGTGGTCGTTCCAGCCGAAAACATACTAGGTGATGAACGAAATGGTTGGTATCAAATCGTTAACACTCTTAATAACGAGAGGATTTCAGTAGCCGCTATTTGCTTAGGAACGACCCAGGCAGTTATCGATGAATCTTTGAAATATGTCTTGGAGCGAAAGGCATTTGGCAAGCCCATAGGTCAGTTTCAATATATTCAGAAATATATTGTCGATATGGTGATGGATCTGGAGGCCTCCCGGTTACTTACTTACAAGGCCGCCTGGCTTGAATCTCAAGGCAAAAATTGCAATATTGAAGCTGCCATAGCCAAATTGGTGGCATCAGAGGCCTGTTTTAAAGCAACCACGAACGGAATGCGCATTTTCGCCGGATATGGGTACATGATGGAATATGACATGCAGAGACTGTGGCGTGATTCTGAACTTTGGATCTTTGCCCCCATATCAAATGAAATGTCACGCAACCTTTTAGCGCAAGAATTGGGACTCCCCAGATCTTATTGATCAAGTAATGTGGTCTCATGGAGCAGGCTGGGGTATGTATAAATCAAACATCATACGGTTTTCTGGTGGCAGAAAACCGGGGAAAGGGTAGTTTTTAAAACATTAATCACCATTGTGGGTATAAAATATGGGCAAGAGAGTAGCGATTGTTGATACGGTTCAGACCGAACACGGAGACAAACTTGAGGACAATATCCGGGAGATCATGTTTGGCGTTGTCAGACAGCTCCTGGATCGTGTGGGAATTGAGAAATCCGAAATCGGGACCATGGTTTCAGCCTCCTCTGATTATTGGGAGGGGATCAGTTGCTCCAACGCCTATTATTATGATGCTGCGGGTGCCAATCTGAAGAGCGGTTCCAACGCGGAAGAGGACTCGGGTCTCGCCTTTATCTATGGTTTTATGCGAATTCTCTCGGGGGACTATAAAACCGCGTTGGTCATCAGTATAACGAAATGTTCGGAGACCCCCTCAGCGGCCACTCTAACACACATGAGTGCGGACCCTTTTTTTCACCGGCCGGTCGGGCTAAATGAAACGGTGGTTGCAGGTCTTCAGGCAAGGGAATATATGAACCGCTATGGCATCACAGAAGAAGACCTGGCCATGGTGGTGGTAAAAAATCTCGGAAACGCCCAAAAAAATCCATATGCACATAGGGGTGGGCAACTGTCTGAGGAAGAGGTCTTGGCTTCATCCATGATGGTCTATCCCTTGCGAGAAATGGATATCCCCTCCACCTCTGATGGTGCCTGCGCAGTTTTATTGGCCGAGGAAAAGATTGCCAGGGATCTGACCGATACACCGATATTTGTTGAGGGCGTGGGCTGGGGTACTGATCATTCCTTTTTGGGAGATCGAAATCTTTTAAATGGATCCTTGCCAAAAGCGGCTGAGAGGGCCTATCAGATGGCTGGGGTAAAAGATCCTTCCAACGAGATAGACATGGCCGAAATCTGCGATATAACCTCCTTTCATGAGATCTTATGGATGGAGCAATTGGGTTTTTGCCCCCCAGGAAAGGGAGCAGATCTTGTCAAAGACGGCGTAACAGCTATGCATGGCAAACTTCCGGTGAACCCTTCCGGAGGTTTGTTTGGGGCCAATCCCTATGTTGCCCGCGGTCTGATCCGGATTGCTGAGGCCGCTATGCAGCTAAAGGGAGAGGCGGGAGATCGTCAGGTGCTGGACGTGAGCAGGGCGGTTGCCCAAAGCGTTCACGGGTTGGGCGGTCAATTACATTCTGTCATTATTCTTGGAACATAGGGAGAATTTGGTATGGGTCACGCAGTAGCCATTATCGGTACGGGTCAGACTCACTGTGGAAAAAGAACGGATGTTTCCTATCCTGAATTGATTTATGAGGCAGTAAGTAGGGCCTTTGAGGATTCCGGGCTGAGTCCGGATGATATTGAGGCCGTTGTGTCAGGCTCGATGCCTCCTGCCATGGAAGGTGTCAATAACCCCCACCTTTATTGGGCCGATGCCATGGGTGCCGGAGGAAAACCTCTCATAAGGATTGCGACCTGTGGTTCTACCGGCATATCGCTGGCTCATGCCGGTTTTTATCATGTGTCCTCAGGGCTTTTCGATCTGGTCCTGGTGGTGGGGGCAGAAAAGATGTATGAGGGAAACCCACAGGGGGTCATGGCCACTGTGGCAGATCCATTCTTTCAGAGGCCATTTTTGGCCGGTGCACCTGGGATCTTTGCACTTCAATCCAACGAATGGGCTCACCGTTATGGCCTTGAAGAGAAACGGGTGCGAATGGCTGCTGCCGAGTTATCAGTGCGAAACCATACGGATGCCCTGGATAATCCCTATGCTCACATTAAGGTTAAGATTGCTGTCGAGGATGTTCTTAAATCCCGTGTCATTGCTTATCCAGTCAGGATTCTGGATGTGTGCCCGGCCTCAGATGGTGCCTGCGCGGTTATCATGGCCTCGGAAAGAATGGTCAGAAAAATGGGGGCGAAGCCAGCCTGGATTCGTGGGGTAGGTTACTGTGGCGAAGAGGCATTTTTTGGTGAGGGAGACAAAGTGGTCTGGCAGGCTGCCATCAATGCGGCCAAAACAGCTTACAAGCAGGCAGGCATAACAGATCCACGGAAAGAAATAGATGTGGCTGAGGTGTATAACCCTTTCACATTTCAGGAAATGCTTTTTTATGAGTGCTTTGGTTTTTGTGATTTTGGCCAGGCCTGCGAGCTTGTGGAGAAAGGGGTTGTTATGAGAGGAGGTGATCTCCCTTGCGATCCTTCCGGAGGTGTGCTTTGCACCAATCCCATCGGTGCAACCGGTTTACAGAGGGCCGCTGAGATCGCACTTCAGGTAACCAACAAGGCGGGTGACCATCAGATTCCCGGAGCAAGTACGGGACTGACACATGCCATGGGAGGCCTTGATCAATTTAATGGGATTATGATCATTTCAAATTCATTATAGTCACAGGGGGCATTTATGAGTGGAGAATCCAGAATATTAGAAGGCTACGTTAGTTTGCCCTATAAATGGGCAATGGGTGCTGCTACCACCCGTTTCTTTGAAGAATTAAAAAACAAGAAAATTATGGGAACAAAATGTCCAAAATGTAATCGGGTTTTGATACCGGCTAGAAGCTTCTGTTCCCATTGCTTTGAGAAAATAGATGAGTGGAAGGAGGTTTCACAAGAAGGAACACTTAGGACCTGGTGTACGGTAAATTTTTCTTATGAAGGGCAACCCAAGGAGCCTCCTTACATCCTCGGCATCATTGATCTGGATGGCGCGGATGTAGGACTTCCCCATTTTGTGGGAGGCGTGGATTTGGACGACTTTGAGGAAGCTGCCAAAAAGGTTCATATCGGAGGCAGGGTAAGGGCGGTCTGGAAAGAGAATAGAACGGGGAATATCCTGGATATAGATTATTTCCAACCGGTTGAATAATCTCTGAATTCTATCTTTGTGCTTTTGTGGGCAAGGAATTCGTTAGCTTATTAAAATCTATTTTAAGAGGACGCCATGGTTAAGAAAGAGAGCAGATCTACCATTTCTGGGATTTCTCAGAAAATTTTCTACCCACGGGCAGACATTGTCCACACAATGACTGAAGGGAAAGAGGAGAAACCAGGGGAATTTCCTTTCACTCGAGGAATTTTCCCCCAGGGCTACCGTCAACAGCCATGGATGGAGAGTTTGGCGAGCGGCTATGGATTACCTGAAAAAACCAACGAGCGGGAGAAGTACTTGTCTAAGGTCGGACAGGCGGGATACGGTGGCCGAGCGTCTATCAACCTGGTCTTTGATAGGCCTACGTTCTGCGGCATGGACAGTGATCATCCCATGGCTCAGAACGAATTGGGCGAGGTTGGTGTGATCATTGATTCCCTGATGGACATGGAGCGACTTTTTAAGGGCTTCCCCTTGGACAGATTGAACGTAGGTTTTATTGCTGACCGCTCAGGCCCTATCATTATGGCCATGTATGTGGCCCTTGCTGACAAGCTTGGTATCTCTAGGCATAAGTTGAGGGGGATTGTCTGCAACAATCCTTTGACAGACTTCTACTGCAGCAAGACCCCGATGTTTCCACTCCGAGAGTGCCTTCGTCTGATGGTGGATTGCATCAAGTTTTGTACTGAAGAGGTGCCCAATTTCAACATTGCTCGAATTGGAGGTTACAACACCAGGGAACTGGGCAGTACTGCGATTCAGGAGATCGGTTTTAACTTAGCCATTGCAAAAACCATTGTGGAGGCCTGTGTAGAGGAAGGACTGAGTGTTGACAAATTTGCGGGCAACATCAGCTTTCAGTTTTCCCAGGGGAGCTACTTTTTCGAGGAGATTGCCAAGATACGCGCGGCGCGAAGGATTTGGGCCAAATTGCTGAAAGAAGGATTTGGTGCAGAGAAAGACTCTATTTGTCGGATGAAGATCCACATGCAGACTGCTGGCTCCAGCCTCACAGCACAGGAGCCCCTTAACAACATTGCTCGCATTGCGCTTCAGGTTTTGTCTGCGAGCCTCTCCGGCTGCCAGAGTATGCATATTGCCTCCTTTGATGAAGCCCTTGGCATTCCTACCGAAGAAGCTGCTAGTGTGGCTATCAAAACCTCCAAGATCGTGATGCACGAGACAGGAATAACAGATGTAGCTGACCCATTAGGTGGTTCCTATTATATGGAGGCTCTGACAGAGGAAATTGAGAAGAGGATTGTGAAACTTATGGAGCGTATCGACGAACTTGGAGGAGCGATTAAGGCAATTGAGGAGGGGGTTTTCGAACAAGAGATTGCCGATGCCAGTTACTTGCTTCAAAAAGAGATATCTGAGGGCAAACGAGTTATCGTGGGGATGAATCGTTTTCAGGAGAAAGACCAGAAGCTGGAGTATAAGGTCTTTAGGCCCGATCCGAAGGTATCCAGCATAGCTATAGATCGTGTGAGGAAACTGAGGGAAGAGAGGGATCAGGAGCGGGCGGAAAAATGTATTGAACAAATTAGAGAAGCAGCGCGAAGAAATGAGGCACTAATGCCCCTCTATATCGAAGCTGCTAAGTCCAATGTCACGCTTGGGGAGATGATTAGAGCCCTGGAAGAGGGACTGGGTACATTCCAATATTCGCCGATTATCTCCAGGGTTGAATAAAGGGGAGGAATGACGTGGACAAACAGAGAAAAATACGTGTGCTACTTGCAAAGGCAGGGTTGGATACCCATGAGAGGGGGGTGAAGCTGATTGCCGCCTCTCTGCGGGACGCCGGTATGGAGGTGATTTATAGTGGTGTGTTCCAAACGAGCATGAGCATTACCCGTACCGCCCTCCAAGAGGATGTGGATGTCATTGGCCTGAGTTATTTGTGTGGAGCGCATCAATCATTGACTCAGGAGATCTTGAAAGAGCTTCAAAAAAACGGGCTGGGAGATGTAGCGGTTATCTGCGGCGGTATTATTCCTGGTGAAGACATCGAGCAGATGAAGGCCATAGGCGTCAAAGAGATTTACGGTCCTGGTACACCTATGGAGAGAATTATCAAAGGTATACATGAATTGGCTGAATCCAGGATTCATTAGATTGTTATTTGAAATGAGGTTGTTCGCACTATGTATGCTATACCCGATCTCTGAAACGAAAGCTCTAAGATCTTAGGGCATCATTGGAAGATATCTCCGTTTTGCGTAGGGATGAATAGCATAGTTGTTGAGGGATATGGGGGAATGATTCTCTCGACACGCGAGATAGTCCCTTCTTTGATGCCCCGGCCTTTGGTTGGGGAGTGATAGTGGGAAGCGAGCTTAAGGGAGGAGGAAGTATCATGTTTGAAAAGGGTTTTCTAACACAGGTTAAAAAGAGAAAGACAGATTGGTTAGAGAAAAAATACTCTCAAGCGGTGGAAAGGTTTACAGAGAGGAAAAAACGCTTCGAGACCAATGCTGGGATAGAAATCGACCCCCTTTACACACCTGATAATCTGGAAAAAGAGAATTATTTTGAAAAGATAAGTTTTCCTGGAGAATTCCCCTACACCCGGGGATCTTACCCCATAGGGTATCGCTCAAGATACTGGCAGCCTCGAGGGTATTGTGGATTTGGGACATCTGAAGAAACCAACGAAAGGCTGAAATTTGCCCTGCAACAGGGGGAGCCGGGGTTGAATGTTATTGTAGATCTGCCCACCTCCTATCATGGGATTGACGCGGATGATCCGAGGGCCGAAGGAGAGGTTGGAAAAACCGGTGTCAGCATCAATTCCATTGAAGACATGCGGGATCTCTTTGAAGGGATTCCGATTGATAGGATTTCTATAACCTTTAATACCACCGGGTTGGTTATTATGGCTATGTACTTTGCGATGGCTCGGGAAAGAGGGGTCCCCTTTAAAAATCTTTGGGGAACTGCCCTTAATAACCCTTTAGCTTCTTACGTTTCCTGCAACTCTGCCTGCTTGCCTATCCCGGAAGATGCCCTAAGAGAATTAACAGATATCGTAGAGTTTGCTGTTAGAAACCTGCCTAAATGGAATCCTATGAACATTGGGTCCTATGAATATCGTGAAAATGGTGCCAACGCAATTCAAGAATTGGCCTTCATGTTCGGCAACGCCATGGCCTATACGGATTCTTTTATCCATAGAGGGCTGGATTTTGATGAATTCGCACCAAAATACGTTTTCTATACATCCGTTCAGACTAACTTATTTGAGGAGATAGCCAAGTTCCGTGCAGCGAGAAGAATCTGGGCAATGATCGCCCGAGATCGTTACAAAGCCAAGAATCCTGCTTCCATGATTTTCAGGATTCACGCGCAGACCTCAGGATTCAGCATGACGGCAGAGCAACCCTTGAACAATATAGTCCGTGAGACGATTCAGAGCCTGGCAGCGGCTTTAGGTGGCACCAATTCTCTTTATACTAACTCTTATGATGAAGCCCTTTGCCTTCCCACGGAGGAGGCCCTTCGAACGGCCATGCGGGTTCAGCAGATTATTATGGAAGAGAGCGGTGTAGCCGATACCATCGATCCTTTAGGCGGTTCCTACTATGTGGAAACCCTAACAAACAAGATGGAAGAGCGGGTTTGTAGACTTATAAAGGAGATAGATGATAGGGGAGGTATGGTTAAGGCTATTGAAAGCGGTTGGGTGCAATCTGAGTGTGAGCGCTCGATCGCCACCTATATGGACAGGGTGGAAAAAGGAGAAATAGTTGTTGTGGGCTACAATAAATACCAGATCGATGAACCAGTACAATATGGTGTTTTTAGCGTGGATCCCAAATACGAACTCAAACAGCGAAATCGGCTGAAGAAACTGAGGGCAGAAAGGAACAAGGAAGAGGTTTCAAAGGCCCTGGATATGCTTCGGGAAGCGGCGAAGGGAAACGAAAATATGATGATTCCATGCATGGAGGCAGCCCGCGCAAGGGCCACCTTTGGTGAGATGACAGAGGCCATTTACGGGCAAATGAGATCATTTAGAAGTCAATTTAAGGACCTGAAGATGAAGATGTATGCATAAGGCAGATTGTAATTTGTTATGCGGTGAAGAATGGTTTTGGATAGAGTGTTCCAGAATTGTGGGATCTAAAGCCATTTTCTGAACACAACCTGACCAGTTATACTCAATACCTGATTTACGGAGAGTAGCTATGTCCAATGGAAGGAAATTAAGAGTGCTTTTAGCAAAGCCTGGCTTGGACGGACACGACTTAGGTATCAAGTTGGTGGCAAGAGCCTTGAGGAATGCCGGGATGGAGGTTGTGTACACTGGGCTTAACATAACTCCGGAAGAGACGGTAACCGTATCAATCCAGGAGTCAGTGGATGTGATAGGGGTTAGTTATCTATCTGGTTCACATCTTCTGCTAACTGAAAAGATAATGGGAATACTCAAGGAAAAAGATGCTGGCCATTTTAAATTGGTAGTAGGTGGAATTATTCCAGAAGAGGACATCCAGAAATTGAAGCAGATGGGTGTTGCGGAGGTCTTCCGACCTGGCACATCTGTTAAAGAAATTGCGGATTCCATAGGCCGGATGGTTTGTTAAAACGGTTTAATTTAGAGACTCGGCCGGTGCTAATATCGTGATGTTTTGCCTCAAGATTCTTAAAGGGGATTGAGGTTTATATTTGCTTGAGCTATCGGGGTTTGTGCCCTGCCATGGGGGTTCTGAATGTGGGAGAGATCCAAGAATGGGTTGTAAAAATATAAGTGCCTCTTTTGCACGCATTCGTGGAAATAGGTCCTTTCATGCTGAGAAAAGAATGAGAGGGGAATATTATCTCAATATGGTGAGTTAGGAGATTTTTCATGTCTGGTGATACACTGGTTAGTCTTTTTCACAAAATGGCCTTGAAGAAAAAAGAACAGACGGCCTTAAGAAAAAAAGACTTTGGCGTCTGGAATCCCATCAGCTGGAACGAATACAATGAACACGTCAAATACTTCTGCCTGGGGATGAGATCATTGGGGCTTAAAGCCGAAGACAAGGTGGGCATACTTGGAGAGCCCCGCTCTGAATGGATTTACGCTGAATTATCCACCCAAACTGCCGGGGCCATTGTGGTGGGGCTCTATTCGACAAGCCCACCTCCCCAGATCCATTATATTCTCCACCATAGCGAGGCCGTATTTGTTATAGCCGAGGATCAGGAACAGGTAGATAAAATTTTGGAAATTAAAGATGATCTCACGATGCTCAAGCAGATCATTTATATGGATCCAAAAGGTCTCAGACATTACGAAGAGCCCATGCTCATAAGTTTTTCAAAGGTAGAGGAGTTAGGCAGGGAAATTGATGGAAGAGAACCCCATTTGTATAATGAATTGGTTGCCCAGGTTAAAGAAGATGACATTGCAATGATCATCTATACGTCTGGGACAACGGGCAATCCGAAAGGCGCCATGATTTCCCATCACAATATCAAGGCCATGATCGATGATATGACAAAGATAACAGGTATTTGTGAAAAAGACTCTGTAGTCAGTTACCTTCCTTTGTGTCACATCGCTGAACAGATTTTTTCTGTTTTTATTCCTTTAAAAGTTGGGGCAGTTTGTAATTTTGCCGAAAGCATAGAAACGGTAAACGAAAATATTCGTGAGATTTCTCCAACAATATTTCTCGGAGTTCCGAGAATTTGGGAGAAAATGCATAGCGATATCTTGGTGAAAATTGAGCGATCAACCCCCCTAAAACGCCTCCTTTTCAAGTTGTTCATGATACCTGGAGAAAAGATGGCACAAAAGAAATTTTCCAAGAAGCGAATTGGTCTCATCTTGAGAATTTTAAACTTTATCGCTTACTATGGATTGTACCGCGCGCTGCAGGACAAATTAGGCCTTCTGAGAGGGAAACTGATCATAAGTGGAGCGGCAGCTATAGGCCCCGATGTGATTCAATTTTTTCATGCAATAGGCCTTAATGTTCGTCAAGCCTACGGCATGACTGAGACAGCAGGATTGACCTTCATACATCAAGATAACCAGGTCAAATTAGATACGGTTGGTAATAGTATTCCCAGCCTTTCAGTTAAGCTTGCAGAGGATGGTGAGATATTGAAGAAGGGGGAGTCTGTCTTTGTTGGATACTTCAAAGACCCTGAAAGCACTGCCGCCGTAAAGAAAGACGGCTGGCTCCATACGGGGGATATTGGGGAGTTCGATGAAGATGGCCAACTGAAGATAGTAGATAGAAAAAAAGACCTGATTGTCACACCGGGTGGTAAAAATATTGCTCCTCAATATATCGAAAACAAACTTAAATTCAGTCCTTATATCGGTGAGGTGATTGTAATCGGTGAGAACAAAAGATACATCGCGTCTCTCATTCAGCTTAATCTGGATATGGTAAGCGAATGGGCCATGGCCCAGAAAATCTACTTTACGACCTATACGGATCTCTCCAGGAAACCGGAGGTTTACGAATTGATTGCCGACGAGATTCGAAATGTAAACAAAACGTTATCGCGTGTAGAGTCAATCAAGAAATTTCTGATTCTTGAAAAGATGTTGGATCACGATGATGAAGAGCTAACCGCCACCATGAAAATCAGACGAAAAAAACTGATACAACTTTACGAAGAAAAGATCGAGGAACTGTATACTAGTGGTTATACCGTTTAGATTAAATAAATAGGATCTAAAGAATGGGCGAAGAATTGGAATATCTAATTCAAACGATCATGGGGGGGCTATCCACAGGGAGCGTGTATGCCTTAATTGCCCTTGGGTTTGTTCTGATCTATAAAGCTACAGACGTTTTAAATTTTGCTCAGGGTGAACTGATGATGATGGGGGCCTTTTTCTGTTTCACGGCCATCGTCTATTTCAAACTTAGTTTCATTCCCGCCTTTTTGCTATCCCTTGTCTTTTCTGCGGTCATAGGCTTTCTCATCAATGTGATCGCTATTCGGCCCATGGTAGGCAAACCCGTATTTTCCATAGTGATGATCACTATCGGCTTGGCTACCATTTTTCGAAGTATAGTTGGCCTCATTTTTGGACATATTGAGAAACCATTTCCTTCGCCTTTTCCCATTGAAAAAGCCATCAATATAGGAGGCTTATACATCTCCATGGTGCATATCTGGATGATCTCCATTAGCATCATCTTCGTGCTTTTATTTTACCTCTTTTTCAAGTTCTCAATCCTCGGTATCGCCATGAAGGCCGCCGCCAATGAGCAGATAGCCACCATGCTACAGGGCATCAATATCAAAAAAATGTTTGCCCTGTCATGGGGCATTGCTGCAATTACTTCCACGGTTGCAGGCGTTTTTCTGGCCAGTGCGAGCTTCATCCATTGTGATATGGGGTTCATTGGTCTCAGGGCATTTCCAGCAATCGTTCTCGGTGGCTTGGATAGTGTGGCGGGAGGGGTCATCGGCGGATTTACCATTGGTTTGATTGAGAACTTGGCTGGTGCTTATTTAGATAAGGCCCTTGGGGGTGGGGTTAAGGAGATCACATCCTATGTCATTGTGATCTTTATCATGATGATCAAACCATATGGCCTTTTTGGAAAGGAACATATCGAAAGGGTATAAGTATTAATGACTAGTGGCAACTTTAAAGAGACCTATAGGGAAGATATAAAGGTTTTCCAGACCTTTTTCGTCAAATTCTGGTTAGTCCTTTTTATTTTGATCATGCTCTTTCTTCCTTTCATCGCGGACAGATACTTTATCTATCTGGCCAATTTATCGGGGATAGCGATCATAGGGGCATTAGGGATAAATCTACTTACCGGATATACCGGCCAGGTCTCACTGGGGCATGCTGCCTTCTTGGCCATTGGCGCTTACACCGCAGCTATTTTGTCGTCCAGGTTTGGAATTCCCTTCTGGATCCTTATTTTTGTTTCAGGCATATCCGCTTCCCTGTTTGGCCTGATTATCGGTATCCCCTCTTTAAGGTTACGAGGGCTTTATCTCGTGATTACTACTATGGCCTTCCAATTTATTGTAGAACATGTGCTCTTCCGATGGGAGACCCTGACGCATGGGGACGAAGGGATTGCACTGCCTGTTCCAAGTATCGCAGGTTTCAGCTTTGAAACGGACCAGAGATTCTACTATCTAATCTTTGTTGCGACCGCACTTGCCATAATAACCATGAAGAATGTCATCCGGACAAGGACGGGGAGAGCCTTACAGGCGCTCAGGGACAGGGATATCATAGCTGAGACCATGGGTATCAACTTGGCAAAGTATAAACTCCTGTCCTTTATTGGCAGTTCATTTTATGCCGGTGTGGCAGGAGCGCTCTATGCTTACTACTTGGCTTTTATCAGTCCGGATCATTTTAGCCTGATGGTCTCTATTCAGTACATCGCCATGATTATCGTTGGGGGTATGGGGACTATACTTGGCTCCATCTTCGGGGCTGTCTTCATTATCTTGCTTCCAGAGATGCTTGGCTTTATGAGCAGGGGTATTGCAAGCCACTTCCCTCTTTTCGAAACCGGTTTTGGAGATGTGAAAAACCTTGTTTATGGGCTCATCATCGTTGGCTTTCTGATCTACCAGCCCGACGGGCTTTATGGGTATTGGATCAGGATCAAGACCTATTTTAAGACTTACCCGTTCACCTTTTAGACCTATGATCCTAACGTGGGCGGAAAAATATCTTTAGAGGAAGGGAGGTGACAAATGGTTTTTGTTAATTTTGGGAATGAAATATTAATGTTAAACAATGAGGAGGTATAAAAAATGAAAAAGCTGATGTTAATCATGGTGTTTTTTGCCGCTATGCTATTTGCAACACTGCCAGTTATGGCTGGTGGTGTTCCAGGCGTGGATGAAAAGACTATAAAGATTGGAATGCTGACAGATTTTTCCGGCCCCGGGAGGCATCCGGGACACGAGTGTTATATGGGCGTTAAAATGTGGGTGGATCAAGTGAATATGAAAGGCGGTATCAATGGTCGGAAGATCAAGCTTTTTTATGGTGACCATGGTTGGGATCCAAGCCGGGGTATGGCTGAGGCCAGGCGCTTAGTCGCCCAACATGACATTTTTGGCCTCGTTGGCACCTGTGCTAGCTCTGTCAATAAGGTCCTCATGCCATTTTTAAAAAAGGAGAAATTACCTAACATCGGTCCCATGTCTGTTTCCAGATTCCTGTGGGATCCGCCCAAGAAATACACTTTTGCCATCCTCACGGACACGAATCGTGTTTTCCAGGTTTTGGTGGAGTATATCGTTCAAGACCTTAAAGTGAAAAATCCCGCGATCGGTATTATCTATCAGGATGATGCATGGGGGAAGGATGGCCTTCGGGGCCTGAAGACGGCTGCCAAGAGGCATGGGATTACACTTGTAGCCGAGGAATCTTACAAACGGGGTAGCGTGGACTTTGCCACACAGATGCTGAATTGCAAGAGGGCTGGGGCCAAGTATATTTTCCATCCAGGCTTCTCAGCTGCTATGGCAGGCATTATGCAAGAGGCCGCCAAAATTAATTATTCTCCAAAATTTCTTGGTGAGACAGGCTGCATGACTTTTTCAATGCTGAAGGTCGCCGGAGCATTGGCTAAAGATCAGATTTTCGGGTACCCCTGCGCCGTGGATGGTGTGGAAGTTTCGGGAATAAAAAAGCTCAAACAGATAAGCAACAAATACAGGCCGAAACTTGATTCCAAATTTAAATCGGGTGACAAACTGGATCCCAACTATATTATAGGCTATGGTGCAGGCTTAGTCTTCGGGGAAGGTTTGAAGAGAGCTGGTCGCGATATAACACGAGAAAAATTTATAAAGGCGTTGGAAAGCCTAAAGGATTGGGAAATGGGCGGCATCTTCGGCCCTGTTACTTATGGTCCGGATGATCGCGATGGATCTGGCTGGACCATGGTATATAAGGCAGATCCAGAGAACATGCGTTTTGTCCCAGTGACCGGCTTCAGAAAGCCCGCACAATAGCGAGGGAAAAGGTATCTATAAATAATCCAATCAACTTCCTGCCCACCCGGGACTTAAACCTCAACCGAGGGGTCCTGGGTAGATGCAGGGATATAGGTATAAAGATGGACCTCCTAACCGGCACTGTAATGCCAACCCCAAGGTGTTTACCACAGGTTGGCCCACAGGTTAAAATAACCGGACTTGCTGGTGGATTTAATGATTGTTCCACTATTAAGGGTTTCCATTATTATTACTATTAAGGAGGTTAATATAATGTTTGATGCAGAAACCCTAAAGAAGGATTTGGAAGACCGGAAAGCCTGGGAACGGTCCTTTAAAAAGCGATACTTGAAAAGCTTTGAAAACAAAACACATTCAGGAATTCCAGTTAAATCGGTCTATTCACCTTCGGATATTCTGGATTTTGACTTAAAAAAATGTCCTTCCCCCGGGAACTATCCATACACACGGGGAATCTACCCGGCCCAATACCAGTTTCAGGCCTGGATGAACCAGCAGGTACACGGATATGGGCAGGCGGAGGATACCCGGGAGAGGATGGACATATTAGTGAAGGAGGGGATGGAAGGTTACTTTGGGAACCTGGTTTTTAATCTGGTCCTGGATCTGGTCTCACAGGCGGGATTAGACCCGGATGATCCTGAGGCACGGGGAAAGGTTGGCCAGGTGGGAGTCCATATTAGCTGCCTGAAAGACTTGGAGATTCTTTTTGATGGTTTGCCCCTTAAAAAGGTTAATGCCAGTTTTATTGTGGGTGAACCCTCTATCTGTTTGCTGGCCATGTACATTCTATACGGAGAAGGTCGTGGTGTACCAAAGGAAAATTTAAGAGGCAACACCATGAACTACCTATTGCGGGGGTTTAATTGGGATGTGGCCATGTATCCCCCAAAGAATGCCCTCAAGATCTCGGTTGAACTGATTCGCTACTGCTCCCGTTTCATGCCCACCTGGAATACGACCAATTTAAGTGGTTATATTATTCGGGAGGCAGGCGCCTCTGCTGTCCAGGAACTGGCATTTACCCTTGCCAAGGGAATGAATCTTATCGAGACCTGCATGGAAGCAGGCCTTAAACCAGATGATTTTGTCCCTCGCTTTGGCTTTCAACTCGGCTTTCACAACGACTTTTTCGAAGATATTGCCAAGTACCGGGCCTTGCGCCGGATGTGGGCAACCATTAATCACGATCGATACGGGTGCCGGAATCCTAAGTCCCTCCAGGCCAGAATTCATACCCACACCTGTGGAAGTTCACTGGTGGCCCAGCAACCCATGAATAACATCATCCGAGCGACTCTACAGACATTTGGGGCAGTTCTTGCTGGAACCAATGCCTTGCAGACGAGCGCTTATGATGAAGCTCTTTCAATTCCAACGGAGCAGGCAGCCACTCTTGCTCTCAGGACCCAGCAGATTATCCAGCATGAGAGTGGGGTCACAAAAGTATCCGATCCACTTGCCGGAAGCTATTATCTGGAAAGGCTGACCGACGAAATGGAAAAGAGTGCCTATAAAATTCTGGACACGATCGAAGGGATGGGAGGTTTTATCAAGGCGTACGAAACGGGCTGGCTTAGGGAGCAAATTGCCGAGGAAGCATTGAAATGGCGGCATCGATTGGATAGTGTGGAGGAGGTCATAGTAGGTTTGAATCGCTACCAGGAAGAGGGAGAAAAGGTTGAGGTGCCGCACTTTCATGTAGATGAGAAAATCGAGCAACGAGCCATTGAAAGGATCCAGGAATACCGTAAAAACAGGGATCAGGGCAAGTGCCAGGAAGCATTAAATCGCCTCCGGAAAGTGGCCGTGAAGGTGGAGCAAGGCAACCGGCATTACTTTTTAATGGAGGCTCTGATTGATGCTTACAGAGCCAAGGCTACCCTTGGTGAGACCATGTCAATCCTGAAGGAAATCTTAGGTTATGGTTATGCTTACTGATGGGGTGGATATAGCTTTATTTTTGGAGTTGAGAGAATGGCAGAGGGTACAACTAATCAGGCTAAAGAGGAATATGGTCGTTCAGGGCAAGATAGAAAAATAAGGGTATTATTGACCAAATCCCGGATGGATGCACATGATCGCGGGATCAGAGATGTGGCAAAGGAACTGAGTAATGCCGGGATGGAGGTCGTTTTTACCCGGTATGCACTGCCGGAGGAGATTGTGAAGACCGCCATTCAGGAGGGTTCGGATGTAATCGGAGTGAGTTGCTCTACTGGAGGGCATCTCTACGTGACGGAAAGGATTCAAGACTGTTTGGAAAAAGAAGGGATAAAAGAGATCAAGGTGATTTTTGGCGGGATCATACCGGACGTGGATGTGCCCAAGATGAAAGAAAGAGGCGTGGTGGGCATATTCGGACCGGGTTCTTCTGTCCAGGAGATCATCCGGGCAATTACTGAATGAAAACAGCCCCTGGCTGGCAGCTAAATGAATTGGAAAAGAGACTTTTATGCTGGGAATCAAAAATCTCGAAATTACCTATCATGACATTATTCTGGTTATAAAAGGCATATCTTTGACAGTCAAAGATGGTAGTATGGTCGCCCTTTTAGGTGCCAATGGAGCAGGCAAAAGCACTATTCTGAAGGCGGTATCAGGGGTTCTCGAGGTCGAAGATGGCGATATTGAGGATGGAACTATTGATTTTGATGGGATTCGTCTTAATAACAAAACCCCCCATTTCATTGTCAAAAAGGGTCTCATTCAAGTTCCAGAAGGCCGCCGTATCTTTGATGAACTCACCGTGGAAGAAAATATCCGGATTGGCTCTTTTCTGCGGAAGGATTCAAAGAAGATAAAAGAAGACTACGAAAATGTTCTGGCTTATTTCCCTTCTTTAGTCCACCTAAAGAAGCGCCTTGCCGGTTATCTTAGCGGAGGAGAACAGCAGATGCTGGCCATTGGTAGAGCCATGATGGCAAAACCACGATTGCTTATGCTCGACGAGCCGTCTCTGGGGTTGGCCCCTATACTAGCTCATCAGGTTTTTAATAGGGTTAAGGAGTTTAATAGCAGGGAAGGGGTTTCTGTTTTGCTGGTCGAGCAAAATGCCATTATGGCCTTAGATGTGGTGGAGTATGGCTACATTATGGAAAACGGCAAAATCGTCTTGGACGGCCCAAGCCATAAACTCGTTGAAAACCCTGATATTAAGGAATTTTATTTGGGACTTACGGATGTGGGTGGGAAGAAGAGCTATCGGGATATCAAACATTACAAAAGAAGGAAGCGATGGCTTTCTTGACCTTTTTTACAAATCCTTGGAGGTAGGGATGGTCGATAATAAAGAAATTGAAAGGTTAAAGAGGACGTATGAAGCCTGGAAAGAAGAGGATTTAGAAGGGCCTATCAGGAAATACGGTGAACGGGTTGAGAGATTTGAAACAAGGTCGGAGATACCCGTTAAGCCTTTATACACGCCATTGGATATTGAAGGATTTGATTATCTGGAAAAACTCAATTTCCCGGGCAGGTATCCATTTACGCGAGGCATCTATGCAGAGGGGTACCGTACGAGGACTTGGTTCGTCCGGGGCTTGTTTGGATACGGAACGGCGGAAGAGACGAATCAGAGAATGAAATTCCTTATTCATCAAGGAGCGACTGGGCTTAACATTGTTTTTGACGCCCCCACGGGTTGGGAAGGCATAGACGCGGATAACCCATTGGCTATGGGTGAAGTGGGTAAAAACGGGGTTTCTGTGAATACACTGAAAGATATGGAGGATATGTTCAAGGGACTCCCTGTTGAGAAATTGAATGTAACGTGGGCCTCCTGTGTTGGGGCATCAAACATACCCCTGACGGCTATGTATATTGCCATGGCCCAAAAGAGAGGTTTAGATATTTCTAAATTAAATGGGGCGGCCATAAATGATATCTTTGTGGGATATTCCCTTAACGTCTGTTCTCTGCCTTACACCCATCCCAAAGACGCCCTAAAGGATTGGTGTGATGCAGTGGAACATGCCATTTTGCACATGCCGAATTGGTTTCCGTGCTCCATTGCTTCTTATGAGATGGGTGAATCAGGAGCGACGCCCGTTCAACAGATCGCATTTACTATTGCTGCGGCCATCTCCTATACCAGAGCGCTTATGGAGCGAGGCCTCAAGGCAGAGCAGATTTCTCCAAAATATGCGGTTTTTCTATCCTGTGGGAATATTTTTTTAGAAGAGGTGGCCAAGTACCGTGCTCTGAGAAGAATGTGGGCCAAGACCTTCAGAGAGAAATTTGGGGTTACGTTAAAGAGAGGGCTGCAGTGCAGGATCCATACCCAGACCTCAGGATTGACCCTGAGGGCCGAGCAACCCCTAAATAATATTGTCAGAACGACATGCCAGAGTTTAGCTTCCATTTTCGGTGGAACCAATTCCTTATACACAGACCCTTATGACGAGGTAGTGGGTCTCCCTACCGAAGAATCTCATCGTCTTGCAATGAGGACTCAACAGATCATCATAGAAGAAACAGGGGTTGCCGATACTATCGATCCACTTGCTGGGTCCTATTACATTGAATCTCTCACGGACAAGGTGGAGGAGGAGGCCTGGAAGATAGTGGATAGGGTTGAGGAGATGGGCGGAATGCTGGAGGCTATTGAAAGACGGTATTTCCGGTCCCTGATTGATGAGTCTTACCATAGATATCTCAAAGCTGTGGAAAACAATGAAAAGGTTATTGTTGGATATAACAAATACCACCACACAGAAGAACTACCTATCAACAATCGGCAGAGGACCCCGGGCGTAAGCCCGGGGGTGAATGCCTTAATGAGCACGACCTTGATGTCTTTTCTTACGTTCCAAGGCTCCCGGCCTGGTCTTTTCAACGACTTATCTGCAGGGGAGTTTTGCCCCCTCCGCATTCCCCCGACAAGTCGGGGGCTGCGGTTTCCCCCGCTGATAAGTCGTGAAAAGGACGGCGGCCTCTCACCAGTCACTCAGAAAAAACATCAAGGCCTGCCATTGTCTCTAAGTGCCACGGGCGTAAGCCCGTGTGCATCTACTGTCAGCGGTAAATGGTCCGTTAAAAAAACAAATGACAAATGACAAATGACAAATGACAATTTTCATATAAATAGCTATCACTCAGAGTTAAAGAGAAAGCAGATTATCCCTATCACATTTCTTTTATCAATTATAATCCATGTAAGTGTAATTATAGCCTTTCAGGGTGTCTTCCCCATAGCAGGGTTCAGGAGCAAGCTAAGGGCCTATAAGGTAGATTTAATACGCCTTCCAGTTAAGGAGATTATGAAGAGTAGTAAAGAGTAAAGAAGAAAAACCTCCTGCCATCAGCCAAATTCATAGAAAACCACCTGTGGAACCCAGAGAGGCAACAATCTCCTTGGATACCAGGGATTCCACCTATCACCCATATACTAAAGTGCTAAAGGAAAGGATACTTAATCATTGGATTTATCCATTATCTGCCCGGCAGAACTATATTCAGGGCACTCTTATGATAGTCTTCAGGCTGGAAAGAGGTGGTAGACTTATTGATTGCAACATGGCCCGCTCCTCAGGGCACGAAATCCTCGATACGCACGCCCTTAAGGCTATAAGCTTGGCAAGCCCTTTTCCACCATTTCCTGAAAATATAACGGTTCAATTCCTAAATATAAATGCGTCCTTTGCCTACCGGTTAAAATTTGAATAACCTTGATGTATGCTTCTCTATTCCACAAAACCAAAATCTTGAATTTCCTGTTTTTTTATACCTTGATTGTCTTATTACTCCTTGATCTCAGCGCAGAATGGTGATACAAGCCTATCAACTTAAGAGACCGGAGGAAAATATCTAATGCCTATTTACGAATATCTGTGCAATCAATGTGGTGAGATATCGGAGATAATAGTGGCCACGTTTCTGGAACTACCTGTTGTGGAAGAGGAGAACGCTGCGATACACCTCCCTGTACAAATGGAGGAATCTGCAGAAAAGATCAATAAAGGAGGACGATCAAGAAATGTCAGTCGATTTTGATAAGGAAATGGAAGAGTTGCAGGCATCTATTATAGCAGATGCCAGGAAGGTATATTCAGAAGAGATGATCGAAAGGTGGCTTAGCCCAAAATATATAGGAGAAATGGAAAAGCCTCAGGGATGCGGAAAGGTTAAAGGACCTTGTGGAGATACCGTGAAGATTTTTCTTGATATCCATAATGACAAGATCATTGATGCCCGGTTTATTACTGATGGATGTGCAACTACTATTGCTGCAGGCAGCATGGCCTGTGAACTTGCCATAGGAAAAAACATTAAGGATGCATTTAAAATCAGCAATGAGGTAATTTTAAAAAATTTAGGCGGTCTGCCAGAAGATAATGTCCACTGCGCACTCCTGGCATCTAATACCTTAAAAGAGGCATTAACTGATTACCTTACATCCAAGAAGGAGCCCTGGAGGAGCCTTTACAAAAAACAGTAAGGGTATGGAAGGGTACAAGGTTTAGTATAAAAATTAAGCCCCTATTGTTTTTCGATACCTTATGCAATTTTTATTATTGTTATTATAATCCAGCAAAGATAGATACCCAATGTTCCTATAGGCCTTTTCTTTAGCACCTTCCAGGGTTGAATCCCCTGCAATTATATGCAATACTCTTCCACCGTCTGTTATAAGGCCTTTTTCCGGGTCTTCTCTTACGCCTGAAAAGTAGGTGGCAATTCCCCTCTCTATCTTATCTAATCCAGCTACCATATGGCCTTTTCCATAGCGTCCTGGGTATCCCTTGTTCCAGCCCTTGCTTGCCTTTGAACGACCTTCCATGGCCACTATATCCACATAATACTGTTTATTCCAGACAGGGTTGATTTGATCCAAATTCCCTTCCCATACTGCCATGCCAATCTCGAATAGGTCTGTGCTTAATTTCCGGCAAAGCACCTCCCACTCAGGATCGCCATGTCTTACATTAATTTCAAAGACCTCTAAATTGTTGTAAGGGTCAAGATTTAGACCAAAGTATAAGACACCTTTATAATTCCATCCCAGGCCTAAATCACCCCTGTTGTAAATTGCATTCACTGTTGGGTTTAAAATCTCTTTTATAATCCTATTTACAAGCCATGGGGTCACAATTTTATGGGGCACATAACATCCTGTTCCACCTGTATTAAGATTTCCACCAAAACCCCTGATTGATTCCTCATCATCCGGATCAAAGGCCCTTTTGTAATCCTGGACAAACATTTTTAAAGGCAGCGCATGTTCACCATCCAGATAGACGAAAAAAGATATCTCTGTGCCATATTTTCTTTCTTCGATAACAACCTTATCACCTGATTTTCCGAATATTTTTTCTACCATGATTTGGTCAATTGCGCTCTCGGCTTGTGTAGCATCATCACATCCTATTGCACCCTTTCCTGCCGCAAGGCCATTTGCCTTTACAAAAACCTGATAACCAATATTCCGGACATATCTTTTTGCATCTTCTGGATTATCAAAAACCCAGTATTCTGGTTTGGGTACTCCTATTTCCATTAAGATATTATCCGTAAATGCTCTGTCATTCTCTAATCTGACATATTCTTTTTTTGGCCCAATTGTTCTTATTCCTTTTTCATTCAGTATATCTACCAGACCTTCTTCAAGGGGGTTTTCTGAGCCTATATCAACGAGATCAACCTTGTTTTCCAGGCAAAATTTTGCTACCTCGTTGAAATCTCTTATATCCATACATTCTATCAATTTTCTCTTCCCCTTTAATGTATAAGACACTCCAGCATTGCCAGGAACAAAATAGACCTTTTCAACATGCTGACTGTCTCCGTATTTATCAGCAAGGGAGTGGTCTCTGCCTCCAGTACCATATACAAGGACTTTCATTTCTTCCTCCCTTGAAGGTTAATGTAAAGGTGCTGACTTATATGTGGATAGGGGGTGAGTGTTAAAATTTGATTGCGGGAGTATATTGGGATTGCCAGGGGATGTCAACATTAATTGCTTGAGTACGGAGCCTATTTAAACTTGTCTTTTTTTATATTTTGTTATATTTTTTCAAATTTAATAGGCAAGTAAGAGCTTATAGAGCTTATTTCACTTCGCTTATCCCCGCGCTTGCATGGGGAGAGGAGTGGCCTGCCCTCCCCGTCCCGAGGCCGGTACGGGATCGGGAGGCGCGACTTGCACGGAATATGCTTCTGTAGCTGTAATATTTCAGGAGCTGAGTTCGTAAAAATCTGGCTTTACAAGTAAGGTCTGGGCCAGGGAATGATGGGAAAAATTGTTATCCGTTAACGGTTATTTGTTATTCGAGTAACGAACATGCTCAATAAAGTGTGGAAAATGTAGGGTCGGCCTGCCCTGGCGCGAATTGCCTGAAACCTGCTGTCGTCACTGTAATATTTCGCAAACAGAAGTCGTAGAAATCAAACATTGTAAATCAGGTCTGGGCCAGGGGTTTTATACCCGACCTTAAAAAGGTGGCCCGCCACTGAACTTTGGCGGACCACCCTACATTTGTATGTTGGTTCAGTTTTTATAACAGACAATAAGTCCAAAGGATATCGAGCAGTTACCGAATAACTAATAGAAGGATTCCTAAATACGCTTGTAGTAGAAAAAGTCATTGCGATTCTCACGAATGCGGGACTCGCAATGACGGATAGAATAGAATATTATTTTGGAAGTGGACTACTAATAACGAATAACAAATAACATAAATAGACTTTTCTATTAAAATGAAGATTGGAGTTATTTCAGATACCCACCTAAAAAATGTGAATCCCCAGCTAATGGATATTTATCAGGATTATTTCTCTGATGTGGATATGATTATCCATGCGGGAGATCTTGTTTCCATAGAAATAGTTGATTTTTTAAGCCAGAAGCCCCTCCATGTAGTTCAGGGGAATATGGACAGTTTGGATATAAAAGGGAGGTTTCCTAAAAAAAAGATAATAGAGGCAGGCGATTTCCGCTTGGGATTGATCCATGGATGGGGGTCCCCGTTTGGACTAGAAAGGAGGATAAGATCTGAGTTTAATGATGTCCATGTCATTATTTACGGCCATTCTCACAGGCCGGCTAATCACATTAATAAGGGAATTATTCTTTTTAATCCAGGAAGTGCTACTGGTTTCAGTATCTCTGGATCCCATTCGATTGGGATCTTGGATATAAGGGACACAGTAAAGGGTAATATAATTACACTTTGAGGTTAAATAATGAAGGTTCTTTGGGCGCCATGGCGGATGGAATATGTAAGTTCTGATAATAACGAAGGGGAATGTATATTTTGTACAGGTGATGAAAGGAGTCAGGATGAAAGGAGGTTAATTTTATTTATTGGAAACCGTAGCATTGTTCTTATGAACAGGTTTCCTTATATAAATGGCCATCTTTTGATAGCCCCATTGCGACATGTTTCCACTTTAAATGCCCTATCACCAGAGGAGAAACTCGACCTAATAACAATGGTTGAGAAATCCATTGGGGTTTTAAAGGAGGTTATGAATCCAGAGGGATTTAATGTAGGTTTAAACCTGGGAAAGATAGCAGGGGCCGGAGTTGAGGATCATATCCATTTCCATGTTGTTCCTCGGTGGAACGGGGATACTAATTACATGACTGTATTTGGAGAAGTAAGGGTCATTCCGGAACATATTCAGGCGACTTATCGAAAATTGTTACCTTTTTTCAAATAATTTTAGACACGATAAAGTGTTTTTAAAGAATTTAGGAGGATGTTATGAAACATATAAAGGCTATTATAAGTATATTAGTGATGTTGCTGATCGTAATACTTATTGTTGAGAACCTTGGAGAGTTATCCAAGACATTGACCCTTAAAGTAGATTTACTTTTTTGGGACTGTAAAACCCCACC
The DNA here is from genome assembly GCA_030615105.1 of Desulfobacteraceae bacterium. Taxonomy (GTDB): domain Bacteria; phylum Desulfobacterota; class DSM-4660; order Desulfatiglandales; family B25-G16; genus JAUWNK01. The sequence continues at coordinate 43,266 of JAUWZV010000001.1, forward strand.
AATGCAATTCTATTTGGTTATTATAATAGTGTTTCTGCTTGGTATTCTTATAGCCGGTTTTTACGGTATAGTTGAACGCTTTAAATTAAAGAAGGAGATAAGGATAATTTCAAAGGCCAATAGGGAGAAAGACAAGGAACTGAACTCTTTTAGAAACCTACCTATTGTTGAAAGTAAGATAGAGGATAAAGGGCCAGCAGGAGGAGATCAGGATTAGGGTCTGATTGGCGGGAAGAGATTAGGTTACCTTCAGGATGTGGGAAGAAATCAAATATTGGTTTTTTGATCTACAGGGTTTTGGGTTTGGCATCTGGTTGATTTTTGCCTTTGTAGCCGGTCTACTTGTAGATAGGTTTATTAGGTCCAGGGGTGCTAAAAAGCTTAGGAGAAAGCTGGATAAGGGAGATAAGGCCTTCTTTAAGGGTATTCAATACATACTTTCCAATGAGCCAGATCAAGCAATTGAACAATTCACAAAGTCGGTTCAGATTAACTCAGATACAATTGAAACCTATGTTGCTTTGGGTAATCTTTATAGATCTAAGGGTGATATTGAGAGGGCTATAAGGATAAGACAGGGAATAATTTTAAGACCCAGTCTGGACAAAAAGATAAGGTTTAGGGCAATTTTTGATCTCGGTTTAGATTACAGGAAGGGTGGTTTTTTAAATCGTGCTCTATCAGCCTTTCAGGAGGTTCTGGAAAGTGACCCGAACAATATTGAGGCCCTTGAGCAGATCGAGCGAATTTATGAAGATGTCTATGATTGGGAAAAGGCCTTTAAAACTCGGCAGGCTATCTCAAGGCTTGTAAAAGGGGATCACCGGCATATCCTGGCCCACCACCAAACAGAGCTTGGGAAGCAGCAAGAGAAGAATGGTGATATTTTAAGGGCTGAGAAATCTTACAAAAAGGCCATCTCTATCTTTGATAAATGCGTTGATGTCTATCTTCATTTAGGCGATCTTTATTTTAGTCAGAAAGAGCACAAAAAGGCTTTATCTACATGGAGGAGGGTAATTGATGTGGCACCTCAGTTTACTTTTCTTGCCTATCAAAGGCTGGAAACGGCTTACTCAAGGATGAAAAACCTTAAGCCTGTAGAAGATTTTTTACGAGAGTCTGTCAGAAAAAATTCTGATGGCTTTACCCATTTAGCCCTGGCCAGATTCCTCTTCAGCAAGGGAGAGATAGATTCTGCCCTGGATGAATTGAATCAGGCTATTAAATTAGATCCCTCCTTTTTTGATGCCAGGAAATTTATGGGGGAGATACTTTTAGAAGAAGGCAGAAATGAAGATGCCTTAGAGGCCTATAAAGATCTTCTCTTATCCACCGTAGGTGAGCCTTATTTAAAATTTCAATGTAGCAATTGTGGATACAGACCAGACAAACTTGTCTGGAAGTGCCCACAGTGCCTGAAATGGGATTCAATAAATACTATAGAGCCACCCTGATTTATCTAATGGTAATGTGCCTTCTTAAATCTCTGCATTTCCCTTCTTTTATTGTAATTACTCAGGTATCTTGCCACAAAGGCACCAAGACCCGCCCGCCTCGCCTAAGGCGAAGCCGATGGCGGGCAGGCAACAAGATTATAGAATTATTCTTTATAATAGCCTTTTTAATGCGCCTCAGGCGCATTAATGCGTGGCACATTGAAATTAATGAGCCTAAGGCTCATTAATAAGAAAACTCCGTTATTCAATTTATATTCATCTTCCCCGCCTGCCGTCCGTCGGGCAGGTCTTTGGGTCCCTGGCCCAGACCTGGCTTGTAATGAATTTATATATAGAATTCATCTGATAAATAATGCAGCGCCCATATGATATTCAAGCACTTGCGCCAAGGCGGGCTTTGTGCCTTGGTGGCTGAATAGTTACGTCCTGTTAATCTAAGCTTTTTGCAATGTATACAGCAAGATCTACAAGCCTGTTTGCATAGCCGAATTCATTATCATACCACCCAAGAACCTTTACCATATCATCCCCTATAGTCATTGTTGATAGGGCATCCACAACAGTGGAGGCAGTAATTCCATTGAAATCAATGGAAACAAGTGGCTCATCAGAATATTCAAGAATACCCTTCATGCTACCCTTAGAGGCCTCTTCAAAGGCCCTATTTACCTCTTGAGCAGTGGCAGGTCTACTTAGCTGGACAACAAGATCGGTTAAAGATACATTGGGTGTGGGAACCCTTAAGGCCATCCCATTCATCTTGCCAGCCAGTTCAGGAATAACCAGGGAAACTGCCTTTGCCGCTCCTGTAGTTGTAGGGATCATGGAAACAGATGCTGCTCTGGCCCTTCTGAGGTCCTTGTGGGGAAAATCGAGAAGCCTCTGATCTGTAGTATAAGAATGTATTGTTGTCATAAGGCCTTTTTCAATCCCAAAACTGTCTAACAAAACCTTACAGATCGGGGCCAGACTATTTGTCGTACATGATGCATTTGAAATGATATCATGATTCTTTGGATCGTACTGTTTATGATTGACCCCGATTACCAGGGTTATATCAGGATCTGTGGCTGGAGCCGAAATGATAACCTTTTTAGCCCCAGCATCTAAATGCTTAGAGGCCTGGGACCTGTCTCTGAAAAGTCCTGTAGACTCGAGAACTATATCTACACCAAGATCCTTCCAGGGAAGCTTACCAGGGTCCTTTTCCGAGATAACTCTTATCCTCTTTCCATTAACTATAATATTATTCTCATCTACTTTAATTTCAGCCTTGAGTACTCCATGAACTGAATCATATTTAAGAAGATGGGCAAGGGTATTAGGATCTGTAAGGTCATTTAGGGCTAAGAATTCAATATCATCCCTTGTGTATGCTGCACGGAGAACCATTCTGCCTATACGCCCAAAACCATTAATCCCTACCTTTACTGTCATGACTGCCTCCTCTTTATAGTATGCAGTAAAAAGTAAGCAGTATATAGTGCCTGCTCCTTACTGTATACTGCCTACTTTATTTCTCTTGTGTTGGTGTAAGTAGCTCGCTCGCCAGAGAAATGCTTCTTTTTCCTGCGGTCTTTGCCATATCTGCTATTTCTGCTAAGCTGTGTCCTTCCCTATGATGGGCAATGGCTATTACCATAGGTAAATTTATGCCTGTTACGATCTCAACTATGTTTTTTTGAAGAAAAGACAGGGCCAGATTTGATGGTGTCCCTCCAAACATGTCTGTCATAACAAGAACACCTTGCCCTTGATTCAGAGAGTCTATTTTTTTCTCGATCATATCTCTTAATTTTTTGGAATCCTTCATGGCATCAATGGAAATGCACTCAACAGACTCCACAGCCCCCACAATAAATTCGGCTGCCTCGAGGAGTTCTTTTGCTAACTGCCCGTGAGTTATAATAAGCAAACCGATCATTAAAAAAGTTAAAACTCCTCATTCTTATCTATTATAATCTCATAGATCTCTTCCCTGGATTTTGCGCTCATCAACCGCCACCTAAAATTACCATCTTTTAACATCCTTGATATCTTGGCCAGGGCCTTCAGGTGCATACCAGCTGAATTCTCAGGTGCAAGCAAAAGAAAGAGAAGATATGCAGGTTTTTCATCTATGGAATCAAAATTCAGGCCATCAGTGCTTCTGCCAAAAGAGATTAGGAGTTTATTCAATCCCTTTAATTTTCCATGAGGCAGAGCAATCCCATCGCCTATGCCAGTGCTTCCCAGCCTCTCTCTCTCTAAAAGAACCTGAAGTAAAGACCCTTTATTTAAAGAAGTCTCCTGCTCGGTTATAATCTGTGTGAGCTCTTCCAAAACCCCTTTTTTATCATGAGCCCTCAGATCAGCGATAATAAACTGTGGTTTAAGTATTTCTGAAAGTTTCATTCCCTTACCCTTGATTAGCTATTTAGTAGAGGTTTCAATAAGACCTAAATTCCCATCTTTTCGTTTGTAGATAACGTTAATATTTTTAGATTTAGAATTAGTAAACACAAGAAAATTTCCTTTTGATAACTCCATTTGCATTGCCGCCTCATTTACATCCATAGGTTTTACATCCACTCTTTCTGTCTTTATTATCTTAGGATCCGATTCATCTTGCCTTTCTTGGGTTTCTATCTCACCATTTAAGAAATCCCCACCTTTAATATCCTCCAATTTATATTCCCTTTTTCGAGAGAGCATGCGCCTGAGCTGCACCTCTATCTTATCCATTACCTGATCAATAGACGAATACATATCACCACTCTCATCTACAGCCTTAATCTTGTTTCCATCAATAGATAAAGCCACGTCAGCAATGTGCCTAAATTTTTCTACCTTAAGAACAATATGGGCCTCAACAGGAGAATCAAAGTACTTCTTTACCTTATAAACCTTTTCCTCTACATATGACTTTAATTCTTCTGATGGTTCCATATGCCTAAAAGTAAAAGATATCTCCATTCTATCCTCCTTAAAAAAGATGAATTCTTAACAAAAAAAAATCTGAAAGTCAAACATCGATCCTGACTAGATGTCTTCGTAACCCAAGATCTTAACATTTGTGTCAAGTTTTGCAATTAAAGCAAGTGCTGATGACTTTAAATTCGAAATCCTAAGCACGAAATACGAAACAAATCCGAATTACCAAAATTCCAATGTTCTAAACCATGAGACTTTTCTTTGAGCAAATAACACTTTGTGATGTTTCGAATTTTGAACATTTGAAATTTAGATATTGTTTCGAGTTTCGATATTCGAATTTAGGATTTTCTTACGGCATGCCTCGTCGGTTTGACCCCGAGTTTTGCTAACTAAAAAGCTAAAATAATAAATCAGCAAGCCTATCTATAAGTATTCTTTCTTTGATTCGATGGAAGGATTCTAAGCATCTCCCTATACTTGGCCACGGTCCTGCGGGCTATATCTATATTTGATCGCTTTAAAATATTAACTATCTCCTGATCACTAAAGGGTTTGGACTTGTCTTCAGCCCTGATTATCTCCTTAAGCCTCTCCTTAACGCTCAAAGAGGCCACTTTATCCACTCCATCAACTGATTGGATACCACTATTCAAAAAATATTTTAACTCCAAAACACCAAAAGGGGTATACATATATTTGTTATTCATGACCCGGCTTATAGTTGATTCATGCATCTGAATATCTTCAGCTACATCTCTCAAAACCATTGGTTTCAAATGCGCTGCTCCAAACTCAAAAAAGTCTTTTTGTAACTTAACAATGCTCTCTGTGGCCTTATAGATTGTTTTCTGCCTTTGATGAATGCTTTTGATAAGCCAGGAGGCGCTCTTTAGCTTATCCCTAATATATTCCCTCGTAGCCCTGGATAGATCATCTTTCTTAACGAGTGTCTCTTTATAGAATGCACTGATTCTTAATTTGGGAAGGCCGTCATCATTTAAAACAATGCGGAACTCATCCCCCATTTTATAGACGTAAACATCAGGGGTTATATATATAGTTTCCTCATCATTATAGAAACGACCTGGTTTAGGCTCCAAAGAGGCTATAACAGATACAGCATTTAAAACCTCCTCCAATGAAACTTCCAGATTTTTAGCAATCTGGTGGTATCTTTTTTTCTCCAATTGCTTCAGATGATCAGTCAAGATTTTTTCTACTGTACTCCCCATCAGATTCTGAAAACGTAGCTGAATCAAGAGACATTCCTTGGTATCTTTTGCCCCGACACCAACAGGATCAAGCTCGTGTATAATATCCAGTACCTTTAAGATCTCCTCTCTTGATCGATGGGTAGATAGGATAATATTATCAATAGATGTCTTAAGATAGCCATCAGAGTCAATGTTGCCAATAATGTATCTCCCGATCTCCTTCTGCACTTCATCAAGATCGCTGAGTTGTAATTGCCACATAAGATGGGAGTAAAGATTTGTTTTAGGAGAAATTAAATTCTCAAAGGATTGTTGTCTGTCTTCTGCACCTTCATTGGGTGAGCTTGCCCATGCTGTATTATATTCTGAGATGTATGCCTCCCAATCGAAATCATCCCTTAGTGTCTCTTTAATTGTTACCTCTTTTAGGGGCTCTTCTTTGATAGATTCTTCTTTCTTTTCCTCTTCTGGCAATCTTTCCTCTGTCTCATCACCTGGAACCTCCTCCAGTAATGGATTGATCTCCATCTCGTGATTCACTGTCTGACAGAGCTCCAGTCTGGAGAGTTGTAAAAATTTGATGGCCTGCTGCAGCTGGGGCGTCATTATTATCCGCTGGACCATCTTGAGTGATTGTCTAAGTTCAAGTGCCATGGTATATATCTATATAAAATCTATAAATAAAAACCTTCTCCTAAATAAACAGACCTAACTACCTCACTGGCTGCAATCTTTCCAGGTTCACCGAACTCGATAATCTCACCCTCATTTATAATGTAAGCAAGATCACAGACATCCAATGTTTCCCTGACATTATGGTCTGATATCAATATCCCCAAATCCCTTTCCTTAAGCCCTTTAATTATTTGCTTGATATCATTAATAGCCATAGGATCAATGCCTGCAAATGGCTCATCAAGCAAAATAAATTTGGGATTAGTAATCAGGGACCTTGTAATTTCCAGTCTTCTCCTCTCACCGCCAGAGAGAGAGTAGGCCTTTTGTTTGGCCAAATGGCCTATGTTCAGCTCAGATAAAAGGGACTGAAGAAATTCATCTCTTTCCTGGACTGGTATATTTATAATCTCCATAATAGCTAAAAGGTTTTCCTCAACAGTAAGTTTTCTGAAAACCGATGGTTCCTGAGAGAGATAATTAATCCCCTGCCTGGCCCTTAAATACATCGGCTCGCGGGTAATATCTCGCCCATCCAAAAATATCTGACCTTCCTTAGTCCTAATCAAGCCAACTATCATATAGAAAGTAGTGGTTTTACCTGCCCCATTTGGTCCAAGGAGTCCAACAATCTGTCCCCTTTTAACCGATAAATTTACCCTATTTACAACTGCCCTCTTCCCATAGAATTTAACAAGATCCTTTACATTTAAAGAACCTCTATTATTTTCCTCTCTCATCTAAAAATATTCGCCTGTTATTCTTTAGAGCTAGATTTTTTAATAACCATCTTTGAAAATTCTAAATCCCTGACCCAGAACTGGTTTACAAGGTTTTAGTTATATTGCTTTCACTTCCGAAGTAATACAACTACAAGATAATATTCCTGGCAATTCGCGCCAGGGCGGGCCTAAGCACCAAACCCTAAACAAACACTCATGCCCATTCTGGGCACCACGAAGGATGAAAATTAATTCTATTTTCGGACCAAATTCAAAATTTAAATGTCCAAAATCCGAAACTCATTGAAAAAATTTTTACCGAGCCCCCACATCTAAACATGTTTTGGTCATTTGGATTTTGGTATTTGGTATTGTTTAGAATTTCGGATTTAGGGTTTAGTATTTGCATGTCGAATTTGGTTTAATATTTTCATCCTTCTTTGTGGCATGAAAGCACGAAAGGACTTCATTCTTTTCCTTTTTCCTCCTTAGGGAATAGAGTGGCCTTGACCCTTTTCGTTTCACCCCCCTCAATTATAATCCGATTTTCATTTAAAAATATAATTATACGGTGCCCCTCTACAAAATCTGGACCTTGTTGGATAATAGGATTTTCTGTAAGCACAACCTTGTCCTCATTCTGATAAAAAACTGCCTTCCCTGCCCGGGCCACACCACCATCAGAGCGATTAATAATAACATCTCCTAAGGCAATAATCTTATCTATCCTGCTGGATTCTACACTGGATTCATTTTTAGCGGAGTTATCAAGATAGTATACAATCATCTTCTGGCAATTTACCACCATATCTTCTCTTCTGGCCCTGACCTTACCTTCAAATACAATTAACCTTTTTTTCTGATCAACCTCAAGGCTATTTGAGTGGATAATAATAGGGCTCTTTGAGGAGATCTTTTTGGATGCCTGGCTTACCCTGTTAGAATACCCCTTGTCTGGGGACGGGGCGGATTCACACAGGGTATAATGTCCCCTGTTAAATCTAACAGGGTTTGCTTTAGAAAAGGCGCTGATTTGAGGAGGTACCAGAAAAACAAAGAATATGATTACACTAAAAGAAAAAATAGAAAGTAAAATCCTCATCTATCAAAAACCCCACCCATAACGGTTGTACAAACATTTTTCTTTACTGTAAATTTCTCCCTTTTTAGGTCAATATAAAGACCATTTCCATTGACCTCAAAGAAAGGACCAATTATTTTTATAGATTTATCTGTTTCCACAGATTCATCTTTCTGTCTATAGATTAAAAGGCTTGTTTCTATCTGGTAGCCGTTAGCAGACCTCCCAATCACATCCCCTTTTAAGATAATTTTCCCACTCTCCCTGAAATAATCACCTTCGTTTCCTTTTATGGTAAAAGAGTTCTTTTCAATAGAGTCTAATTTTAAAAAAACATCCTTTAAAGTCACAATCTGCCTTTTGTTAAAAAAATGGGCCTCTTTTGCCTTAAGCTCCCATTTTCCTTTGCCATTTTTATAATCCTGGCTATATTTGATATCGGAAATTTTAAGGGATTCTCTGGGTATCAAATTGGATGTTGTTGAGGAAACCATAACTAAATAGGGTACCTTAAAGAGAAAAAAAGCGGTTATAATTAATAGTAAAAAAATACCTGCTACCGGCCAAATTATTATAGGAACTTTTTTCATAAATTATACCAACTAAAATGCCTAATGCCTAAAGTTATAGGTGCCTAAAGTTTAAATAGAAAAAATGATTTGACTGCTCGAGTTAACATCATTATTTACTTTAAGATAATATTGTGTTTCTCCTCCATAACTTTAGCTCACTTTAGATCACTTTAAACCCTGGCCCAGACCTGATCTATAGGTTTAATAGTCTAATTCAAGCACATACTGGCATATAGACTTGATAGGCTGTTTATATCACATCGTACCAGGGCGGGCTTTAGTCACTTTCTCCCTAACTAACCGGTGTATTTTCTTAAGTGTATTAAGAAGGGGTTCAACTTGCTCAAATGGAAGAGAATTTGGACCGTCAGAGAGGGCTGAATCAGGATCTGGATGGATCTCCAAAAAAACTCCGTCAGCACCAGCGGCTACAGCTGCCCTTGCAAGAGGAGCAACGAATTGTCTCTGCCCACCGGATGACTTACCCCGGCCTCCAGGTAATTGTACACCATGGGTGGCATCAAAGACAACCGGATATCCAAGATTCTTCATAACAGATAAAGATCTCATATCCACAATAAGGTTATTGTAACCAAAGGATGTTCCTCTTTCTGTTAATAAAATGCTGCTATTGCCCCCTGATACAGCCTTTAAAACAACCTGCTCAATATCCCAGGGAGAGAGGAATTGCCCCTTTTTTATATTTATTGGTAAACGAGTTCTGGCTGCCTCTAATATTAAATCTGTCTGGCGGGATAGAAATGCAGGAATCTGAATAATATCCAAAATCTCTGCTGCTTTCCCGATCTCACTCACCTGATGTATATCTGATAGAATTGGCAAACCCATGGTATTCTTTACCTCTTTAAGAATCTCCAATCCTTCATTCAAACCCGGACCCCTAAAGGACTCGATTGATGTGCGATTGGCCTTATCATAAGAACTCTTGAAGATTACTGGAATTTTCACCCTTTGTGCTAATCCCTTTAAAAATCTCGCCACCTTAAGAGTTAGCTCTTTATTCTCTATCACACATGGACCGGAGATCAAAAATAGAGGGCCGTTCCCGCCAACTGTCAAGTCTCCTATCTTTACCCGGCTGGATACCTTTATTTTTCCATTTTCAGCAACCATACTATTTAGCTTTATAAATACAGTATCTCTGAATTTCTATATCTTATTGAAATCACAGTATTTTTAGTAGTGCCTGATTTATGCCGACCACATGGAATGATGGCCCGCCCTGGCGCTACTTGCCTGGAAAAAGCTATTACCGCTTTAACATCTTGTAAGCGAAGCCTGCAGAATTCCGGTCTTGCAAATCAGGTCTGGGCCAGGGAGTGCCTGCCCTGTTAAATAGGGTTTTATTGAAATATGCCATCATTATGCTCCTTAGATTGTCTTAAAATATGAGCGTTTAAAAGCTCATATTTAACGGGGTAAAAGTACTGGAATAGTGAATAATAAAAATTGAATATTGATAATTGTCAATTGAATATTAATGTTGGAAATTCACAATTGTCAATAGTCATTCGATTGAACCCATCACTCCAGTATTCCATTACTCCAATTGGGGAGAAGCCCCTTAAATTTTATTTTATTGTTATCCAAAGAAATAATAAAGTCAAGAATCCCTTTTTTATTTTCACAGTTTTAATTTTTTAAAAAACTTTAGATAAACTTCTTCTTGTAAAGATAAAAGGATTTTCATATAGTGACCACAATTTTGTGAGATTTGTAATATGGCTAAGCATAAGGTGAAAAAGACAATCGATGAAATAAACAGGCGGATAAAAGAGGGTAAAGTAGTGGTGGTTACCGCCGAAGAGATGGTAGGCATAGTAAAGGAAAAGGGCCCTGAAAAAGCCGCAAAGGAGATTGATGTAGTTACAACTGGAACCCTTTCCCCAATGTGCTCATCAGGAGCCTTTATTAACTTTGGACAGAGTAAACCACCTATCAAGGCATATCAGGTCACCCTAAACGGTGTTCCTGCCTATGCCGGACTTGCTGCTGTAGATATATATATTGGTGCCTCTGAACCGATCATGGATGATCCATTAAATAAGGTCCACCCAGGTCAGTTCAAATATGGTGGCGGACACGTTATCGAAGATCTGGTGTCTGGTAAAAAGGTGGAATTAATAGCTAAGTCTTACACAACAGACTGCTATCCAAGTAAAGAAATAAAAAAGCAAATAAGACTATCAGATCTACCTTATGCAGTTTTACTCAATCCCAGAAATTCCTACCAGAACTACAATTGTGCTATAAACATGAAGGACGAAACGATCTATACCTATATGGGCGTCTTGAGACCTAAGGCCGGTAATGTGAACTATGCAACAGCTGGTCAGCTAAGCCCACTCCTTAATGATCCTTACTGCCTGACTATAGGTCTAGGGACCAGGATTTTCCTTGGAGGCACGCAGGGATACATAACATGGGCTGGCACCCAGCACAATCTGTCAGTTAAGAGAGGAAAAAATGGGGTCCCCTTAGAACCAGGTGCAACATTAATGGTGATGGGCAATTTAAAGGAGATGAATCCACGATGGTTAGTCGGGGTGAGTATTCTTGGGTATGGATGTTCCTTAGCTGTAGGTATGGGTTTACCGATTCCAATCCTCAATGAGGATATGGCAAGGTACACAGGTGTCTCTGATGAGGATATCTTCACCCAGATTATTGATTATGGAAAAGACTATCCCCAGGGAAGGGCCAAAAGTCTCGGCGAGGTAAGCTATGCGGAATTGAAAAGCGGGACAATAACCCTGAATGGCCAGAGTATACAAACCGCGCCAATGTCCTCTTATGTGAGGGCTAAAGAGATTGCGGAGATCCTTAAAGAATGGATTCAAACAGGTCATTTCTATCTTAGTCATCCTCAGCACCTCCTCAAGAATATGTAAATAATTCCAATTAAGAATTCTTAAACAAAGGAGAACAAGGCTTCTCCACTCATGCCAAATATTTCCTGCCAGAAAAACAAGGATTTTATATGTCAGTGACTAAAAATAGGAAGCTGAAAAATATTTTAGATGCCATGGGATCTGTGCTTATCGCCTTTTCAGGCGGTGTTGATAGCACCCTCCTCCTTCATGTAGCCTCCGAAATACTGAAAGAAAAGGTAAAGGCAGCTACCTTCATCTCCCCAATCTTTCCAAAGAATGAAATTGTCAGGGCAGAAAATTTTACCAGTAGATTAGGGATAAATCATATAAAGATCAAATTTGATATACTTTCCAATAAAGATTTTCTTAAGAATGATGGCATGAGGTGTCATTTCTGTAAACTAACAATGATTAAGGAGTTAAAAAAAGAGGCAAAAAAGTGCGGCCTTGAATATATAATCGATGGGAGCAATCTTGACGACATGAAAGATTACCGGCCTGGTCTGAAGGCAGCACACAAATCAGGCATAAGAAGTCCCTTGCTGGAGGCTGGCTTTACAAAAGAAGATATAAGAAAAGAGGCGAAAGAAAGGAAGATAGACCTCTGGAATACGCCATCTTCTGCGTGCCTGGCCTCAAGGATTGCCTTTGACACGTATATAAAGGGAAAAGACCTATGCATGATAGAGAGAGGGGAAGAATTTTTGCATCAGCTTGGTTTTAGAGAAGTAAGGGTACGCTATCATCCTCCTATTGCCAGGATCGAGGTCTCAAGGGAAGAGATTTTACGATTGGCAGAATTACCTATCAGAGATAAAGTGGTTGAGAACCTTAAGGAACTCGGTTTTAAATATATCACCCTGGATCTTTCTGGCTACAGGACTGGAAGTATGAATGATCTACTTTCTTAACCCTACCCGCCATAAGCGGATCATCCTTGCCCTATGAGGTCCATATTTCACCGGGGTTCAACTACTCTACCGTTGCGAGGATTAAAATATTTCATAGACTTAAATCACAATTACTTAATTTATGAATATTAGTTGACATTTGCTTGAATATTCAATAGTTATTTTTAGTGATCACAATTTAACCATCAAAATGGCTCTTGATTGGAAATTATAAAATATTAAAAAAAATGCCAGTGCGATATCTGCCTTATTATATCCTTACTTAGATATAAAGGATTAATTTAAGGAGAATAGACATGATAATTGAATGTGAGAGATGCCACACTAAATTTAACCTTGATGAAAATCTTCTGAAAGAAATCGGCTCAAAGGTTAGATGCTCCATCTGCAAACATGTATTTACTGCCTTTCCGCCCAAAGCAGAGCCTGAGATTGAGGAAGTCCCAATTAAGGAAACAGAAAAGACAATGATCTTAACCCCTGAAGAGATTCAGGAAAAGCTTGGTCAGGAAGAGGAAGGGATAGAAGCAGTATCTTTTGAAGATTTAGCTGATTTAGAGGAAGGCCCTGTAGAGGTGGAGGGAGAGGAGAAGATAGATATCGATGAGGCAATAGATAGGGCAACAAAGCTTGAACAAGAAATTATAGCCCAAAAGGAATTGGAAAGCAAAGAAGAGATAGAAGAGGAAAAAGAGCCAGTTAAGCCCCGCCCGATTATTAAAAAAAGGCGAAGATCAAGATTATTGATCACAATTTTGATAATCATTCTTTTACTTGTTGGGGCTGTAGCTGCCTTGATTATGTTTAAACCAGATTTACTATCAGAATACATTCCTTTCCTTAAAAAACCCCTATCTAAAGAACAGGTCTTTGACATGGGAAACAAAAGACTATCCTTTAAAGATTTAAAGGGTTCTTTTGTTAATTCTGAAAAACTCGGCAAGCTCTTTGTGGTTACAGGTTTAGTAACAAATAATTACCCAGATAAAAGGAGTTTTATCAGGGTCAGATCCAATATCCTGGATCCCAAAGGTAAGGTAGTTAAAAGCAAAATTAACTATGCTGGAAACCCAATAATTGATAAGGAACTGCAATCCCTGTCTATGGAAGAGATAAATAATCGGCTAATGAATAGATTCGGCAAAAATAAGATGAATACAAATATCCTTCCTAACTCTTCCATTCCTTTTATGATTATTTTTAGCGACTTACCTAAAGATATAAGCGAATTTACTGTAGAGGCGATAAGTTCTTCACCTGCTAAAAAGTAAGCTGCCTAAAAAATCCTCATGTCTAAAATCGACAGATTTTTAGACACTCCAGTTCTCTTCCCCAGAGAGATTTATATTTTATTTAGAATCAAACAGAAAATATTATTAAGTAGATGAATGTGCAAACAAGGTGATTTTACCCTATAGGATCGGCGGCCGAAGAATGGCCCAAGCGATTTTAAGACCAGCGGTTAGCGACTTTCTAGAGGCTGCCATCCATGACCACAGCTTTGAACTCAACATTGAGGAAATAATGGTCGGGAAGGACTCGCATCTCAATAACCTTACCTTGGTCGACTCTGGTATTAGGCAGGAAAAGGAGGCGGGATGCTTGATCTAAAGTTTGTTCGGTCTAACCTTGATCTAATAAACGATATGCTCAAAGACAGGGGTTATGATCTTGATCTTTCCGGATTTCAGTCTCTGGATAAGAAGAGGCGATCTATCCTGACCAGTCTTGAAGAGCTCAGGTATAGGCGTAATAAAGTTTCTGACCAGATAGCGGTTATGAAAAAAAGTGGAGAAGATGTATCATCCCTTATCTCTGAGATGAAGGCTGTCTCCAAAGAGATAAAGGAGATTGAGGCTGAACTACCTGATATAATGGATCAGTTGAATAGGCCTTTTATGCTTATCCCTAATATCCCACATGAATCAGTGGTTGTTGGTAAGGATGCCGATGATAATCCGGTTATTAGAAGGTGGGGAAAGATTAGGGACTTTGATTTTAACCCTCTTCCCCATTGGGAGATAGGAGAGAACCTCAATATCCTTGACTTTTCCCGGGCAGCCAAGATTGCAGGGAGTAGATTTTCTCTTCAGAGTGGTTTGGGTGCCAGATTAGAAAGGGTGCTGATCAATTTTATGCTCGACATTCATACCAATAATCATGGTTATACTGAAATCCTTCCCCCATTTCTTGTTAACTCCATTAGCATGACAGGAACAGGTCAATTACCAAAATTTAGAGAGGATCTGTTCAAGGTGGACGGTTGGGACCTTTTTCTCATTCCTACGGCAGAGGTACCGGTTACCAATATACACAGGGATGAAATCCTATCCTTTGATGAACTTCCCATCAAGTATGTCTCCTATACCCCATGTTTTAGGTCAGAGGCAGGCTCTTACGGTAAAGACACAAGAGGGCTTATCAGGCAACACCAATTTAATAAAGTGGAGCTGGTTAAATTCTGCTGCCCTGAAGATTCAGACCAGGAATTGGAGTCCTTAACTACCGATGCGGAGGAGATTTTACAGCGTCTGGAGCTTCCCTACAGAGTAGTTTCACTATGTACAGGTGATCTTGGATTTTCTGCTGCTAAAACCTATGATATTGAGGTCTGGCTCCCGGGACAGCAACTATTTAGAGAGATATCCTCTTGCAGTAACTTTACAGACTTCCAGGCCAGAAGGGCAAATATTCGCTTTAGAAGGAAAAAGGGGAGCGGTACAGAACTCGCCCACACCATTAACGGCTCAGGCCTGGCAGTTGGAAGAACTTTTGTGGCAATCTTGGAGAATTATCAGCAGCCTGATGGAACCGTGGTTATTCCAGAGGCACTAAGACCATACCTGAATGGGCTATCCGTTATTAAGAAGGAGGGTTGAGGGGGAAAAATTGAAACTGGATAAACGAAATAGGGAACATCCTCAATAAAGTGTGGAAAATGTAGGGTCGGCCCGCCCTGGCGCGACAATTCTGGGTATTTGATATCGGTATCATTATTTGTAGGGTATCAATACCAAATAACCAACTTTCAATAAGAGGTCTGGGCTAGGGGTTTTATACCCGCCCGCCTCGCCTGAGCGAGAGCGATGGCGGGCAGGCCCGACCTTAAACAGGTAGCATATTAATAAGCCTAAGGCTTATAAAATGCCACCCTACATTTGTATGTTGGTTCAGGTTTTATAACATACAATAAGTCCACAGGATATTGAGCAATTACGAAATAAGCACAGCGAGCAAAAGGAAGTATACAGTATCAAGTTTCAAGAAGGGGACCGGCAATGAGTGGACTCGAAGAATTATACAGCAAAATTGAGAGCTACAGGTCTGAGATCATTGAGATGCAGAGAGAACTTACCTCACGGCCTGCCCTGAGTCCAGAAAATGGTGGAAGCGGAGAGCATGATAAGGCTGAATATATTAAAGAACAGCTTTTGCTCCTTAAACCGGATATTTTCCATGAAATTCATGCCCCGGATAAAAGGGCAGCCAATGGATACAGGCCCAATTTGGTGGCTACCTGGAAGGGAAGTAGGGAAGGAAGGGCTGTCTGGGTGCTCAGTCACCTGGATATAGTCCCTCCTGGTGATCTTTGTTTATGGAGCGGTGATCCATATAAGATGAGAGTGGAAGGGGATAAGATTATTGGCCGGGGTGTTGAGGATAACCAGCATGGCATAGTCAGTTCATATCTTGCCGTGAAAGGAATTCTGGATTTAAAAAAGCCATTCTCCAGACAAGTTGGCCTTGTCTTAGTTGCTGATGAAGAGATAGGCAGTAAATATGGGCTGAAATACCTTTTAAAGAAAATGGGGGATCTCTTTAAAGAGGATGATCTGATTATTGTTCCTGACGGTGGAAACGAGGAAGGTACAATGATCGAGATCGCAGAAAAGTCAATGCTGTGGATAAAATTTACCATTATTGGCGCACAGTGTCATGCAAGTACACCAGAAAAAGGAAAGAATAGCCTCTTTGGTGTAGCTAAATTGATTTTGGAATTGGACAAATTAAAGGAGAGATTTGACTTCAAGAATCCTATCTTTAAACCACAGGAATCAACATTTGAGCCTACCAAGATAGAGGCAAATGTCCCTAATGTAAACACCATTCCAGGGAGAGATATCTTTTATCTGGACTGCCGGATTTTACCAGATTATCAGGTAGATAAGATTATTGAAGAGATTACTGCCATAAGTAAAAGAATTGCCAGGGAACTCAATCTCAAGATAGATGTTGAGGTATTCCACAGGCAGGGTGAGGCACCCCCTACACCAACAGATTCCCCAGTGGTTGCTGCCCTTGCCAAGGCTATAAAGAAGGTAACCGGATTGACAGCTAAACCTATGGGTATTGGAGGTGGCACAGTTGCAGCATTTTTCAGGGAAGCAGGACTTCCGGCTGCAGTCTGGTGTACCACATCCCAAACAGCCCACCAGCCAGATGAATACTGCCTGATCAAAAACATCATCACCGATGCTAAAATCATGGCCACAGTCTTCCTATCTGAATGATTGTATTAATTCTGGCAAAAAAGCCCTGGAAACTTTTTGTAGTTCCAGGGCTTTTTATTGAATCACAAAATTAGAGTACTGGCAAAATCAAAAAGGCTATAGATGTAATTACAAAATAGACAACAAATACCAGTAGAAGCCAACCCATGATCTCCCTGAACTCAAGCTTGGCAACAGCAAGCATAGCAATCGCCCAGAAGGGTTGAATCATATCAGTCATCATATCTCCCCAGCCATAGGCTATAACTACCTTATTAGCAGCTACTCCTAACTCTTTGGCAGCCGGCAGCAGATAAGGGGCAGTGATCGCCCATTCTGAACCACCTGAAGGAATAAGGTAGTTTAAAAGACCGGCATACCAGTATACGACCAGCAAAAAGGTACTGCCACTACACACAGCTACAAAGGCACTGGTAAAAGCGGTTGCCAGGGCAGTATATTTAAACAGACCAAAGATGCCGGCGTAAAAAGGAAACTGGATTACAATCCCCCAGACTGCTCTCCCTGCCTCTTCAGTTGCCTTGAGAAAGCTCCAGGGTCTCCAGTGAAATATGACACAATGCATCAGAAAGAAGAGATTGATATTATTCAAATTTATAGCTTTGGCAAATCCGATCTCGCCAATTGTTTTACCGAGCCACCAAAAACCGGCTATAGCCATAATGAAATTCCATCCCGGCCACCAGTTTAACCATGCTGATGGGCTGAGCTTGCCAGTCGGCCTCTCTGGAGACTCGTATATCTTTAATTGATTCATCAATTCAGGCTTGACCTTATAGGTCTTTTCCTCTGAGGGATGCATCAGGGACATCAGGACGGTAACAACAACGATTATGATTATTAGCAAAATGATATTAAATGGGGTGAAGATAGTCTGAGATGTTGAAATAGTATCTGTCAGGTAGCCGCTCTTTATCAGAAAGTTTCCAGGTGTGTTTACCAGCAGGGGTGCTGATGCGGATAAACCAGCATGCCAGGTACAGCCAAGTCCAAGGTAGGCCCCTGCAACAAGCAGCCTGTAGTCTACCTTAGGATTATTTTTGACCATAAATAAGGCCAACATGGCACTTCCAATCAGGCTCAGGCCCCAGTTAAACCAGGCTATAATCATGGAAAATAGGGCCATAACCATAATGGCTTGCCATGGCTTTTCTGTGTTAGGGAGACTAGAGAGGCCATTTAGCAGCCTTTTTAAAGGCGGTGAACAGGCTAAGATGTAGCCGGTCATCATAATCAGGCACATCTGCATGCCAAATTTGAGTAAGATCCAAAATCCCTTGCCCCAGGCGTGAACAGCCTTTACTGGCCCCACATCTCCCCATATAAATGCAAAGATAAAGGTTATAACTGTAAGGATCCACACAATAACTATGGCATCGGGAATCCACTTTTCAGTCCAATTGGTTAACCCTCCGCCCCAGTCCTTTAAAAACTCAAGGCTTGATCTTTCGCTTTTTTCGGCCATGGTAATTACCCCCCTCTTTTATATTATTACCTGATTATGCCTATCCTTAAATTCCTATCAGTATTTTTTATCACCCCCTTTTCCAGAACTTTTGTTAGTATAGAATATTGAAAAGAAAAATCAAGCATATTTACTGCTCTTAAGTTTTTATCAAGGCCCAAAAGATAGTTAAAATTATTATATGAGTTATCATAACCTATCAATCTTAATATCATGTTTCAATTTTCCTTTTGATTTCTTGACAGATAGAATATAAAAAAGAACATATTCTAAATCACAGAGGTTTTGATGAACAATACTATAAAAATTGCCTTGGCCCAGATATCTCCTTCCTCTGGTGGAATTAGTCATAATTTAGACAAGGCCAAAGAGTTTATGAGGAAGGCATACATAGAGAGAGCCAATCTTATAATCTTCCCTGAGATGTACCTATCAGGTTATACAGTGATAGGAAATTATAACAGTAAAGATTTTCAAAACATAGCTATAAATATTGATGATTCTCCAATAATTGAATTGATTCAATTATGCTCAAAATTAGATGTACATTTGATTATTGGACTTCCCTTGAGGGATTCCGTGTCAAATAATGTAATTTATAATGCTGCTATATTTTTGGGGCCTGATGGAGTGATAGGGATTCACAAAAAAATAACATTGCCCAATGGTAATTATCGGCGGGAGAGATTTTACGAGGGAGAATATTTTAAACCTGGAGATCATCTCTCTGTATTTAAGACCTCCATGGGTATTTTCGGTATCTTTATCTGCTATGAACTTTTTATGCCGGAGATTCCGAGGCAACTGGCAGTTCAAGGGGCAGAATATCTTGTTTGTCTTGCTGCCGGGCCTGCATCACAAAAGAAGGGCTTTGATATGTTTCTTCCTGTCAGGGCAATAGAAAACAGTGCTTATCTAATCTTTTGTAACCTGCCACAAGAGGGAGAGAAGAGCTTTTTCGGTAGTTCAAGGATTATAATGCCAAATGGAAGGATACTTCATCAGGCAAAGATGGGGGAAGAAGATTGGATAATAGGTGAACTGGATCAAAAGGAGGTAGAAAGAGCGAGATTATATTATCCAAATCTTAAAGACAGAAAAGCATTGGAAATGGTTACATTTGAATGATGATTAAAGATGGTAATGTTAATATTGGGTTCCTATAGTGAATGACTTAAATAATTTGACATTCAATAGCCTGCCCGCCATGCAAGCAAGGCGAGGCGGGCGGGCCTGTCATTGCGAGCGCAGCGAAGCAATCTCATGGGATTGCTTCGTCATCCCGAAAGCCTTCGGGATTCCTCACAATGACTACTTTCTTTTGTCATTCACTATAATCTAAGGTTTAGAGTTTAGCGATGGTAGAGATAACGTGCCCGCAATGTAATTATACAAAAAGCGTTCCTCTTGAAAGGATACCTTCAGGGATAAGATGGGTAAGATGCCCAAGTTGCGGAAATAGGTTTGAATATCTGAAGAAGGAAGAAGATGTAAAAGCTGAGAAGAGACATGCCACACCATGGGAAAGACGTTTACAGCTCGGGCTGTGGAAAGGCATAAAGCAAACAATTAGATCTACAATCTTTTCACCCAAGAAAATATTTTCCTATATGCCTGTCAGGGCTGGATTGAGAGAGCCTTTGGCATTCGGACTATTGATAGGCTCTATCAGCAGCATGTTTTCCTTTTTCTGGGAATTTATGATCGCTACCAGTGGATTTCTCAAACCTTTGGAGGGTATTTCTATATCATTTGGCTTACCTATTATATTCTTGTCCCTTATCTTCCTTTCACCCTTATTAGTAACAATTGATATCTTTATCTCAAGCTTTATCATCCATCTTTTGCTCCTTCTGGTAAAAGGTGGGAAAAACAGATTTGAGGCTACCTTCAGGGTGGTGGCCTATTCTCAGGCTACCAGGATTTGGTCCATATTACCATTTATAGGCAGTCTAATAGGATGGGTCTGGAGAAGTATTATTCAGATTATCGGGCTTAAAGAGGCCCACGAGACAACTTATTTAAAGATATTTGTTGCCTTCTCTATCCCAATAGGGTTGCTACTTCTTATTGCAGTTGGTGCGTTTTTCTTCATTATAAGGACTATAAGTCTCTGAAACGGTGAATCTATACTTTTATCTTTATACTCTCATTCCCATTATAGCATGCAAGATTGCTGAACTTCCCTATCCTCCGACTGTGCCGATGTTAAGGGCGTACTGAAGGAATAGGTAAACCAGATAGACACCCAAGAGCCAAGCTCCTTGCCACCTCCTGAACCAGCCGTCCCTGTTGATGAAGATGAAGAACCGGAACGGGTAAAGGATGAGGCTCATGGCCGGGAAGTGGAAATTGTAAAAGTTAGGGGGAACCGCCAGAGGCTTGACAGCAGCAGCAGCGCCAATGACAAAAAGACAGTTCAGAACGTCCGCGCCCACAACATTGCCTACCATAATTTCTGGATGCTTTTTCCGGACAGCGGCAATAGCCGTCATGAGTTCGGGCAGAGAGATACCAAAGGCAACGATAGTGGCGGCGATGCCAAGACGGCCAGACTGATTGTTGAAAATAAAACCTACCTAAGCCATTGGAATGGCGATCTTTTTACATAAATGATCTTCCAATTTTGATGGACTTTTGCGAAGAGGTCCAGGAAGTCTCAATTCAGAATCACCCCGGGCCCAGACCCGGAATGTAAGTGGACAGAAGCAGCTCTGGCACAAAAATTAGGGGTAATACAGCAAACGCTCAATTCCTGGATCTCAGATATTAGAGAGCGCCAAAGGGCCAACCGAAACATTATTATTATCCGCTTAAGCCGCCTTGCCTGTCCGCCGTCTTTTTGGAGGGGCTGGACCCAGGAGCAGATCGCGGAAACAACCAGGGTAACACGAGGAAGAGTAGTGCGAATTGTTAATAATACCAATTTTGGTGAAATTAACACTTTGCTCTCCCAAGGCCGGGACATGGATTACATCGCCAGGCATTATCACATGGACCTTGTCGTGACCCGCCCGCCTCGCCTGAGGCGATGCCGATGGCGGGCAGGCCTGGGCTTTAAGATTAGAAGGTAAAAGCGACCGGAAAAGTTTTAAATGTTTGGGTTGGGGATCACGGAATCGGAGCTGAGGTTGGCAGGCAGTAGCAAGAAGGTATCCAGGCCACGGAGGTTGTTCTGTCAACTGGCTGTGGGGGGAGATGGGGTATCCCGGAGCGAAAGTTGCACGTTTCCCTGGTGTGACTACTTCAGCTGTCAACCGTTCAGCGAATTCTGAGGAAATACCAAAACTTAACCGTTATCTATAAGTTGTTTCAGAACCAACGTCCCCCTTTTTTTATCTACCTTTGTGAAATGCGGTTAATGACCGTAAGCTCGAAGCGTGCTAAAATAACGCACCACAGTGGTGCTACTCCATGCTACACTACCCACCGCCTAGAAGACAGTATAAAAAGAAGACACCAGTGAGGAAAAGTCCGATTATGGCCAAGGCATCCCAATTAATGACGCGAAAGGTCTTTCGGCTTGAATTAGAAGTCAATCCCACTATAACCACACCGGTCATCATAATTGCGATTATGCCTGTCAAGATATGAGCCGGATTAACATCTGAAAGGAATGATCCCTTGAGATAAAAGACATCGTCAATGGCAATAATGAGGAGGTCGAACAAATTGCTTCCCAAAATATCGGCGATAGCCATGTCTTTGGCACCAATGCGCCAGGCGGTAATCGTAACCACTAGTTCAGGGAAAGAAGTCGTCGTGGCCAAAAACAGGGTACCCACAAAGGTGTTGGCTAATCCAGTCATAACAGCAATTTCCTCACCGATCTTAGGAAGCCACATCGCGGCGCCAATAACTATGGCCGAGGCAATGCTAAACTTCCAAAGCGTTGCTTTTAATGAAACAGCGCCATATTGTTCCTCTTCAGATGGAGGTTTCTGGCTTTGTTCAAACTGGAAGATTCCCCTTACTATTAAGAAATAAAGCACTAGAATAATCAGGGTATATATATCGATCCAACCTATTTTGATCATTCCTATCTGTTGACTCAATAAAATGCTAACTAACACCACTCCCATCAGCGCTGCAAAAAAACCTGCTGACATAATATGGCTCTGGCTGGCGTGATATAAGAAAGGTTCCTTCTTATTAAGCACATCTAGGATACCAAGGATCAATAAATTAAATATACAACTCCCAAAGATATCTCCCAAGGTCAGGTCTGGAATTCCCACGATGGCAACCGCGCTTATTCCACAAAAGACCTCTGGCAGAGATGTAACTAAAGCAAGTAAAAGCAATCCTACTAAAGCCCGTCCTAATATGGTCTTTTCGGCGATGATGTCACCATATTTGGCTACTTTCATCCCAGCAAAGATAATAAAGAGTGAACAGATTACGAACTTTGTAAAGACTAGGATCATTAGAACATTACCTCCGCAATTCTAAAAGGTTTTAAGATTTGGTAATAATAACGCTACGCCTTAACTCTTAACTATACCTGTGTCAAGTAAACATGATCATTTGCAGTGCTCACGCATGAATTTTATTCAAAGGGCTTTCCATACGATTTTAGTTGTGCTATGTTACTTGTTCGTAACATTTATCCCAAAATCATGGCAAGACCCACTTCGGGCAATCGTTTTTCTTTGATTCTTGCCAATATTATTTTCAATTGGACATACCACTCCTTTCCCATTATCATTGTTAAGGGATATTGAGGCTTCTTATCCCTAACTGGGTATTTATAGCAAACGAAGTTGAAAAGGGGCGCTGAGACGTTCCTGTAGCCTTTCAGCATCCAACCATGGGCCGCTTATGGTCTCTCGAACAAAACGGATGAAGCCTCGCATACCCAGATCACGTATCATCTTAACAAGCCGCTCGGAATACTGTGCCAGGATATTGATCAGGTGCCCCAGTCGCATCAGATAGTGATATACATATACCCCCAAGTAAAATCAGAAAAAGCACCCCAACCCATCGGTGCAAAACCGGCACCCCCTCCATCCAGGCCAAAGCAATCAGCGAAATGACGACGAACAACGTCGCGGCCCCCACCTGCACCCAACCCGTTCTATTGAGAATAAAGCGGTTCACAGGCACCCTGGTCAATATGCATGTCACACCAAAAATCAAACCGGTGTCGGCAATGATGGATCCAACGCCATTGCCCAGGGCCAGGCCTGGGTTGCCCAACCAGGCGGCCATGACCGAGACAAACGCCTCGGGTGTGGTTGTTCCGAGTGAAATAATAGTCGCGCCGATGACTATTCTCGGCAAGCCGGTACTGCGGGCAAGGTGGACAACACCATCGATCATCCAATCGGCTCCTTTTGAAAGCATTAAGATACACACGGCTATTAGAATCAACAAGGCTATGGTGGAAAATCCCGAAATAAGATTATTTAAAAGCGTCTCGTCCCCTATTCAGTGTAAAATCTCTTGTAACACAATCTCTCCTCTCTGAACCTCAGGATTGTATAAATCTCAAGAGTCTTCAAATATCCAAATTATTAAAGGGATTCTATAGCTATATAAAAACTAGTTCGAGGCTGTCTCTTTTTGTTATTCTCTCAAGCTGTGGGCTCCTGTTACATATTAAGAATAACCTTATCAAATTTTTT